>JAHFBE010000006.1 GCA_023250205.1 Candidatus Melainabacteria bacterium | reverse complement strand
TCTTGGGACTGAAGATAGATTTCGTATTGCACATTTTGAGCAGGTTATCGGTAGTTTAAAAATGGGTCATAGAATCCTTTTAAATGATGGGATTATTGAATTAAGGGTAAGTAAACTTATTGATTCAAATAATGTTGAGTGTGAAATTGTTTTTGGTGGAGAGTTGAGTGATGGAAAGGGAGTTAATTTCCCTGACACTTATTTGAAGGATGTCCCATCAATTACGGAAAAGGATTTGCAGGACTTAAAACACGGATTATCTATAGATATTGATCTTATAGCACTATCATTTGTTCGTTCCGCAGAAGATATAAAAACACTGAGAAAGCATTTACCAGAACAATCAATCATTAAAATTATTGCAAAGATTGAAAAGCCACAGGCTATTGATGATCTGGATAATATTTTGAAGGTCTCTGATGGAATAATGGTTGCTCGTGGTGATTTAGGAGTTGAGTTGCCTTATGAGCAGCTTCCAGCTATTCAAAAACAGATTATTCAAAAAGCAAATGAAAATAATGTACTTGTTATAACAGCGACGCAAATGCTTGAGTCGATGATTCATTCTCCAAGACCTACCAGAGCAGAACTTAGCGATGTTGCAAATGCAATATTTGATGGTACTGATGCCATAATGCTTTCTGGTGAAACTGCTGTTGGGAAGTATCCTGTTCTAGCTGTTCAAACGATGCATAAAGTTGCTCTTTCTACTGAAGGTGTTGCTCCACGATACAGGCATGATGTAACTACTGTTCAACAAAATCTAGCTAGAAGTGCATGTGATCTGGCTGAGCGTGTAAAAGCTGCTGCAATAGCAACATTTACATTGTCAGGTGGGACAGCAAATTTAATTGCCAAACAAAGACCACCAGTTAAGGTTATAGCGCTTACTCAAAATGAAGTGGTTAGTAGACAGTTAAGTTTATATTGGGGAATTACTCCAATATTACTTACAGATGTTAAGGATACTGAAACTATGATGTATCTTGTAGAGAAAACTCTTATGGAAAAAGGCTTTATCAAAAAAGGTGATTTAGTTATTGTTACTGGTGGTTTACCAATTGCTGCTCGTGGTGAAAGTAATTTTATGAAGATTCATAGGTGTGAAGGGAAGTTCTAGTTTTCTCTGTCATTGCGAGGAGGTAAGCGACGAAGCAATCCCGATCTAACTTGCGTAAATTGTTTGGGATTGCCACGCCTCATTTCATTCGGCTCGCAATGACATAGATTACAACAAATTATTCTCTTTATAAAACCTAACAGTCTTTTTAATGCACTCCCTAAAAGGGATAACAGGCATCTTTAATTCTTTAATTGCTTTTGAGCTATCGTAGTAAATCCCCTTTTCAAAAAAACAAAGCTGAGAAGCTGCTGGTCTGGGTGAAATCTTTGTAATAGTACCAAGAGCTTCTTGAATATATGAAAATATAACTATTAATGTTTTAGGTAGACGTACAAATGGTTTTCTTCCTTTAACTTCATCTGCAAGAATCCCAAGGAAATCTTTAATAGTAAGATTTTCTCCACCTAAGATATAGCGTTCTCCACACTTACCAAAATCAATTGCATTTACTATGGCTTCACAAACCGCATCAACATCTACAAAGTTTGTCCCGGAGTTTACATAAAATGGAAGTCCATATTGAATAGCTTTTATAACAGGAGCTCTTCTTCCTCTGTAATCGCCTACTCCCCAGACATTTGCAGGATTTACCATGGTGGCGTTTAAGCCTTTTTTAATTGCTTTATATATTTCTAGCTCTGCTTCATGTTTTGTTTCCATATAGCAGATTTTATGTTTACCCCAGTTATATGGGTGTTCTTCGTTTACAGGTTCATTGTTTTCGCCATATCCAATAGCAGCGACAGAACTTATATGAATGAACTTTTTGCAGTTTGATTTTAGAGCTTCATCTAATACATTCTTTGTGCCAATTACATTTACTTTGTATACTTTGTTCCATATTCTGTTCCAGAAAGCAATTATTGCTGCTGAATGAATTATTATTTCACAGTCATTTATTTTTCCGGCAAATGTTTCTGGCTCTAAAATATCTCCAAGAATCACTTCAACCTTATCTTTCCAGGAGTGCTTTTCTAATAGTTTTTTGTTTCTTACTAAAACTTTTACTTTGAACCCTCTACTTAAAAGCTTGTTTACAAGGTTTCCACCTATAAATCCAGTTGCTCCGGTTAGAAATATTTTTGACATAATGACTGTATTAATTTTACATGATTATGTGGAAAGTTATCTTTTTGAAGAAGCACGGTGTAGCATTGCTATTCCTGAATGCCCCGACAGGGTCCACCGTAGGTGGAAGGAGGGGCTAAAGGAAAGCAATGCAGAACGCAAGATGCGATACTGATTTTATTCTAAGTTATT
Organism: Candidatus Melainabacteria bacterium; assembly: GCA_023250205.1. GTDB lineage: Bacteria > Cyanobacteriota > Vampirovibrionia > 2-02-FULL-35-15 > 2-02-FULL-35-15 > 2-02-FULL-35-15. The sequence goes on along the minus strand of JAHFBE010000006.1, from coordinate 45,527 downwards.
TTCTCCAACAATATAAAAACAAAGAACCCAATACTAACCCAGCCGTTTATTGTGAAGAATGCTAGATTTACTTTGCTTAAATCTTTTTCTTTTACCAAGCTTTGTTCATAAAAGAGCATGGCAGAAACAAATAGTACTCCTATCCAGTAAATAAAAGAAGCTTGAATCACTTTACTTAAATAAGCCAATAGAAATATGGTGGTAACGTGAAATAGTCTAGAAATAACAAGAGCATTTTTTATCCCATATTTTGCTGGAATACTATGTAAATTATTTTCTTTATCAAATTCAAAATCTTGACACGCATAAATGATGTCAAACCCTGCCACCCAAAATACAACTGCTTCTCCAAGGATATAAGGAACTGCTGAGTTTAGCTCGCCTCCATTTGCAAGCCAGCCGGCTAAAACTGAAGCTCCTAATGCTATTCCAAGCCAGATATGTGAGAGGTGTGTAAATCGTTTTGTGAATGGATAAATAAGAAACCAGATTGCAGCAATGGGTAAAAGTGCAAGGCATATTTTCGGTAGGTTTAAAGCGGCATAGATAAAAACTAAAAATGAAACAATTGAAAAAACAATTGCACTGGGTCTTTTAATGCTTCCTGCTGGGATTTCACGGTTTTTTGTTCTTGGGTTTTTAGAATCAATTTCAGAATCAAAGATTCTATTTATGCTCATTGCAAATGATCTTGCTCCAACCATTGCCAGTACTATTAGGAAGATTGTCCTAGTGGAAGGAATTCCAGAGTCGTTAACCAAAAAGGCTCCTGAAAGTGCAAATGGCAAAGCAAAAACCGAGTGTTCAAATTTAATAAAGTTAAAGTAGTTAAGGCTTTTAGTTAAGAAATTTGTTTCTTTCATTAGAATTTCTATCTTTTTTTGCTTAATTTTATTTCTATTTTACTTCTTAATAAAAATTTAATCTTCTTCTAATGTTTAGGTATTTACTCTTGGCATGAAAATTAGTTAATATCGGGTTAAGGAGAATTTTTATTATGCCAGATGCAAGAGCGATAATGCAGGGAGGAAGCCAAGCCATTGGTATATTCTCAAAGATAATGCAATCTGGTCTTGTCCAGAGTGCTACTGGTTATTTAGGAACTCCTATACCATATATAGGTTCAGATGTTAAAACAACACGCTGTAGAGAGGTGTATAAAAAACCAGAGCTTCAACCATCGTGGGTTAGAGAAAAAATTCCTACTTTTGGTATTGTTGGTGGCATTCTTGCTTTATTTGGTGGAATCTCTCTTGGGAGATATACAAGTGATCCTGAAAGTCCCGCTGCAAAACTAGGTTTTTTAGGTGGAATGCTAAAACTTGCTGGGTTATTAGGCATACTGGGTTCAATTTACTCCCATGTTCAAGGTACCTTTGTTAGAGTAAATCTTGGTGAAGAGGAGCAAGCTCTATATGTAGCTCGTGGTGATATTCCTGTAATGCTTAAGGATGCTGATTTTGACTGGGCTGAGAAGAGAGGTTATTTAAGAGATAAAGATTCAAGACATCCACAATCGATGAGTTATAACCCAGATGAGGTTAGAGATGTTTTAAGACCTATTGACCAACTATGGGCTGGAAATAATGCTGTTAGAGCATTTTACATAGGTGGACCCGGTACAGGTAAAACGCATACCATGTATCATACCCTTGATCAATTTAGACAATATGCTCAAAGTGTAGGGAAGAAAGTTTCTATAAAAGAAGTCAATGCAGATATATTAGCAACAGGTGTTGCTAAGAAAAATATTTTACAGCAAACTGCTGATGTTGTAAAAGATGTAGCTGGAGAAGCCGGTCAACAAGTAGAGCAAATTTCCAGTCTATTGTCTGTTTCTACTGAAACAAGATTTCAAATGGTCATTAACAGCTTTATAGATTTTGCTACTGAAGGTCCTGATGATGAAATTAGAGTAATTTCAATTGATGAAATAGATAAGATTTGGAAACTTGCAGAAGGAGATAAGGGTGAAGTTGATCTTTCCAAGATGGCATTCATAGCAACAAGACTTCAAAAGCTTCTTGAATGTCAAAAAGTTCATATCCTGATGACAGGTAATGGAACTGTTGATGAAATGTGTGGGATTGAAAAGCTTAAAGCTAGAGGTATAACTGATGTTCCACCTGAACTTGTAGGGTTACGTTCCAGATTACTTGGTATGCAAGTTCATATGACTGAGGCGACTCTTCCTACTGCCTGTGACATGATTTGTAAGGAGTTGGAAGGTCACGAAAATATCCTTTCAAATGATCTAAAACAAAGAATAGCTAATATAAATAATGATGATAAAGTTCATGACAAACTAGGCTTAATTTCTGATGATATTCCAGGCTTTGATAAGTTCATTGCTAGAGAAGATCACTTAACAAAAGTTAGTCCAAAAGTATTTGAAATTGAAAATGTTGATCCTAATAGGTTATTAACAGCATTAGCTTATACAAAAATTCATGGAAGAATTATACATAGAGCAATATCAAAATATGTTGAAGATGTACAGGCAGGAAAAGTCCCCGGTAGTAATGAACTTACAATAGATGGACTGAAGAAATATATTGAGGAAGACTCAGAATTTATTAAAATTAAGCAAGATCAAGAAAAGTTATATGGTACTAAAGTGACAGGACTCAAAGAGAAAAATGAAAATAATAGAATAGCTAGTGAAAGGATTGAAGAAAGATTAAATCATCCTCAAATACATACTTTAATTGAAAAAGTTGTTACTTCATTAAGCATTACTGATGTAGACTGCAAGAACGATTTAACCACGGTTGATTTGAAAAAGATTTTATTTGCTTTAAAATGTAATACTCAAACACATCCAGGTTTGAGAAAGGCATATGAAAATATAACCAATTTCCTTACTCCAGAAAATCTTTTGAAGGTTGACATGGATGAGGTCCCTTATCAGGTATTTAGTTTAAATCAAAATCTACAATTACAGATAACGAAAAGTACATATGATTCTAAAGCTAACAAAGATGATGTTGATAAAAAAATAAAACCATATACTCGTTTGTCTGAATTAAGAAACTCTCTTAAACCAGGTTCATTAGTAAGGGTAGATTTATTAAAACATTTAGGTAATACTGCGACTGAATGGATTGCATTACTTGATGCTTCTTCAATTTATGCAATGGAGCCTGGTGAACTTAAGAATTTAGATGAGCAAGCCGATAGAGTATTAGAAGAATTTGCTGCTGAACAAGATATTCAGAAAGAAAGAATTATTGGAGGTTCTGATCCAGTTAAAGAATTACAATTATGGTTTGATGTTGTACCTTCAAATATATTAAATGACCTTAGAGATAAAGATAAAACCCTAAATGAAGCATGTACAAATTTATCTCTTGGACATAGTTCTGAAAGCAACTCTCGTGTCATCTTAAGAGCGCTTAAAACTCATTATAGAAGTGAAAAACCACCTGTAGCTAAGGCAGCATAGCACTTGTTTTGTGTATATATAAAATCTTTCAGTTTATTGAAGAATTTAGGGTTTAAGTTATAATATTAACCCTATGGCAAAACAACTTACAATTAATGCAAAAAAACGAGAAGATAAAACTCCAAATAAATTAAGAGCTGAAGGATCTGTTCCAGCTACAGTTTATGGTCATGGATTTGATTCACATTCAGTGCAGGTTAATGCAAAAGAATTTTCAAAGATTCCACATAAAGCATACTCACATATAAATGAATTAGATGTTGAAGGTGATAAATTCCCTGTTCTTATTAGAAATGTCCAGGTAGATCCAATTAGAGATAAGTTTTTAAATATTGAATTCTATAAGATTAAAAGTGATGAGAAGATTAAAGTTAAAGTTGCTTTGAACTTTATTGGTCATTCATCAGCGGTAGCTGCTGGTGGTATATTGATTATTTCTCATAATGAAATTGAAATCCAATGTTTACCAAAAGATATTCCTGATGCTATTAATGTAAATCTGGATGAAATTACAGAAATTGGTCAGGCAATTCACGCAAAAGATTTAAAGATTTCTGAGAATATTCATATACTTGCAAAACCTGAAGAAGTATTGGTGAAGGTAGAAGTACCTAAGACCCACGAAGTAGAAACAGCTGCTCCAGTTGTCGCTGAGGGTGCTGCTGCACCAGCTGCTGGTGTTGCTGCTCCTGCTGAAGCTGCTCCTTCAGCTGCTACTAAAGCTCCTCCTGTAGCTGCTAAAGCTGCTGAAAAGCCTGCTAAGAAATAAACAGTGTCATTGCGAGAAGCGTAGCGACGAAGCAATCTCAAGTTCGTTAGAATGTTTGTGAGATTGCTTTGGGCTAAAGTCCTCGTAATGACAAAGAATAAGTTATGGATTTCCCATTCCCATGCCTCAAATGTAATCAAGATATATGTCGAAGAGCATATAATATGAATCTTGCTTTGGGATATGTAGAAGAACAATTCTGCTTGAAGTGTTTATCTGAAAAGCATGAGCAGGATATTGATAGTATGTTTGATTTTGTCTATGGCTATATCCAAAGCAGAGATTGCTTTAAAAAAGAATGGGTAAAAATGAAAACAAAGGAAGAGTGCCCACTTCCAAATTCTTGTGTCTTACAAAAATGTTTTCCGCTAAGAGATGTAAGGGTAGACCAAAGTGTTTGCCAGACCTAAGGATTAATATGAAAAAAGAAGTATTAGAAAATATAATTCCCGATATTATTATTGATTTGAGAGGTGTTGAATGTCCTCTAAACTTTGTCAGGACAAAAATACAGTTAGATAAAATGAAAAATGGGCAAACCCTTGAAGTACTTTTAGATTCTGGTGAAGCTATAGAAAGTGTTCCGCCCAGTCTTCTTGAAGAAGGTCATAAAATTCTTTCTAAGGAAAAAGTTGACAATCACTATAAAATTTTAATCTCTAAAAATAACTAATTTATGAAGCTTTTTTTAAGTTTGCCTGACGCTCATTTTGTATTAGATTAGCGATGCGATTTAACTCCCTGCTTTCAATCTCTTCATATTCTCTATCCAGTTGGTTATAAGTATCATATGTTTTATTTGCTGCATTTTGATCCATAAGTTGGTGTGTGATTTTCCTGCCTAATGAGATGACTGCAAAATTCGAAGATAGGTATTTGTTCTTATGATCTACTCCTGAGATAGAATATCCTGCAAATTTCACAATTGCTGTTAGTAAATTCAGTGCTCCTTTTCTTACATCTTCATCGCTGCTTTTCAATCCACATCCATTTGCTGTTATAAGGGAAAGTGCTGCCATTGGCTCTTCACAAATAAGGGTTAATGCAAAAATATTTTTAAATTCTGACAATGAATATATGTAAGTAAGTGATTGTCGTGAAAGTGTAATAGGAGAATAAATCGACATCTTTTTAATTAATTCATTTAAACTTTCAGTAGCATCAACATTTAATTTGTCCCTTAGTGAGGTGTTTGTAGAGTATAAGTTTGTAAAGTATCGATTAATATCTTTTCTTCTTGCTTCTAATTCATTAAGTTTTGTGTTCCCCGGAATTATTGGTAATCCTCTATTATCAATTCCATGGTTGTGTAATGGTAATTGCATAAGAGTATTAATTGTAAGTGGTAATACTTCTGAAAACTCTTTTGCTACCTGAGTTTGATTAATCACTGAGTTTATTGGAGGTATTATTGACATATGCTAAAACGACGTCCTTAAGGGCATTTGAATGATGTAAGATGTAGTGCTTGGTTATAATTTAATCAATATAAAACTAATTTGTCAAGTATTGTTTCTTCTTTGTCTAAAACAAATTTGCAAGTCTTTTCCCATGTAAGAACTATGTATGGATTAAAGGTTAATTGCTTCCACTATTAAAGTTTGGCCAAATAATAGATGTTCCTTTGTTGATCTTCTTTCCTCTTTTAGCCATTAAAATGTTTTCTAATTCTCTAGCATTGTCCTTTAACCTTTCTGCTCGGTTTTTTATACCAACATCGGGATCACTTGCTCCGATATTTTCTTGGGATAATGCATCAATAACTGAAGAGGTTGAATTAATCGCATCATCATAATTAAATAATAAAAATGTACCACTTTTATCCGGTTCCTCAGTCGTTATCCTAAATTCTCTGGCAGTTGCATCTACTTCTATCTCTAATAAAGTAAGAGCAGCTAGCCTATCATTTCTTCTTGGACTTTTTAAACCTATGCCATCAGTAGTTAATACCCAGGGAATATAAATTTGTGGACCTGACATTAATAATCCTGCAAATCCAAAAGTATTAATATGTGGAGAGATTTTAACAGCTTGTGCAAATGCTCTTCTCTTTTCTGCCATGTATTTAAATGCAGTAGTGTAAGAGGCAATCTCTTCAGGAGTTAAATCTTTTAAATCACTGCCGATTTCTAATGGTTCTTTTTCATCTTCTGGCTTTTCTTTTTCTATAGCCGCTGCCTGATCTGCATAATGCTTTTCAACTTTTCTTTTTTCTACTGCATTGCTATGTCTTTGTTCTTCTCCTTCTCCAAGATTTCTAAATCTTCCTATTTCTATATTCACTTTTTCTCTTACGGATGCAATATTGTCAGATTGTAGTAAAAGTTCTGTAGCACCATTAATGGAATAAATAGATCTCACAAGTCTGTTTACTGCAGATTGCATGAATCTTTGTTTGGAGGGATTTACAGTACTTGGAACACGTGGGCAGCCATATCCATCAAGCGTGTGTCCTCTTAAGATTAAGCCAGCAAATGTTTGTGTATCATCTTTATTTCTTTGTCGTATTGAAGAATAATCGTAGGGGTTAAGTGAAAGGCTTATTTTTTTAAGTTGCATGTTTTTCCTTAAATTATTATTTTGAAATTATTGATTGATACATATTAAAACAATTATCCTTACATATGTCAAGCATTTTAAATTTATCTTTGTAAGAACATTGCAAGTTATAATTAACGTGTTTTTGAATACTGATACTTAGATTGCTTGTGTTATTAGTAGAAGTTAAAGCAGCTTTTTACTGTTAATGTAAATTCTAAGCGAAGACTTTCTGAATACGAAAGTCTGAGCGCTTTAGGTGAGTATGCTAATAGCCGAGGAGTCTGTGTAACAGCTCCGAGGCGTTATAAAAAATGAGGGCGATTAGCTCAGTTGGTTAGAGCACACGCTTGATAAGCGTGGGGTCCCGTGTTCAAGTCACGGATCGCCCATTTTTATTAACAAATAGACTATTAGTCAATTACCAGAATTTTAACCTTCGTAGTTTTTCTACTAATTTTTCAATTAATCCTTTATCTACGTTTGCTTCTTCTTGAGGAAGGACTATTGTGTTATCAGGTAATGATGGTCTTCTTTCTTCTCCCCTTCTTATAGGACTTTCTCTTTTTAAGTTTTCCAATTGTCTTATTATTTCTCCCAGATTAACTTCATCAGGGTTAATGTTAATGGTTTGTTCATTAGGCTCTGGCTTGTGAACATTGCTAACAAATGATGCTTCACTGGCAGCATGCCTCAAATAATCATTATTTTGAGCAATTGTGTGTGATTGATTTGCTTCTTCATCTTTTTGATTGATTTTTTGAAGTTTATTTAATGCGATTAAATCATGCTCCTGAGAGATTGTTGCTATGAGATATTGTAAAACCAGGCTTTTTATATGAGCTTGTTGTTGAGGGGTTAATTTCTCAGAATTAACATCTGTAATTTCAAGGACTTCTCTTAGGTCTGTTGGGTTTTCTAATGCATGTTCTTGTTGTATTAGGGTAAATTGTGGTTGCTTTGTGGATAAGCATAGATGAGCACCATTCTGTGTATAACCAAATCTAAGCATGTGTCTTCCATTTTCTTTTGTTACTATTTCTGTAACTACTGGAGAGATTCTTGAGGCTTTATTTGTTTCAGCAGCAGAACCACTTATAAAATACTTACTTGTCTGGATATCATCAATTACATTTTTTAATTTATCTTTTAATTTGTTTATATCGGTATAGGTGGGAGATGCGTGAAACCAGAAAATACCTTCTTCTGCCATCCTTTTTACTATTTGTTCATTGTATTGTTCTCCCATCCCAAACACTAATATTGTGCAGTCATTCTTTTCTCTAAGTTCTTTTAATGTTGAATATAATTTTGGCAATTGGCTGGATGGGTACGGATCTCCATCGGTAAAAACAATGCATAAATTCTTTTTAGAATCTGTTTTATTGAGCTGACTCTGGGTAAGTTCAGCTCCAGCAAGAATATTTGTTCCACTTCCAGTAGTCATACTATCAATAGCTTTTCGTGTTCGATGTAAAAATGTAGAGCTTGATACTTCACTTGCAGCTGAATCAAACGTATTTATTGTTTTAGTGGTTTCTGCTGGAATTACATCTGTAGCTATCATTTTTGCTAATATTTTTGCAAATGCTAACCTACCTCCTCTCATACTGGAAGAAGTGTCTATTAATAAAACAGCATTGTCTATTAAGGTTACTTTTTCTTGTTTTGGTTGCTGTGCTTCTACTACGTAGAAATCACCATGAAGTATTTGTGAGCCAATTCTTACTGGCTTTGTGAATCCAGGAACTTTGGTGACTGATCCGCTAACATCCATATAACTTGCCTATATTGTTTTTATATGTTGATAGTAGCAAATTGATTCCTTAACCTCATAGTCCATGAGTTGAAGTTAGATAAATTTTCTTTAATTTGTTAAGAGTAAATTCATTAAGGTATTTAACATTAATTTGTGAATTAGTGAAATATGCTCAGAATAATTGGTTTCAGCATGAGGTATTCTTGTGGCAAGAATGCTTAGTTGTTGGTTAGAATATTTATTATTATGCAGGATCTCTTATTAAATCAAATGGAAATAGGACCAATGGAAAATTTTATTTATTTCATTGGGGATAAAGCTACTGGCGATGTTGCTGTTATTGATCCAGCATGGGATGTAAACTATTTGATTGAGGAAGCAAAGAAGCACAATTTAAAAATTAAAGCTGCATTAGTTACTCATGGACACTTTGATCATACAAATGGAGTAGAAGAGCTTTTAAACAAACTTGATATTCCTGTATATATAAACCAAAAAGAAGCAGAGTTTTTTAAGTTTAACTGGGGCAAAGAAAATGTAAAAGAAACTAAGCCCGGTGATAAGCTGAAAATTGGAAATTATGAAATAGAGTTTGTTCATACTCCCGGACATACTCCGGGTTCACAGTGTTTTTTAGTTCATAAGCATTTGGTCTCAGGTGATACATTGTTTATTAATGGTTGTGGAAGATGTGACTTGCCGGGTGGAGATGTAGAGCAAATGTTTGACACTATTCAAAATAAGCTTATGAAAATGCCAGATGATACGTTGATTTTCCCTGGACATAATTATGCTGAAAAGAAACATGATGAATTAAAAAATCAAAAGAAAACAAATCCATATATGCAGTATGATAACTTGATAGCATTTGTTGGAAAAAGATTGCCAAAGCTAAATTAGGAGTAGATATGCAATTGCTGAATAAAATTGAAGAGAAAATAAAAGAAAAATTGAAACCTGTTTTTGTAGAGGTTATTGATTTAAGAGGTGGAGATCATATACAAGTTATAATAGTCTCCTCGGAATTTGAAGGTAAAACACTGGTTGAACAACATAAAGTTGTTTATGATATTTTTTCTGAGGAGATGAAATCTAACGAAATTCATGCTTTAACCCTAAAGACATATTCTCCTGCTAAATGGGAGAAAAACAAGCAGTCTTTCAGTAGGGGTGTAGATCATGCTATTTAGTACTTTTAGTTGGTAATATAGGGTGCCCTTTTTAAAGTAAAACAAATCTGGTGGAGGAAAAAAGATGACTGATATAATAAAAAAAATCGAAGATGAAATAAAGGCAAATAAAGTAATAATTTACATGAAAGGCTCTAAGGATGCTCCTCAGTGTGGCTTTTCAGCGGCAGTTGTTGAGGTCTTTCAGCTTTTAAATGTACCGTTTGAAACAAGAGATGTTTTGGCTGATAATAAATTAAGAGAAGGAATAAAAAAAATCTCTAATTGGCCTACTATCCCACAAGTTTATGTGAATGGAAAATTTATAGGTGGTTGTGATATTACAAGAGAGCTTTTTAAGACAGGTGAACTTCAAGAATTAGTAAAAGAAATCGCAGCGAAGTAATTATTGTAATTACTCTGTGACAAACAGTCCACCTGTAATTTGATCTCTCAATCCAAAACTAGGATTTGACTCTTCAATAGTATCCCCTGTAAAAATAATATTTCTTGGACCTGTAGGTGTTCCAGGTTCACAGGTAATATCAACAACAATGCCAGGGACTTTGTCTGGAGGAGGATCTCCTGAAAATGGTGAAATACTTACATTGTTGTCCTCTCTTATGTTTGACACAGTAACTCCAGTGCCACTAATTGTTAATGTTCCAAAGCCTGGGCTTATGTTACTCCCCCAAAAACGAATATTGGAAAGAGTTCCTCCAGCCATGATTTTAATAGGTAGAATAAATCCCCCCCCACCTTCTACAACATCAGCTTCAGTTAAGTAGCTTGTTAAATAATTAATATTAAATGCTGCCCCTGAGAGTTCTTTAACTGATATTTTTAGATTTGTCTTTTTCTTTGATTCTATTACTACGGGGTTTTCTAATATTCCAGTAGTAAAATTTTCTTCTGCATTAAAGCCAAAGAAATTTCTTGTAAGTGCACTTCTTCTTGCAGGTCCATCCAAAGGTTCAGCATAAACATTGTAGGTTCCTGCTGGAATATAATTTATCTTAAATTTCCCATAAACATCAGTAATTGCACTGGTTACTGGTTCGCCAGTCATTTGATCTTCAAATACAACATGTGCTCCTCTTACGGCTTTTTTACCTAACACTACTTTTCCTGAAGCAGAGCCGTATGTTAATAATGCATCTTTGTTTGGGTATAGGTTTGCTAGTCCAATTTCATCATCATTTGTCAGTGAATATCTGAGCATAGCAAGTGATACTGGACTTGATGCAGCACTGGCTATGGCTGAACTTTCAAGCCCAAGCACGTTAGCAAGTGTTCTTACGGCGAGATCTGTTATATCGCCACCAGTTATTACGTCACAGTTTGCTAAGTCTTCTGTTGTTAAGCTTGGATCTGTACCACCCTCAGAGATTGAAGTATTACTTCCACCTGCTGCAAATTCACCCTCTGTTGTAAAGAGTGCAAGACATGGATCATTTGTGGGATCATAAATTATGTCAGCATCTAAAATTGTACCTGGCTTAACCCTAATGATTTGATTCATAAAAGTGACTATATTAGATCTTGCATAAGTAACAATACTTACAACAGGTGATCCTTCAGGAACTCCTTCTGGTGATTCTATTGCTCGAAATGTGATTATGTTATTTCCATCTTCAGGGTCTGCAGGAACAGAAGCAAACTTTAGCGGGGCAAACATAACATTTGCAATGCCTACATTGTTCCAAAGATCCACTGCTTCAGTTACTGAATTTAAAAAAGCAGTATTAGATATAGGACCCTGAACATCTTTGTTGCTTTTTACAATAACTTCTGAAGTGTCTATTTCCAGTTGAATATCATTTGGTCTTGCCTGAATGGCTGGTACTATAAAAAATCGATCGGGCTTTAGTTTCTTTGGATTGCTTATTTTTTTATTCTTTTCTTTGTTGATTTTAATGGTTCCTAAAGTCTCTTCTATCTTTTCTGGTTCAACAGGTTTGCCGTCAAAAAACAAATCTACGATTCTTGTAAAGGCAAGTGAGTCTAGAGGAAAAACAAGTTGAAAAGCAATAGCTATCGTAAAAAAACATTTTCTCATTTATATATCCTTCTTCAGTTTTATGAATTCTTCCTTTGAAATAATTCCATTCCTTGATATTGTTAAGATTTCATTCTCCCTTGTACCTTCAAGAAGAAATACTGCTTCTTGATCTATTGGAACATGGAGCGGAGAAGTTGAAGCTTTTATAATTATTCCTTTTTCAGGGAGCTCAGCTCCTAAGATCTTTATAGTGATTAGTTTTGATTTCTTTACTTTTGGTGATTTGAAGAACCATTTGTGAGGTATCAAATTGTACTCAGTAACGTAAAAGTTTCCTTCTTTTTTGATCTTAGAGTCTGTGATTTTTCCAAGTATTATTGCTTGGTATTTTTTCTTTTCAAAGGAATTATTAGTCTTAGATAGTGCAGGTGAAGATGAAAAACAAAAAACAATCAATGCAAGAGGAATTAATTTTAAATTTTTAAATATCATATGATGCTACAAATCAGCTTTAATATATGACTTTTATGGATGCAAATTGTTGCAAATAATTAATCTTTAGTACTTGGGCAAACGTTTATTGGCTTTTTATCACTAATAAATTCAAGGGTAACTTCTTTATCTCCCACAGAAAAGGAGGTTCCACAGCCACATGTTTTTTTTGCATTTGGATTTGAAAATATAAATCCTCTTCCAGTTAACCCACTTTGATAATCCAAAAGAACACCGCTTAAATAAAGTGCGCTTTTTGTATCTGTAAAAACTTTAATTCCATCGTAATCATAGACATAATCATTGTCTCTTAATTTATCAAACTGTAGGTGGTATGAAAGCCCGGAACAACCACCAGCTAAAAGACTCAATCTCACTCCATCAGGGTTGTCTGTTTCTTTTGTAATAAGCTTTTTTAATTCTTCTTTTGCAGAATCTGAAAGCTGTACAATTTCCATGGTTACTGTCATTGTTTTGTCCTTATTTTAATAATATTATACCCTTAATGTTAAATCTTGAATAAAAAGTCAACATTTGTGTATAATTAAGGTAGCTATTGGTTAGCGATGAGCAAAATATATGAAAATCACTGCACAAGAAGAGTATGGGGTAAGGTGCTTGTTACAAGTTGCAAGCCTTACATTAAAGGGTGAGCTAGCTTCGTTAGAAGATATAGCAAAATCTGAACACATTACGACAGACTATGCTGCAAAAATTTTAACTACACTTCGTCAGGCAAATTTAGTTGAAAGTGTTCGTGGTAAAAGAGGTGGTTACAAGTTAACGAGGCCTCCTGAAAAAATTTATCTTGATGAAGTTGTTAGATCTCTAAGTGGAGAGTTATTTGAAAGTGAATCCTGTCAGCAGTTTCCAGGAAATGATTTAAAATGTATTCATATTAATTGTTGCTCAATCAGATCTGTATGGATGTCAATTTCTCAGATACTTTCTACTTTGTTAAAACGTGTTTCACTCTCTGATCTTTTATCAAAAGAAGATGTTTTAACAAAATACTTAAAAAAAGAATTAGCATTAACTATTTAAATGGAGGTGAAAACTTAAATTAAAAATTAAAAGTTCTTTAATCTTGATAAAATTGTCAAGTATAATAATAGAGAAGTTTTAAAGGTGATTTTAGAAATACTTGGAGAAGGAATAATAAAAATGACTGAGTTATTAAAAATTGAAAATTTATATGTAAAAATTGATGAAAAGGAAATTTTACATGGTCTTAACTTACAAATTAATTCTGGTGAAGTCCATGCAGTAATGGGAAGGAATGGTTCTGGTAAAAGTACGTTTTCAAATACGTTAATGGGACATCCTGCTTATAAAATCTCAAGCGGACAAATTTCTTTTGATAAAAAGGCTATCAATGATTTAAAGCCAAACGATCGTGCAAAACTAGGTTTGTTTTTAGGATTTCAATATCCGTTAAGTATTCCTGGAGTTACAGTTGCAAATTTTTTAAGACAGGCAAATAAAGCATTAAAAGGTGACTCTGTTTCTCCTAGGGATTTCAGAAAACTTCTTTATGAAAAGATGGATGATCTTGAAATTGAGCATGCTTTTGCTACTCGCTATGTGAATGATGGATTCTCTGGTGGCGAAAAAAAGAGAATGGAAATTCTACAAATGGCAATGCTTGAACCCAGATTAGCTATTTTAGATGAACCTGACTCTGGACTGGATATTGACTCTCTTAAGCTAGTAGCTGAAAGTATAAATAAATATAAACAAAAAAATCCTTTAGTTGCTATTTTGCTAGTAACCCATTATCAAAGAATCCTTGATTATATAAAGCCAGATAAAGTCCATGTTTTTATTGATGGAAATATTGTTGAATCTGGTGGTCCGGAATTGGCTTTGGAATTAGAGAAGAAGGGGTATGACTGGTTGACAGGGAAAGAAGCTATTAAAGCTTAAGGTGGTTAATATGGCTCTTGAACTAAATAATGAATATCAGTATGGTTTCCATGATTCGGAAGAAAATTATGCTTTTAAATCTACCAGAGGACTTACTAAAGAGATTGTTCTTAGTATTTCAAAGATGAAGAATGAACCTAAGTGGATGACTGAGTTTCGTCTAAAGGCTCTTGAAATATTTTATAAAAAACCAATGCCTAAATGGGGGAATACAGGGCTTCTTGCTGAAATTGATTTTGAAAATATTTTTTACTATGTGAAATCCAGTGAAAAACAAGAAAAAAACTGGGAAGATGTCCCGAAGGAAATTAAAAATACTTTTGACAGACTTGGTATACCTGAAGCAGAAAGAAAATTCTTAGCAGGTGTTTCAGCTCAATATGAATCTGAAGTGGTTTACCATTCCCTAAGAGAAGATTTGAAAAAACTCGGTGTACTGTTTCTGGATATGGACTCAGGATTACGTGAACATCCAGAGATTGTAAAAAAATACTTTGCTACAATTATTCCTTCTGAAGACAATAAATTTGCAGCATTAAATAGTGCAGTATGGTCTGGTGGATCTTTCATTTATGTTCCACCAAATACAAATGTAGAAATTCCACTTCAGGCATATTTCAGAATTAATACTGAAAATATGGGACAGTTTGAAAGAACTTTAATTATTGCTGATGAAGGTAGCTCTGTTCACTATATTGAAGGTTGTACAGCTCCTACTTATAGCTCAGATTCGTTGCATTCAGCTGTAGTTGAGCTTATTGCACTTAAAAATGCAAAGATTCGATATACCACTATTCAAAATTGGTCTAAAAATGTTTATAACCTGGTAACTAAACGAGCAGTTGCCCATGAAGGTGCAGTTGTTGAGTGGCTTGATGGAAATATGGGCTCTAAACTTACAATGAAATACCCTTCTATTTATTTAGTTGGTGAAAGAGCACATGGAGAAGTTGTTTCTGTAGCACTTGCAAGTGGTTCTGATCAACATCAGGATGCAGGTGCAAAAATTGTTCACGCTGCTCCAAATACTACTTCTGTTATTACTTCAAAATCAATTTCAAGAAATGGTGGTAGAGCAACTTATAGAGGTTTACTTAAAGTTCATAAAGGGGCTTTTAATGTTAAATCTACAGTTAAGTGTGATGCACTAATGTTAGATGAAAAATCCAGATCAGACACTTATCCGACTATGGAAATAGATGAAAAAGGTGTTCAGATAGAGCATGAAGCTACGGTTAGTAAAATTGAGGATGAAAAGTTGTTTTATTTAATGAGTCGTGGTCTTTCTGAAGAGCAGGCAAAGCTTATGATTGTTAATGGTTTCATGGAACCATTTGTAAAAGAGCTTCCTATGGAATATGCTGTAGAGCTTAATCGATTAATTGAGCTTGAAATGGAAGGAGCAGTCGGTTAAACAAGTGTGTTTAGAAGGTAGATATGACAGAAGTTTTAGTTGACAATTGGTTAGAAGAAAAAAAAAGACAGGCAAAAACTGCCTATGAAAACTGTCCAATTCCTGATAAAGTCTCACACTTATGGAAATATTCTGATCCTGAATGTTTTGAATATGATCTAAAAAATCTTCCAGTTTGTTCATCTGGGAAATTAAAACTATCTGTTTCTGGAAACCTCAATAATGTTGTAATAATGGAGCTTTCAGAAGCATATAAGAATGAAAAATATAAAGAACTGATTTTAAAATACTTTGGAAAACACACTGAGAGTTACCCAAACAGGCTTGCTCTTTTAAACGAATCAATATGGTCAAGCGGCTACTTCCTTTGTTTGAAGAAAAATCAAAAAGTTGAAGAACCCATTACTGTTAAATTATCTTCTGATGGGGTAAGTGATTTTTGTGCTGTTAGAAATCTCATTGTGCTTGAAGAAGGTTCTTCTATTAATTTAATTGATGAAATTGTTGCTGAAAATAAAACTCCCCTATTAATCAATCTTGTTTCTGAAATATTCCTAGATAAAAATTCTAAATTAAACTATGCAAATATTCAATTATATTCAAAAGAGGTGACTAGTCATAATTTTCAAAGAGCCAAGCTTGAAGAAAAATCAGAGCTTACAAATGTTTTTATTGCATTAGGAGGGAAGATTTCAAAAGTTGATTTGGGCGCTAATCTCTCAAAATCTCATGCACAAGTTACTACTTATGGAATAGTTCTTGGAGATAATAATCAAAAATTTGATCACCATACAACAGTTGAACATAATGCTCCTTATACAAAGTCAGACTTAAATTTTAGAGTTGCTCTTAAAGGTAAAGCTCGTTCTGCATATACAGGAAATTTGAAAATATCTCATGAAGCTATAAAATCTGATGCTCATCAAGAAAATAGAAATTTACTTTTGTCTGCTGATGCTAAAGCAGAATCAATCCCTGAGCTGGAGATTCTTACAAATGATGTAACCAGATGTAATCATGGAGTAACAGTTGGGCAGATTGATAAAGATCAACTTTATTATTTAATGACTCGTGGCTTAGAACAAGGTGAAGCTGAACAGATTATTATAGAAGGATTTCTGGAGCCTACATTATCTAAGATTCCTGATAAAGCTTTAAATGAAGAAGTATCCTTGAGAATAAAGAAAAAACTTGGTGTTGTATAAAAAATGATAATGCAAACAAAAATAATGAAAACAGATATTGATCCTGGAGAAGCAAAATCACTTCAGTTAGGGGATTTAAAAATAGTAGTCTGTAATGTTGATGGTGAATATTTTGCAGTAGAAGATGTTTGTTCTCATGATGATGGTGTACTTGTCTCTGGTAAAAGTAGTATGGTTGAGAACTGTCAACTGGAATGTCCAAGACACGGAGCCAGATTTGATGTAAAAACTGGAAAGGCTACAAGAATGCCAGCAATTGCTCCTATTAAATCTTATAAAATTAACGTTTCCGGGAATGAACTTGAAATATTATTGGATGAATAACTAATGTTTGATGTAAATAAAATTAGAAAAGATTTTCCGATTTTAGAACGTAAGATTTGGGGAGATAAGCAACTTATTTATTTAGACAATGCTGCAACTACTCAAAAACCAAAAATAGTAATTGATGCAATTGTTCAATATTATGAAACATATAATGCAAATATACACCGTGGGGTTCATAAGCTTGCAGAGGAAGCTACTGCAGCTTATGAAAATGTTCGCGAAAAAGTAAAAAAATATGTTTCCTGTGATTCTAATTCTGAGATTGTTTTTACTAGAAATACAACAGAATCAATCAATCTATTGGCTTATTCTTTGGGTGAGTCTTTCTCAGAAGGTGATGAAATCCTTTTAACGGAAATGGAACATCATTCAAATATTGTCCCATGGTATTTGTTGAGAAATAGAAAAAAAGTGAATATTAAGTTTGCCCCGATTACTGATCAATATGAGCTGGATTATGAAAAGTTAGAAAAGTTAATCACTAAAAAAACAAAAGTCATTTCAATAACGCATAAATCAAATGTTTTAGGTACTGTTAATGACATTAAAAAAATTGCAAAACTTGCAAAAACCAATGGTTCTATATTGATTGTAGATGCTGCTCAGAGTGCTCCTCATATGAAAATAGATTTTTCTGATTTAGGCTGTGATTTTCTCGCCTTTTCATCACATAAAATGTGTGGACCTACAGGAGTTGGTTTGCTTGTAGGAAAAAAAGAGTTATTTGAAAAAATGTCGCCATTTTTAGGTGGTGGTGAAATGATTAGGAAAGTTACATTTGAAGACTTTACGACAAATGATGTTCCCTGGAAGTTTGAGGCAGGGACTCCAAACATTGCTGATGTTATTGCATTTGGTGTTGCTCTTGACTATATTCAGAAAATCGGACTTGATTCTATCTACAAACATGAAATTGAACTTACTCAGTATGCTTTAACGAAACTTCGTAAATTTGACTTTCTTAAGATCTATGCACCGGCTGATGTTAATAAGCATGCAGGTATTATTACGTTTGCTAATCCTGTTGTTCATCCACATGATATAGCTACAATTGTTGATCAGGAAGGTATTGCAATTCGTGCTGGGCATCATTGTGCTCAACCATTAATGAAAAAATTGGGAGTTTCAGCTACTTCAAGAGCAAGTCTTTATTTCTACAATACCAAAGATGAAATTGATGTTTTCATAGGGGCTTTGCAAAAAGCATTTGATTATTTTGAACTTGGAGCTTGTAAAGAATTAAAAGAAAAGGTTGGAGAACGAATTTCTAAATGATCCAAATGAAAGAAAAACATCAAAGTCGATCACTCCCCCAATTAGATGAACTCTATAAGGAGATAATCCTTGAGCATTATAGAAAACCTTGTGGTAGGGAGCCTTTGGATAAAGTTGATTTTTGTGCTGAAGGTATGAATCCATTATGTGGTGATGAAGTTAAATTAAGTCTTCAGTTGAAAGATAATAAAATTAGTAAAGTTCATATTGAAGGTCATGGCTGTTCTATAAGTGTAGCTTCTGGATCTATCCTTGCAGACATGTTGAAAGGAAAAACAATTGATGAGGCGAAAAATATTTCTAATTGTTTGAAAAATATAATGCATGACAAAGAGACTGATTCTAAAATTGATTTAGGAGATCTGGAAGCTTTGGAAGGTGTGAAAAAATTTCCAGTAAGAATTAAATGTGCATTGTTGCCGTGGACTACTTTTGAAGAAGCTTTGATTGGTCATGAACATGTGGAAATTTCATAACTGTAGGGGCAGGATTTATTCTGCCCCGCTAACGATTAATAAAAAGGAGATGGATTATGGAAACAATTAAATATACAAAAGAACAAGTAATGGAAGCGCTTAAACCAATCCAAGATCCAGAACTAAGTATTAGTATTGTTGATCTTGGATTAATTTATAATGTTGATTTCCAAAATGAAGGTAAAAAAATTCTTGTGGAGATGACATTAACAAGTCCTGGTTGTCCTGTTGGACCACAGCTTATGGCAGCAGTTCATACAAAAGCGGCAGCTTTACCTGGTGTTGAAGATGCAGAAGTAAAGCTTATTTGGACTCCAAAATGGGATCCAAAAACAATGGCAAGTGAAGAAGCAAAGGATCAATTAGGTATTTTCTAATCTAAAATGAGATACATAATAAATTCTCATGGCATCTATAACTAAAATCGGATAAAATAATTTAGTTAGTATAGTTATTTAGTATTCAAATACTTTCAGGAAGCATTTATGACAAACAAAAATAATGTAATAGTTCGAATTGCAGGTGCAGCAGGCGATGGTATACAATCCACAGGCGAGTTACTTGGTAAGACCTGTTCACGTATGGGACTTCATGTTTTAGCCTATAATTCATTCCAATCGGCAATTCGTGGTGGTCATGTTTGGTTGCAAATGGCAATTGGTCCAGATAAACAATATGACCATGGTGAACAACCTGAAGTAGTTTTGCTCTTTAATAAGACTTCACCAGCAGTTCACGTGCCTGATGTTAAGCAAGGTGGAACTATATTTTACAATGCGGGTAGTATAAAAAAAGAAGAAATAGAGTCTCTGCGTTCAGATGTTAATTGCTATGGTCTGGATTTCAAGGCTATGGTGGATACTGCTGGGCTTACTAATGTAAATTCTGTGATGATAAATGTCATGCTTGCTGGCGCTATGGTACAAACTTTAAATTTAGATCCTAAAGTTACATTAGAATTTATTAAACATAAGTTTCTTAAAAAAGGTAATGAAGTTGTTGAACTGAATAATGCTATTTTTAATCTTGGGTTTGAATGGACTAAAGCAAATACTAAGCCCCTTGACTTGAAGCTTAAAGGGGATAATAATCCTAAGCTTTTTATGTCCGGAAATGATGCTATAGGTATGGGACTAGTGGCAGGTGGACTAAAATTTTACGCTGCTTATCCTATGAGTCCAGCAACAGGAATCCTTCACTATGTATCGACTCTTGCACAGTCAGAAAAATTGATTGTTAAGCAAGTAGAAGATGAACTTGCAGCTATAAACTATGTGGTTGGTGCAGGAAATGCTGGTGTTCGTGCAGCCACTGGAACCGCAGGTGGTGGTTTTTGCCTTATGGTAGAAGGGCAAGGACTTGCTGCAATGGCAGAAGTGCCTGTTGTTACTGTATTAGTTCAAAGAGGTGGACCATCTACTGGAGTCCCTACAAAAGTAGAACAAGCAGATATTAATTTAGCAATGAGTGGGAATGGAGAATTTCCTAAGTTTGTTCTTGCTCCAAAAGATTTAGAAGATTGCTTTTATCAGTCAGCCAGAGCACTAAACATTGCTGAGAAATATCAAGTACCGGTTATATTGATGAGTGACTTTTTCTTATCGGAGCATTTTGGAACTGTAGATGATTTAGACTTCTCTAAAATTAAGATTGAACGTGGAAAACTGATGACTAGCTGGAATAGCAGTGAAAAATATAAGAGATATGCTTATACTGAAGATGGTGTATCACCAAGAGTACGTCCAGGGACACCAGGAGCTATGCATACTGTAGTAAGTGATGAACACAATGAATATGGTCATCTTATGTCTGATGTTGAAGCTGGCTTGCCACATGCTCGTGAAGCACGTGTAAAAATGCATGCTAAACGTATGCGTAAAGTACAACTGATGATTGAAAATGGAGATGCTAAGCCCCCAGTTCTTGAAGGAGATGCAAATGCTAAAACTACTTTTGTTACATGGGGATCTACATATGCTTATGTTAAATCAGCTATAAGTTTATTAGAAAAGGAAGGGACTAAAGCAAATCATTTACATTTTACGGATATCTATCCTATACCTCGTAATGAGACACTTGCTTTGCTTAAAAAATGTAACCGTTTAATATCTGTAGAAGCAAACATGTGTAATGCATTATGTCGCCAAATCCTTACTGAAACCGGATTTGAAATTACAGAACATATTAATCGCTGGGATGGTGAGCCATTTACAGGTGAATATATTGTAAAAGAGCTAAAAAAAAAGTCGATCGCTGAAAAACAGTTAGTGAATGCCTAAAATAAATAGGAGAAATTATGACAGCAAATATTATTGATAGAAAAGAGAGACCAGCTATAGATCCTAAGGCTTTTAAGGGAGAGATTCATCCAGACTGGTGTCCAGGTTGTGGTGATTTTGGTGTGCTTAATTGTTTGCAAAGAGCACTTGCTGAGTTAGGAATTCCACAGCATGAAGTCGCAGTTATTTCAGGGATAGGATGTTCTTCAAATTTACCTGGTTTTATAAACACTTACGGTATGCATACATTACACGGTAGATCTCTGCCAAATGCTCAAGGGTTTAAGCTCTCTCACCATGATATGACAGTAGTTGCTGTAGGTGGAGATGGAGATGGTTATGGTATAGGGGTCGGACACCTTATTCACGCATTGAGAAGAAATATTGATTTAACTTATATTGTAATGAACAATTCCATATATGGACTTACTACAGGTCAAACCTCGCCTACCAGTGCTTTAGGCATGAAAACAAAATCTACTCCGTTTGGTAACCCTGAAGCTCCGCTTAATCCACTGACTTTAGCTTTAGGTTCTGGAGCAAGCTTTGTTGCTCGTGTATTTACCGGGAATCCAAAACAAGTAGTAGAGATCTATAAAGCTGCAATTATGCATAAAGGCTTTGCAATGATTGATACATTTTCACCTTGTGTGACCTTTAATAAAGTTAACACGGCACAATTTTATAAGGACAATACTTATGATTTAAATGCAAAAGGACATGATACTAGTAATCTTGAATCTGCTTTTACCATTGCTATGAAAATCCCTGATGGTACAGAGCCTATAGCTACTGGTATCTTCTATCAAAACGAAAGATCATGTTATGAAGAGTCTGAAAAGGAAACACTTTCAATTCCAGTTGTTGATCATGAGCTTGGAATTTCTCAACAAAGAGCTAAAGAGTTAAAAGCAAGATTTAAATAAGACTTTAATATCTAATTAAGGGGTCTGTAAATTTTTCTAGGATGAGTAGCTTTGTCATTGCGAGGAGCCCAAGGGGCGACATGGCAATCTCATTTATATATAACAATTTTGAGCAGGACAATAAATTGATAGCGGTCAGGTGAGATTGCTTCATCGTTTCACTCCTCGCAATGACATATCGATCTTATCCTCGAATTCTTTACACACCTCTAATTAAGCTATAATCCATAACTATTATAAATAGCTCGATATTGTTCGGATAAACCCTCAAAGTGTTCTCTTGCCTGTGTAGGTGTTAAGGTTCTATCTCCAACTCTAATATTTGGTCCATCAGGTCTTATAGAAGTTGCAATGTTTGTAGCATATTGTCTCATAAAGGTTGCTATCCTACGCCTTTGTTCTCTATCATCAGTATTCGCCCAATGAGTACCTCGTTCTAAGGTTGAAGGAAAACTATTTTGAAGAGCAGTGAAATTGGTAATTGCAGTTGGAATATTTAAGCTGGTTACTGCTGGTAGAGTTAGTGTGTTTGATGTTGCTAATATTGGTATATCAGTTGGATTTACCGGTACAAATTCCCCAGGTCTTATAGGATTAGCAAGTTCTGGTATTGGTGGTGTATCTGGTCTTTGAAGTGGATTTTGGAAGGATGGAGTTGTAGCTGGAATTGGATATTCCAATCTCCTTTCCCTACCATTAATAGAAACAATAATTGTTCCTCTGAAATTTGGATCTATTCCAATTCCAAAATGATTTTGAGTAGGAATAAGATGGCTTCCGCACCCTGATCCTACCTGCCTATAGGCGTTTGGCGATGCTTGTATATAAGCTACTCCATTTGCATTTGCTTCTAAAGGTCCACTAGAATGGCTTCTTGAAAAGTTAAATGTACCATTACCTGAACTGCTTTCATATCTGATGCTAACTGTACCAACTGGTGCATTAAACGCTATAACTCCACCATAAGTTTGCCTTTGATCTTCCTGAGGTGTTGAAACACTAAGCCCATCTAAAATTCTTTGAATTGGATCTGTTGATGCTGGCGGTGTTGCTGGAGTAGTAGGAGTAGTTGGAGTTCCAGTTACTGGTGATGAGCCTCCTCCTTGTATTGGAGCTTGTAATTCAGGAACTACTGGTTGCTGAGTTCTGTTTCTAAGATTTGCAACATTTATAGTATGGTTTCCAATTTGAATATTACCTCCGGTTAAATTGCTTCCGATGGTCATTATAAATTCATTTCCTTCTCTTCTAATAACAAACCCACTTGATGAGAAGCTTCCATAGCTTACAAGATTATCTGCAATGTTAAAGCTGTGCGAGCCAGACTCTGCTGAACCATCTGTAAATGTTCTCCCATCAGTAAGAATGCTAATTAATTGTCCTGAGGGTGCTCCTGAAAATCTTATTTCATGTCTACCTCCACTTAATTCTCTATTAGATGTAATTATGGGATTATGAAAAGTTGGAGGAGAATAAGGTTGCTGTGGTTGATATGGTTGGTACGGTTGATATGATTGTTGATAATAGCCTCTACATCTGCCAGTCATGTTTACCCCCTGAGAAAAGATACTTTTCTTCAATAATATAAAGTACAGTGTGTGACAAATTTGATCAAAATGACTGAAAATAAAAAGTTTCTTATACCGATGCGAAATTTAATTGAAATTTAATATTAGATTGCTAATATCTAAAAATTGTAGTTAAAATAATTAAAGCTTTTAAAAATGTAAATGACTCACAATATCATTCCCACAATACAACCAGAGATGCATGAAGTAAGGGCTCCACAAAGCATTGCTTTAAAACCCAGTTCAGCAAAATCGCTCTTTCGTTCCGGCGACATTTGAGAAAGTCCACCTACTTGAATAGCAATACTTCCAAAATTAGCAAATCCACAAAGAGTAAAAGTTATTATTGCTATAGTCTTTGGACTCAAAGTGTTTTCACTGATTATTTTTGAGAAGTCTAAATAAGCAACAAATTCGTTTAAAGAAATTTTTGTGCCAAGTAGCTGAGCTGCTATATGCACATCACTTGAAGGGATTCCAAGGAGATAAACGATAGGAGTGAATAGATAACCAAATATAAGTTTTAAGCTCAAAGCCGGATTTAATATGAAAAGTATTTTATCAACCATTGCAATAAGGCTAATAAAAGCAATTAACATTGCGATTACACCAATACTTATCTTTATTCCACTATAGGCTCCATCTAAAATTGATTCAACTAGATTTTTTTCAGATGCTTTAAAATCAATGTTTACTAAATTTTTTGTAAGAGGAATACTGTCTTCTGGATAAAATATTTTAGATAAAACAAAACTTCCTGGGATTGCCATAAAGCTAGCAGCTAGTAGATATTCTGTTTTTACCCCAAAACTAGCATAGATAGCCATTAAAGAACCAGAGATGCAAGCCATTCCACCTGTCATAATTGTTAGTATTTCTGATTTTGTCATTTTGGATAAATATGGCTGGATAATTATTGCAGATTCTACTTGTCCAACTATTGCAACTACACTATTTGCAAGTGCTTCAGCACCACTGACACCAAGTAGTTTGTTAAAAATCCAGGCAAAAGTCTTTACAATATATTGAAGAATATTGAAATAATAAAGAGCTGAAACCGTTGCACAAATAAAAACAATTGTTGGAACAATTTGAATAATAAAAATAAATCCATTAGAAGCACCAAAAGTATTTGAGAGAAGAGTTTGATCAGCCAGCGGTCCAAAAACAAATTTTCCACCAACTCTTGATAATTCAAGGATTGTTGTAACTCCTTTAGCTAATATCCCAAAGATATATTTGCCTAGAGGAACTCTTAAAATAAAGAAACCAGTAATAATTTGCAGGGTAAGACCCAGTACTATTAACTTGTAATTGATTAATTTCTTGTTATTGGAAAAAAGGATAGAGATTAATATTATTGCTAATATTCCTACGAGGCCAATCGCTTTTTCTTTAATAATATCCATCAGTTAATTATATTTATTTTACACGTTAATTTCTGTATTTCGGATAAAATTGTGTTTAACTTATAGGTTATATATGCATGTAAGGTTTCATGGAACAGAGGTAAACTCTTCACTTCTAAGTAAGAGAGATGGCTATTCTATAGGAGTTCATAAAGTGAAAGAGAGGATTAGTAAGGATGACTTAAATAAGGAATTTGATCTTATTATTATTGGCGGAGGAATTAATGGTTGTGGTATTGCTCGAGATGCAAGTGAAAGAGGTTTAAGAGTTTTACTCCTGGAAAAAGAAGATTTTGCTTCTGCTACTTCAAGTACAAATACACGTTTAAAGCATGGTGGGTTGAGATATTTAGAATTTCTTGAATTTGGTCTTGTTAAAGAATCCCTTACAGAAAGAGAATTATTGCTAAGGAATGCAAATTACTTGGTTAAACCATTGCCAATTTGCATACCAATTTTTGATAGTGATAAAAGAGGCTATTGGACGATTAAAGCTGGAATGGCTTTGTATGATTTCTTATCTATAGGAAAGAGTCTGCCTTCTCATAAAATGATGTCGAAAGCTGAGTTTGAAAGCTTTGAACCAAGTATAAATAATGATGAATTAGTTGGCGCAGCGCTTTATTATGATGCTCAAATTACATATCCAGAGAGATTGTGTTTAGCAAATGCACTAATGGCAAAAAACAATCAAGCTCTGGTTATAAATCATGCAGAAGTTATTTCCTTTGATAGAAAAGGGGCTTCAATTACAGGTCTAGAATTTGTGGATCGGTTAACAGGTAAAAAATATTTTGCAAGGGGTAAACTTATTATAAATTCTTCAGGTCCGTGGGTTGATTCAATTTGTGACTTAGCTAGCCCTAATCTTGAGAAAAAAATTGGTGGAACAAAAGGTAGTCACATTGTAATTAAGCGATTTAATGAAGGACCTAAAAATGCAATTTATGTAAGTGCTAAATCTGATGGAAGGCCTTTTTTCATTGTTCCATGGCAGGAATATTATTTAATTGGAACTACTGATATTCATTTTGATGGTGATTTAGATAAATTAAAAATATCTGAAGATGAAATTAATTATTTAATTAATGAAACTAACAGAGTATTTAAGCATAAACAAATTTCAAGAAGCGATATCCTCTTTTCTTACGCTGGAGTTCGCCCCCTTCCTTTTGTGGGTGATAAAGATCCGGCTGGTATTACAAGAAGACATTTAATTTTTGATCATAAGAAAGAGGGATTCTCTAATTTCATTTCTATAATTGGCGGTAAATTGACGACTTATCGTAATTTATCAGAGCAGGCTGTCGATCTGGCTTTTAAAAAATTAAATTATCAATTTGAGTCTACTAAAACAAAGAAAATTCCTATTAGTGGAAATCTACCAGTCTCAGAAAAAAGGTTTATTGATACTCTTTCTAGGAGTGCTAATCAGTTTTCTCAAGAGTCGATTCAACATTTTGTAAATTTATATGGTACTAATTCTATTGATGTCTTAAAGTTGATAAACAGTAACAAAGAGAGAGAAAAACTGTTATCACAAAACTCTCTTGATGTAGTTGGTCAGGTTGATCATGCTGTAAATAATGAGATGGCATTTACCGTGAATGATGTTCTTTTAAGAAGACTTTCTGTTGGACTTCATGAAGGCATGGGTACTGATTCAGTTGAATCAGTTGCTTTGAGATTGAAAGATCTTTTACAAATGAGTGCTGCTGAGGTGTCGTCTCAAATTGATGAATATTATTCTAAGGTTGTGAATTTAAGAAAAGTATAAATTATTTATGTTTTGAAATAATATCGTCGTAAGTCTCTCGTTCAATAATTACTTCTGACTTTTCATTGTTTACAAGAACACATGCGGCTCTAGGGGCTAAATTGTAGTTTGAAGACATACTATAGTTATATGCACCGGTGCTGAAAACAGTAATTAAATCTCCGTGCGTTACTTTAGGTAGTTCTATATCTTTTATTAAAATATCGCCAGTTTCACAATATCGCCCGGCTATAGTAACTTTTTCTAATTCTTTTGAATTCATTTTATTTGCAACTACAGCAGTATATTTTGCTTGATAGGTTATAGGTCTTGGATTATCTGCCATACCCCCATCTACGGAAATAAACTTTCTTTCATTGGGTACTTGTTTAATACTTCCAACTTCGTAAACCGTAACTCCTGCAGGAGCTATAAGGCTTCTTCCTGGTTCACAGATTAACTTTGGTGGATTTAATCCAAGTGTTTTGCATCTTTCTTTTAATCTAGTTGTTGTCGCTTGTGCCCATTTATCAATAGAGATGGGATCATCTTCAGTAGTATATGAAATCCCAATACCACCACCAATATCTATTTCTGAAAGCTCAATATTATAATTATCTTTTATGTGTTTGCATTGATCAAGCAATATTTCTACAGAATCTACAAAGGGTTCAATTTCAAAGATTTGTGATCCTATATGCGAGTGTAAACCTTTTAAATTAAGATTTTTTGAATTTACTATGATTTTCATTACAACATCTAAATATTCCAAATCAAATCCAAATTTGCTGTCCAAATGCCCTGTTTTAATGTATTCATGAGTATGACATTCAATGCCAGGAGTTAATCTGATTAATATGTCGATTACTTTGTTTGCTTCTTTTGCGTTTTTTTGTAGAAGTTCTAACTCGTAGAAATTATCACAAACAATTCTTCCAATGTCATTTTTAATTGCCATTTGAATCTCATCTTCTGATTTGTTGTTTCCATGGAAATAAATGTTTTTTAAATTAAATCCTGCTTTAATTGCAGTGTATAGTTCTCCTCCGGATACAACGTCCAGTCCAAGCCCCATAGCATTAGCAATTTTAAATATCCTTTTACAAGCAAATGATTTTCCTGCATATAGAATCAGGTAGTTGTCATAGTGTTTTTTTAAGGCATTAATATATTCATTTGCATTATATTTGAAAGTAGTTTCATCAATTATATATAGTGGGGTACCATAGCTTTTTACCAACTCTGTAACATCATGCCCAGATATAACTAAATGTCCCTTATTATTAATTGCTGTGTTTATTGGGTACAGCTTTTGAAGTTCATTTTTTTTAAGTTCAAGATTTGGCATTTTTATATGTAGTTAAATAAAGGTCATTTACGATGGATTTAACTCTGCATATTATACTTTATTCTTCATAAGTACATTTTCAGCTATACCAGTTATGAATAATAAAGCTAAATTATTTCCCTTAATTGCGATCATTTTTTTTTCAGTTAGTGGTGGACCTTATGGACTAGAAGATATTGTTGCATCTGTAGGTCCATTTACTACTTTACTACTAATTATTTTGCTCCCATTGTTTTGGACAATTCCAGAAGCCATGATTGTTGCAGAGCTTTCCAGTACCTACCCTGTTAAAGGTGGATATTATAGGTGGGTTGAAATGGGGCTTGGTAAATTTTGGGGTTTTATGGAGGGATGGTGGAGTATTCTTTATTCTTTAATTGATCTTTCTTTATATCCAATACTATTTACAATGTATTTAAAAATACTATTTCCAGAAACGAGTAATTTGCATATTTACTTGATCCAATTGTTAGTTATATGGGGATGTGCGTTATTAAATATACTAGGCATTAAGAAGGTTGGATATTCTCTTTTAATATTTAAACTTTTTATACTTATTTCTTTTTTGATTTTTATGTTTTTGGGATTCTCTCACGTTTCAGGTGATTTTTCTGTAATTTTAAAATCAGCAAATCATTTCGACAGTAAAAATATTTTATATGGAGTATCGTTGGCGTTTTGGAATTTCATTGGTTGGGATAACAGTTCTGCTGTTTTGCATGAAGTGGATAATGCGGGTAAAATTTTTTATAAAGCTTTATTTATAACTATTCCGATTGTTGTATTCTTTTATTTTTTCTCAATACTTATAGGTGCATCGATAGATACTGAGTGGCATAATTGGAAATTTGGACAGTTTACTCATATGGCTAATTTGATGAATAGACCATATTTAGGGGTTGTTTTAGCCATTGGTGGTATGGTCATGTGTGTTGGCATTTTTAATTCCTTATTACTTTCCTCCACAAGGGTTTTATTAACTATGGCTGAAGATAAATTAATACCTGCTTTTTTTGCAAAATCGCATAAACAGTTTCTTACTCCTCATAGATCGATTATTTTTTGTGCCATTATATATAGTGCTTTGGTTTTACTTGATTTTAAGAATCTTATTGTTTGTGATGTTCTTTTATATTTAATTGCAATGATGCTTGAAGCAATTGCACTTGTTGTATTAAGGAATAAAAATGGTGAAGCTCCTACTTACTTCAAAATACCATTTGGTAACTTTGGGATGTATTTTATAGTTTCTATCACTATTCTTGTTATATTGCTTGTTATTGCTATTAATGTCATAAGTTTTCAGTTTACTGTTCTAAACATCTTTTTTGCCTCCCTTTTATTGTTTGGAGGAGTACCTGTGTTTTATTGCATTAGATCTTTTAATAACAAAGCGTTGTCTTAGTTCGTTTCTCTAGTGAAATCCCCAATTACCCAAACATGACAATCTGATATTTTATTTAAAATATTTCTAATTATTCCACCAGTAAGCAAACTTATAAGTCCTTTTTGTCTTGGTTCACCGATTACTGTGTAATCTGGTTTAATTTTCTTTGTCGAATTTATTATTTCATTTACAATGTTTTTACCTTCAGCTAATCTAAAGTCTCCTCCAAGTTCTACAATTAACTGCTCAAGTTCGATAATAGCGATTTTCTTCTCTTCAGAAAGTTTGCTTGTAGATTTTGCAACGTGCATTACGATGAGTTCAGCATTTAAACGATTAGCTATTCTTGCTGATTTTCTTATTAGTCGAAGAGTGTTTGTATTAATATCTACGAAACATAATACTTGTGATTTCTTTTCTTTTGGATGAAGTTCGTGTTCCAAGCTTTCGGCTACTTCTCTTAAAGACAACTCTCTAAGTGCAATTAAATTCTTCTTTTGAAAAAAGTGGGTTAGAGCTTGTTCAATCTTATCTAATGAATACACCTTACCGGATTTTAATCGCTCTTGTAATGCTTCTGGACTAAGATCTATAAGAACGATTTCTGTTGCATGAGAAATTACCCAGTCCGGTACTGTCTCTCTGACTTTTATTCCTGTAACTTGTTCAACAATGTCATTTAAGCTTTCTATATGTTGAATATTAACAGTGGACAATACATTGATTCCAGCTCTAAGCAAATATTGAACGTCTTGGTATCGTTTATTGTTAATTGCTCCAGGTACATTTGTGTGAGCAAGTTCATCTATAAGGATGCATTCAGGTTTAGCTAATATAGCGGTTTCTAAGTCAAACTCTTGTAAGTATTTCCCCTTATGTTCTATTAATTTAGGTGGAAGCATATTTAACCCTTCTAATAGTTCCGCTGTTTCAGGTCTGCCATGTGTGTCAATCACTCCTAGAAGTACATTAGCTTTTTGCTTGTGTAGCTCTTGTGCATCTTGAAGCATTTTATAGGTTTTTCCTACTCCAGGTGCCATACCTATGTAGATCTTTAATTTCCCAAAATTTAATGCACTTTGTTTTATGTCAAAGTCATCAATACTGTCTTTTTTACTTTCTAAAGGACTTTGTTTTTCTTCAGATTTGTTACTGTCTATAATTAATACATCTAGATTATGACTTTCTTCAATTATTTTAAAGATCTTTGGAGTAGAAAATAATTGTTTTAATCTTGGTATTTTTGAATATCCAGCCACTACTTGAGTTATTCTGTTTGACTTAATAAAATGAACTAATTCTTCTGAAACGCTTCTTCTCAAATCTTTTACAAGAAAAAAATTACCATTATTTTCTTTGCTTAATTCCCTTAGACTGTTAACAGTTTCTTGATCATAATTCTTTGGTAGTATACATAGTATATCTAAATCAGCGTGAGATGTTTTTGATAATTCCCCTGCATGTTTTATTAAACTAAATGATGTTTTCTTTGGGCTTGCAGCCACTAAAATCCGGGCTTTTATTTTTGCTGCAAGTTTTTCGCTTACAACTTCTACATCAACCCTTTCAGCAACAAGGTTTAAAGCAAGATCTCTAAGTAACATTAAATTACCTCTTTTAAAGAAGTATTTTATTGCATGTTTAAATTGTTCCTCAGAATATATTTGCTTACTTTGAAGTCTGTTGTATAGCTCGTCAATTGATATGTCTACCAGAACGACTTCGTCTGCCTGGTTCATAACCCAATCAGGAACTGTTTCGTTGATCTTTATTCCGATGTTTTTTTCTATAATTGGAGCGATGCTATCTAATTGATGAATGTTTAATGTTGATAAAACACTTATCCCATGTTTAAGTAATTCCTGAACATCCTGATATCTCTTTTGATTGAGTGAACCAGGAAGATTGTTATGAGCAAGCTCATCAATTACTACTGTGGCTGGTCTTCTCTCTATTATTGCTTCAAGATCTAAGTCGTAGAATTCATTATTATTAACTTTAAATACTTTTTTTGGAATTATTTCATGAATGTTTATTAGAGGATAATTCTCCGATCTGTCTTGAGTCTCTATATAACCTATAACAATATCAACTCTCTTTCTCTTGAGCTCTCGGGCTTCCTCAAGCATTCTATAAGTTTTCCCTACTCCAGGAGCCATTCCAAGAAAGATCTTATGTCTTCCTGAAGACAGCTTAACGATTTGTTTTAGGATTTCATCTGGTTCTGCTCTTCGTGGCATATAAATCTCTTAGTTTTAAGTTAAGTTCTAGTACATTTACAATTTTATTACCAAATAAGCCACAGATTTGTGGTCTAGATGTTTTTTCTATAAGGTTTATTATTTCATCCTTAGTAGTTAAGCCAGTACTTGAAATTCGTTCAATCTGACTTAATGCGGATTTGTATGTGATATGTGGATCTAACCCAGATGCTGATTCAGATATTAAATTCAAGTCCAATAATTTAGTTCTATTCTCTGATGTAAAATCTTCATATCTTTCTTTTGTAAGACTTTGAAGTTCTTCAGAATAGTATGGAAGGTTAGATGAGCCTGAAATATTGTTTTGATAATTATTAGAAGAAGGTCTGTTATGAAAGTAAGAATTGTTTGAAAATTCTTGACCTATTAATTTAGATCCTAATATTGTTCCATTTTCTTTAATTAGGCTTCCATTTGACTGATAGTTAAATGCAAGGTTGCTAACAGAAACAGATAATAAAAGATAAATAATAGTTAGAAGTATTGTAATTATAGAAACTTTTATTGAAGTCATTATAAAAGCCTCCCTAATACAAAATCTATTGCTTTTATTCCTATAAATGGAAGGATTAATCCACCTAGACCAAATATAACAATGTTCCTTAATAAAATTACTCCGGGTTCTTGATCTTTAACTGAAATACCATTCAGTGCAATTGGTGTCATTAATGGAATAATAATCGCATTAAATGTTAGGGCTGATAAAACTGCTGAAGTGCTTGATTGTAGATGCATTATATTCAGAATATTTAACTCTTTTAAGGTAAATATACTTGGAAGTATAGCGATGTATTTTGAAATATCATTTGTAATTGAAAATGTTGTTAGTGCTCCTCTTGTAGCCAGTAATTGTCTTCCAATTTTAATAATGTCAATGATTTTTGTTGGATTTGAATCTAAATCAATTAAATTTGATGCTTCCTTTGCAGCCACAGTGCCTGTATTCATAGCTAATCCAATGTCTGCCTGAGCTAGTGCTGGTGCGTCATTTGTCCCATCGCCAATCATTGCAACCATCATACCTTTAGATTGGTTATCTCGAATGAGTGCAATTTTATCTTGAGGTTTTGCCTGTGCAATATATTCGTCAATTCCTGCCTCTCTTGTGATTACTTTTGCTGTTAAATTATTGTCACCTGTACACATTATTGTTTTTATTCCAAGATTTCTTAACTCTTTAAATCTATCTTTAATTGATGCTTTAACTATATCTTTTAAGTGAATTAGTCCGATTACTTCATTGTTCTTAGAAATCAATAAAGGGGTTCCTCCTTGTATTGCAATGTTTTCAACTAGTTGATCTGTGTTTTGCCAGACTTTACCACCTTTATTTAAAACGTATTTTTTTATTGCATCACTAGCACCTTTACGTAAAATATCTCCATTCTCAAGGTCAATCCCGCTCATTCTTGTGTGTGCTGTAAATTCATGAGGAATTCCTTTGATTTCTTTTATATCAAGTTCAATACCATATCTTCTTGCAAGAGCTATTATTGATTTTCCTTCTGGAGTTTGGTCGTAGTAACTACATATGTAGGCAGCTTTTGCTACGTCATTTAAAGAGTGAGTACCTAGTGGTATAAATTCAGTTGCCATCCTATTTCCAAAAGTTATTGTGCCTGTTTTATCTAAGTAGAGCATGTTTAAATCACCGGCTATTTCCAGTGATTTTTCTGACATTGCAAGTATGTTAAGTTTGTTAATTCTGTCAAACCCAGAGATTCTAATAGGAGTAATTAGTCCTCCTATAGTTGTTGGAATTAGGCATATTAAAAGGGCAATAAGGAAAGTAGTTTCTACTTTGATGCTTAAATAATTCATTACCACAGGTATAGTAATTACAACTAATAAAAATGATATGGTTGATGCTATTAATAAGGTATTTAAGCTTATCTCATTTGGTGTTTTGTGTCTTTCTACATCTTCGGCAATGCTAATCATTTGATCTAAATATGTTTTACCCTGTTCAGAAGTAATTTTTATAAGTAACCAATCAGTTAATATTCTTGTCCCTCCGGTTACTGAACTTGATATGTCAGTTCCAGGTTCTTTTAAGACTGTTGATGATTCTCCAGTGATGGCTGATTCATCAACGGATGCTACTCCTTCTATTACTTCTCCATCTATTGGGATGAAATCTCCTTCTTGTACTTTTATAATGTCATTTTTATTTAGCTGTGAAGTAAAAACATATTCAATTAGACCGTTTTCTAGAACTCTTTTTACTTCTATGTCTCCATGAACAATTCTTAGGCTATCTGCTTGGGCTTTCGTATAATTTCTTGCCAGACTTTCTGCCAAATTTGAAAATAAAATTGTCAATAATAATATCAGTGATATTGCAATGTTAATTTCTTTTGTTAGCGCAGTTTCACCAAATATATTTGGTTTAATGCTTAGAATTATCATTAAAATTAAGCAGCATTCAATAACAAACAGAATCGGATTCTTGCATACGGCAAATGGATTTAATAATTTAATTGAGTCAATTAGTGACTTTTGTACAATACTTGAGAAGTCAATTTTAAATATGCCTTTTTTTTGTTCTGTTATTAGTGCCATAGGTTTTACCTGTACATTAAAATCTCTATTAACGGTCCCAACGCTAAAAACGGTATATAAATGAGAATTGTTGATATAAATGACATAAATAAAAATATAAATCCAAATAATATTGTGTCGGTTCTAAAAGTTATTACTGTTAATGGTAGAGATGATTTATTTGCAAATGAGTAGCCAAGGAATATCATTGCTGCCATAGCCCCATATCTTGCAATAAACATGACTATTGCTAAGCTTAAATTCCAATAGGTGTTGTTATCGCTTAATCCTTCAAGTCCTGAGCCATTACTGGCTGCACCCGATGCAAATTCATAGAATATTCTTGTGAAGTAGTGAACATGATTGTAAAAATTGTTTGAATTGTCAGGATATAGAATTAATGTTGTAATTATTCCAATAAAGACTAGAGCTGGGTTCAGTAACAGCAAAATTGAACTTAGTATTATTTCATTCTTTTCAATCTTTTTTCCAAATAATTCTGGTGTTTTGCCAAGCATAAGTCCAATGAAAAAAGCTGTATAGAGTATAAAATTAATTGTGAAGACTAGTCCAAATCCCTGTACTCCAAAGATGGATTGATTAGAAAGATTAAAAAGTCCAAACAAATTTACAAGTGGATAAAAACTATCAAGTGAAGAGTTGCTAGATCCACTAACATTTGAAACAGCAGCGCCAAATATAGATGAACCTACTATTCCTAACCTAGTTTCTTTCCCAATCCAATTTGGAGAACTTTGTTCAGTTATCTTATTTATAAAGGGGTTTCCTTTTAATTCAAAATAAGATACTGTTGTGAATTCAAATACTAACACTGAAATTAATACACATAAAATTATAATTGATTGCTTTAAGTTCTTTAACCAAAATCCTAAAGTAAAAATTAATGCAATTGGTACGATTAATATACAAACCAGTTCAAGGAAATTAGTTAGATAGGTTGGATTCTCAAATGGATGTGCTGAATTTGAATTAAAGCATGATAGTCCATTCTCCCCGAATAATTTTATTGCTTCGAATGCTGCTATAGGACCAGTAATGATTTTTTGCTTAACATTTTCTAAAGAAGTATATTCTATTGATGGTTTGAATGTATTTGGCATTCCTAATCCAGCAAATATTATGCTTGTAATTAATGAAAATGGCATTAGTATTCTTGTCATAGACTTTATTACGTCAGCATAGGCATTTCCCAGTTTACTGAGAACGGCACCACGCATTGCAGCTAGACCTGTTGCAATTCCTGATGCGCTTGAATAAAACATTAAAAGTGGCATTATAAAATAGTTAGATAAGTGAGTTAAATGCAATTCGGGAATATGATGAGTCTGGCATGTATTTGTTATAAGGGAAGAGAGGATATGTAGAATTAATGGTAACTCTAACTGATAATTAACATTGCCCTTAAAGGGGAGTACATTTTGGAAATATAAGCAAAGAAATGCTATTCCTGAAATAACCATGTTTGACAAAAACAGGGATAAAAAATATTCTTTTCCTGACATTTGTTTGTCAGGATCAATATTACAAACTTTAAATATTGGCTGCTCAATTTTTTCGAAGAATAATTCGATTTTTGATAATCTTTTATTCTTTTCATTATCAAAGTGAATAGATATATATTTCCCGATTAAATAA
Source organism: Candidatus Melainabacteria bacterium (assembly GCA_023250205.1). GTDB lineage: Bacteria > Cyanobacteriota > Vampirovibrionia > 2-02-FULL-35-15 > 2-02-FULL-35-15 > 2-02-FULL-35-15. Next base: position 9,599 of record JAHFBE010000006.1, on the reverse strand, counting down.
CTAACAGGGAGAGTAATTGTTAATAATAAGATAATAAAAAGAAATGCTTCAAGCATTTATGTGAACCTCTCTGGAAATAATAGAGCAATAATTAAGTAGAACAATAACAATAAAGCAAATATCAATAATATTAGGATTGATAAAGATATATGAATCTGACCAAAAGATATGATTGTTCTAAATTCCATAATACCTTGTAATTTATAGCAAATATGACTACTTGTGGATAGTTTTAGTTATAAGTCTTTATTAAATTCTTAAACTATTGCTTTAATCCCACAGTTATTTAAATATATTGATTTATTCTGATTTTGTTAGTATAGAAAAAGTTTTGTATTCCCCAATAAATACACCATTTTTATATTGTAAAACAATGCTTTCCGAGTGAATTGTATTTTCTTCAGTTAGTTTTAAGTGATCTATTAATATTGATTTCCAGTTGTTTTTATCATCTGTTTTAAATGTTGTAACTCTTTCGCTTATTGCTTCTTTTTCGTTTAATAATTTTATTGTGGTTTTGCTGTCAGCCCATTTTCCACCTTTCCATAATGCTTTTAAAAATCTGATCTTTTCATCGTGGAGTTGTATTTGTTTGATTTCCAGATTTGATTCTGTTGTTGTGCCTGTGAGTATATATGGACAATTTGAGCTGGTGACAATTGTTTGCATATTCCATTTGCCTAAAAACCCTTCTTTTGTTTCTAATTGTTTTTCTTTATATAAATAAATTGCTTTTGAGCTTTGGCATGTGTAAGTTGTTATATAGCTTAGAGCTATTAATAAAGATATAAATGTTTTACTTAAATTACTCATTGTTGGTATATGAGTAATTCGGAACAATCCTAGTAATTTATAGGAATTTTGGTACTATCCCTATACTTTGTTAGTTTAGTTAGGACTTTTAGTATTAATTTCCTTGGTATTTTTGTCTTTTTCTTCTGATGTTTCTATACTTATATCTTTCGTAGAGTTTTTTCTTGTTTCAGCAATTTCCTCATTTAATTTCTTAAAATCAACCTGCGTATCTGAGTCAACTATGAAACCATTGAAATTAGAATAGAAAGAGAGTTTTGATTTTATAGTCTTATACATGTCAGAGATATCGTCATCAGTGATTAATGTGGCATGTTTTGTTAAATCAATATTATATGGACATGTAATGTTGTTCCATTTTATGTCTAAGTTTTGTAACTTATCCAAATCATCAATAAGAAAAATGACTTTGTCTGCATAATCACAAACATTTTCAGAGAAGTTCTTCTTTGGTCCTTGATAATCACTAAACCAAAAAGGAAAATCTGCAATAAATTGTTTATTCCTTTTTTTTGCTTCCAGGTGAATTGCTAAATAGGCATCTAACATTTGGTTTAATATTTGTGCTTGAAAATCTAAATTTTTCTTCCAGATATTTGTTCTATTTGGCTGAGCTTTAAGAATCACACCGTCAATATATTTTCCATACTGATCATAAGCAGTCAGAGAATTTACTAGCCCCTTTCTCCCAAACCAGCTGTCCTTACCAATAAATATATAAACTTTTACATTATGCTTATGAGCAATTTTATACAAATTTTGCATAAATTTCTCATTGCCCTTCTCAACAGTGATCCATTGTTCTACATAAAGAGCTTTTGGGTTTTGATTCTTAATTAAGTTCTCAATTTTTTTTATATTTTTAGAATCACTCAATGAAATATTTATATGAGTTATATCAGTTATTAATTCTGTACTTAAATCCTGAACATTTTGTTTGAACTTGCATTCTCCTGGAATTGCAAATATAATCGTCATCAAAATAGTAATGGAAACTTTTAGTATTTTATTTTTATTAAGCATGATGATCTATTTTATTCGCCATTTATAGTTGCTGTCTGGAAGATCTTTGATCTCGACATTTGAGTCATTAAGGATGTCTCTAATTTTGTCTCCAATGGCAAAATCTTTTTTTAATTTACACTCTTTTCTCCAAAACATAAGCTTATCAACTAATGTAGATATTACTTTATCATTTATCCCAAAGTTTGATTTAGAGCTGGATGCTAGATTAAAACCTAAGATGTTTGATAAATTGTATAAAGTATATTGTAGTTGGTTCTTTTCTTTAGAGTCTTTTGACTTATTTACCTGATCTGTTAATTTAAATAATACTGCTAAAGCTTGTGGACTGTTAAAGTCATCAGACATGGCATTTCTAAATTCTACAGTATATTCATTTTCTTCATTATAGGGACCTTCTGTTGTTATTGAATAGTCGGAGAGTGCTTCAGAGATTCTATCTACTCCATTCTTTGCAGCAGTAATTCCTTCCTCTGTAAAATTAACAGGCATTCTGTAATGGCTGTTTAACATAAAAAATCTAATGGCACTTCCGGTTGATTCTTCCAGAGCATTTTTTATCGTTATAAAGTTCCCCTCTGACTTAGACATTTTTTTACCATTAACCATAATCATTCCATTATGAAGCCAATATTTAGCAAATTGTGATTTTCCAAATGACTCACTTTGGGCAATTTCATTCTCATGGTGTGGAAATATTAAGTCGTCTCCACCTCCATGAATATCAAGGTTTGTATTATAAATCGCATAATTCATAGCAGAGCATTCAAGATGCCAGCCTGGTCTTCCTTTTCCCCATGGGCTTTCAAATCCATATTCTTCAGGGCTTTTAATTCCCTTCCACAGGGCAAAGTCTAATGGATGTTTTTTCTTTGGATTTGGTTCAATCCTGCCAAATCCTTTTTCAAGCTCGTTTATAGATTGTCCTTTTAGTTGTCCATAGTTTTTGAACGATGTCACTGAAAAATAAATATCATTTTCAATTTGATAAGCAGAGTCGTTTTTTAATAGTTCTTTAATAAATGAAATCATGTTTGGAATATGCTGTGTTGCTGTAGGCTCAAAGTCAGGCCAATCTATATTCAGGGAATTCATATCTTCATGGAATGAATAAGCATATATTCTTGCTACTTTATCCGGGTGAATATTTAACTCTTTTGCTTTGTTTATGATTTTGTCATCTATATCAGTTATATTTCTTGTCCAAACCACTTTGTATCCAAGGTATCTTAAAAATCTAACTATAAAATCCCATGTAATTGATGCTCTTGCGTGACCAATATGTGAATGATCATATACCGTAGGTCCGCAAGTGTAGATATTTAAGTAGGGGAGATTATTTGGTTCTAATAGCTCTTTTTTTCTTGTAAGAGTATTAAACAATAGAACTTTATTTATTTGTTTATTCATTGACATATTTCAATATTAATAATATCTCCTAGTAAAAAAGCATTTCTACCAGAAGTTTGTTTTGTAATGAAAACATGCTTTTTGCTTCTTTTTTATTCTCATGGTCATAACCAAGAAGGTGTAAGTAGCCATGTACTAGTAGCATTATCAATTCATTATCTGTCGAAAAATATTTTTCTTCTGCTTGCTGTTTTGCTTTCTGGCTTGAAATTACAATATCTCCTAAATACTTGCTTTTTGCTTGTTCTTTTTTGTCTAAAGCAAAGGAGAGAACATCGGTTGCTTTGTCTAATTTCCTATATTTGGAGTTTAGTCTTTTTATCTCTTTATTATTTGTTATAAGTAGGGTAAAAACAGCTTGTTTTGTAAGTAATATTTTTTCTTTTGGTAAATGTTTAAGTAAGAGTAATTTTAATTTTTTTATAGAATTAAGCCACCATTGTCTTGACTTAATTAGACTGTTTTTTCTTACAATTACTTCAAATTCATTTTTTATTATATTCATAATGCCTAATGTATCATAGTTTTTATTCGTCAAATAGTATATTTATTACTATGAATAAGGAATCCTTGATTCAAAGAAAAAAAGATTTAACTAGCTTTCTTCGAAGCTTAAAGCTGCCAATAAAAGACTTTTTATTGTTTGATAGAGCTTTAACACATGCTTCTTATATAAAACAATATAACTTAAATATTGAGGATAATGAGCGTCTTGAATTCTTTGGTGATGCTGTTTTAAAGTTTATTGTAAGTGAATATTTGATGGAAAATTTCCCGGCATATCCTGAGGGTAAATTAAGTAAATTAAGAGCTTTTGTGGTTAGTGAAAAAGTTTTGGCTGATATTGCAAATGAGCTTGATTTGAAAAAGTATATATTGGTTGGTAAAAATGAAAGGAAATTGATTCCAATATCCATTTTGGCTGATTCTTTAGAAGCGGTAATTGCTGTAATTTATTATGATTGCGGTATTAATATAGTAAGGGAGTTTATTTGTAAGTATTTTAAGGAATATATTGAACTTGCCGGAGAAAACACGGAAATAAATAACTTTAAAGCTGTATTGCAGGAATATACTCAAAAGTATAAGCTAGGATTACCAGTTTACAAATCTATCTCAGAAATAGGTCCAGAGCATAACAAAGAATTTGAAGTTGTTGTGCTTTTGAATAACAATGAATTGGCGCACGGTGTTGGCAAATCAAAAAAAGAAGCCAGTCAATGTGCTGCAAAAAATGCGCTTGAAGTTATTAATAAAATGAAAAAATAAAAATTATGAAATTAAACAAAAAAGATTCAAATTTAAGAGTGGAAATTTTATCGCAAGCTTTGCCATATATTCAAAAGTTTCACGGAAAAACCTTTGTTGTTAAATATGGTGGCTCTGCAATGACTGATCCCGTCTTAAAACTAGAGACTATTAAAGATCTTGTTTTGCTAAGTTGTGTGGGGATAAAGGTTGTTTTAGTGCATGGTGGTGGACCAGAAATTAGTACTATGTCAAAGAGGTTAAATCTCCCAGTTAAATTTGTTGATGGATACCGTGTAACCAATAAAGAAACTATGGAAATAGTTGAAATGGTTCTTGTTGGTAAAGTCCAAAAGGATCTTGTTAATTTGTTTAATGTTTCAGGAGCAAAAGCTATTGGCTTATGTGGAAAAGATGGAAAATTATTTTCAGCTAAACCTATTGCAAATATGAAGAAATATGGTTTTATAGGACAGGTACAAACAATAGATGTTGATATACTGCATACTCTTTTAGAGAAGTCTTTTATTCCAGTAGTAAGTTCAGTTGGTGCTGATCACTTTGGGCAAAACTATAATATTAATGCAGATGATGTTGCTGGTTCTATAGCAGTTGCAATGAATGCATCAAAGCTTATATTAATGACTGATACTCCGGGAATTCTGAAAGACTCAAAAAGACCGGATACTCTTATTTCTAAGATGTCTATTAAAGAAGCTGAAAAGCTGATTAAAAACAAAATAATTTCAGGTGGAATGATCCCTAAAACTTCTGCAGCAATATCAACTTTAAAAAATGGAGTCAAAGCAGTGCACATTATTAATGGTGGTTTAATGCACTCGATATTACTAGAAGTTTTTACAGATACAGGTATAGGAACAATGATTCTTCGTTGAAAACCCTCTTAGCCTTCAAATTGTGATTAAATATTACCTATGGTGGATAATAAAGAAAACCTAATTGATTATAAAAGTACTTTAAATTTACCTCAAACAGATTTTCCTATGAAAGGTGATGGTCCGCGTCGTGAGCCTGAAATTCAACAATTTTGGGCTGAAAATAAAATTTATGAAAAAGTACTTGAAAAACGTTTAGGGGCAGAGAGGTTTTTATTGCATGATGGACCTCCATATTTAAGTTCAGGAAATATTCACATTGGTACTGCTTTAAATAAAATCTTAAAAGATATTGTTGTTAAATATAAAACATTGCAGGGTTTTTATTCCCCATACATGCCAGGTTTTGACTGTCATGGTCTGCCTATAGAAAGTGCTATATCAAAAGAACAAAAAAAAGATGGAAACAAAACCTTATCACCGTTGGAAATTAGGAATCAGTGTACAGAGTTTGTATTGAAAAATAAAAAATTGCAGGAGCAAAAATTTAGAAGACTAGGTGTGCTTGGTGACTGGGAGCATGCTTATATGACCATTGATCCAAAATTTGAAGCAGCTCAACTTAGATTGTTTGGTGAAATGGTAGATAAGGGTTATATATATAGGGGATTGAAGCCAGTTTTTTGGTGTGCCTCATGTCAGACTGCTTTAGCAGAAGCGGAAGTTGAGTATGTTGAAAATTATAAATCTCCAAGTATTTATGTTGCCTTTAAGGTTGTAAGTCTTTCGGAAAAGGCAAAAAATCTTACTAAGTATAATGATTTAAGAGTGGTAATTTGGACTACTACTCCATGGACGATTCCTGGGAATATGGCTATTTGTTTGAATAAGGATTTTGAGTATGTAGTTGTTAAGTCCTTGAAATATGGAAATTTGTTACTTGCTAAAGCACTTTTAAATGAGTTTAATAAAAAAATAGCAGATGATTGTGAAATCCTGGAAAGTATAGATGGTGCTAATTTAGAAGGTACAGTGTGTGTTCATCCCTTGTATCAAAGAGAAAGTCCAGTTATTTTGGGTGATCATGTTACCTTAGAAACTGGTACTGGCTGTGTTCATACTGCACCGGGACATGGACTGGAAGATTTTGCTGTAGGTCATAAATATGGAATTAAAGTTATATCCCCCGTTGATGCTAAAGGACTTTTAACTGATGCTGCTGGAGATGATTTGAAAGGTCTGTATGCTCAAAAGGCTGGAAATCAAAAAGTCATTGAGCTTTTAAATAATAATGGAGCTTTACTTTGTCAAGAAGATTATTCTCATAGTTATCCTCATTGCTGGAGATCTAAAACACCTATTATGTTTCGTGCTACTGAGCAGTGGTTTTGTAGTGTAAAGGACTTTAGGGACAAGGTATTGGATGAAATAAAGAAAGTAAAGTGGATTCCAAAGATTGGGGAAAACAGAATCTATTCAATGGTTGAATCAAGAACTGATTGGTGTATAAGCAGGCAAAGAGTGTGGGGTGTTCCAATTCCAGCTTTTTATTGTACTGCCTGTGGTAAAGAACATTTAAATAAGTCCGTTATAGAATATGTCTCGAAGCTTGTGGAAAATCAAGGAACAAATGTCTGGTGGGAGTTAGAGGCTGAAAAATTAATGCCCAATGGATATAAATGCAGTTGTGGAAATACTACGTTTAGAAAAGAAACAGACATTATGGATGTCTGGTTTGACTCAGGTTCAACACATTATTCTGTTGTGGATCAGAATAAATCACTCTTTAATAAAAACAATGCAGGTTCCCCAAGTGAGCTCTATTTAGAGGGGAGTGATCAACATAGAGGCTGGTTTCAATCATCACTTTTAACTTCAGTTGCTATTAACGGGAAAGCTCCATACAAATCAGTTTTAACTCACGGTTTTGTTCTTGATGAAAATGGTCGCAAGATGTCAAAGTCTTTAGGAAATGTTGTTGATCCGGAAAAAGTAATTAGTGAATATGGTGCGGATATTTTAAGGCTTTGGGTTGCAAGTACTGATTATTCCTCTGATATGAGGATTGGTCAGAATATGATTAAACAGCTAGCTGAGGTTTATAGAAATCTTAGAAATACTCTAAGATTTATTCTTGCTAATTTAGATGATTATGATGAGTCTAAAGCATCAGTTAGTTATGATGATTTATGGGCTGTAGACAAATTTGCTTTATATAGATTGTTATGTGTGCAAGAAGAAATTGATAAAACTTTTTCTAATTACGAGTTTTATAAATTTTACCAAATTCTTCAAAATTACTGTACTACTGATTTGTCAGGGTTTTATTTTGATATTGTAAAAGATAGGTTATATACTGGTGGTATTCGTTCTAGAGTTCCTGTTCAAATAGTCCTGAGTGAACATCTTAAGTCCTTGTTGCCAATAATGTTACCGGTTTTACCTCATTTAGCGGAGGATGTTTGTAGGCATTATCCTAAAGGGATACATAAAGAGTTTGAATCGGCACTTTTCTTTGAGTCTTATAAACTTAATACTACTTATTTGAATAATGAGATTTCAATAGATTTTAAATCTATTTTGCAAATAAAAGAAAATGTTTTTAAGGCTTTAGAAATTGCCAGGGCGGAAAAGAAAATTGGTAAATCACTTGAAGCCAGGGTTTTAATTGTTATTAAAAGTAAACTCATGTTTGATGTTTTGGCAAAGTATAAAAATGAATTATCTACTATTTGCATTGTTTCGCAGGTTCAAATATTAGATAAGCAAATTTTAATCAAAGATTTTCTTTCAAGTTTACTAAATGAAATTTGTGATGTTTATGTTTTTAATGCAGATGGTTCCAAATGTCCCCGCTGTTGGAAGCATTCTACTGAAATAGGAATTCATAAACAACATCCAATCATATGCCTTCCATGTGCAGAGGCTGTTGAAGAGAGTAGAGCTATTGCTTAGTATACATTGAACTTATTTGTTCTTACTTTTGCTTGAATTATTGTACTCTCCTGAAATTACAATATTTAATTTATCTGGATGAATGTATTTTTTAATTGCAGCATTAATTTGACTTAGTGTTAATGAGTTAACGATATTTGGATAGTTGTTTATGTAGTCTTCTCCCAGATTGTAGAACTCAATCCCGGCTAATGTACTTGTAATACTTCTATAGGTAGATAGATTTCTTGATACGAATGAATCTATAAGTGAAGCTTTTGCTTTTTTTAGCTCTTCTTCAGTAATTCCATCTCTTACAAATTTATTTAGCTCGTCTTTTGTTAGTTCTATTGCTTTGTCAACATTATTATTATTTGATCCAAAATAAATTGTAAAATCTCCCTTTCCGTATGATGCGTTAATGATTGAATATATGGTGTATGTGAGCCCTGAATTATCTCTAACTCTTTTACTTAATCTGCTGGATAAAGAGCTTCCCCCAAGGATATAGTTTGCTATATTCATTTTATAAAAATCAGGATCAGTCCTTCTTAAATTACCAGCATGTCCAATGAAAATATCAGATTGTAATTTATCTTTCAAATAAACGCTTTCTTTTTTAAGATTTTCTCTTAATAAAGTATCAGGAACGTTAATTTTTCCATCTTCTTTCTCTTCCCCTGTGTTTAGATTTGTGTTTAATTGATTTATTAAATCTTTTTTATCTAGATTGCTAACAATAGCAATAATTGCTTTTTTATCTTTAATTATTAACTCATGAATATTTTTTATTTTATTAGTGTTAATTCGTTTGATTAATTTTATATCTTCATCAAAAGAATTTGAATAGTAAGGATGCTCTTTAGGGTAAATTATTTGGTTGTATCTTCTTGAAGCGTTTTCTGAGGTGCTATCTCGCAATTCGTTTATTTCTGCTATTAATTTTGCTTTTTCTTGCTCTATCTCTGTCTTAGAGAAGGATGGATTTATAAGTAAATCCAATAATAAATCAAGTGATTTTGATAAATTATTATTTGTAGATGCCAGAATAAATTTGACAGATTCTTCGTCGCATGAAAAATTAATTTGGGAACCAGTACTATCCAGGAGTTCTTCTACTTGCTCTTTGGTGTAATTTTTACTGCCTTTTTCAAGAGTTCTTGTTATTAATTGGCAGTACCATTCATCCTCTTTTGATAGTAGGGTGCTTCCACCTTTAATTACTCCAGATAGATAGGTAATAGGAAGGTCAATGTCTTTGTAAAGTAATAATTGTGAATTATCAACGAGATTAAATTTTTCATATTTGAATGACTTCTTTGAACTTTTGTTTTT
>JAHFBE010000065.1 GCA_023250205.1 Candidatus Melainabacteria bacterium | reverse complement strand
CAAGTTTTCTTACTTGTTGAGCCTTTTTATAATAAGCATCATAATATCCTGAACTTAAAGCATAAGTTCCAAGCATAATTCTTCTCTTTACTTCTGAACCAAAACCTTCCTGCCTAGTTTTTGTATACATTGGCAATAATTCTTTTGCTCCAGGAGTTCTATAGCCATACTTAACCCCATCATATCTGGCTAAATTAGAACTGGCTTCTGCAGTAGCAAGAATATAATAAATTGGAATAGAGTATTTAACATTTGGCATAGAAACTTCAACGATTTCAGCACCAAGATCTTTGAATATTTTTACTGAAGATTCTATTGATTTTTTTACTTCTGAATCAATTCCATCTCCCATAAGATCTTTTATAAGTCCTATTTTTTTGCCCTTAACAGAGATTTTGTCAATTCTATTTATATAGTCGGGAACATCAACATTTAAAGAAGTACTATCCTTAGAATCATATCCACTAATATGTTGCAAGACTAAAGCAGTATCATAAACAGTTTTAGAGAAAGGTCCTATCTGATCCAAGCTACTTGCAAAGGCAATTAAGCCAAATCTTGAAACTCTTCCATAAGTTGGCTTCAAACCAACAACTCCACAAAAACTTGCAGGTTGTCTTACTGAACCACCTGTGTCAGTTCCCAGGCTTACAGGTGCTTCCATTGCAGCAACTGCTGCTGCAGATCCTCCGGAGCTTCCACCAGGGACAGTATTTAAATTCCAAGGATTCTTTGTTTTTTTAAATGCTGAATTTTCAGTAGAACTTCCCATTGCAAACTCATCCATATTTGACTTGCCAATACAAATAGCACCAGCTTCCCAGAGTTTATTTGTAGAAGTAGCTTCATATGGAGCAATAAAATTTTCTAAGATTTTTGAGCTACAAGTTGCTGGATAATTTTTTACACAAATAACATCCTTAATGACTATAGGAACACCTGCAATGGGACCAAGTTTTTCTCCGCTTGCAATCTTCTTGTCTAGTTCTTCTGCCTGCTTATAAGCTAATTCTTTTGTAACAGAATTTAATGCTTGTATCTTCGATTCAACAGCATCAATTTGTTTATAGTAAACATCAACGATTTCCTTTGCAGAAACTTCTTTTTTTAAAAAAAGTTCATTTATTTCTTTTGCTGTTTTATCTACAAAGCTTGTCTTACTCATTATTAGTTACTCATTGCTAGTTACTAGCTACTATATTAAAATACTTTTATAATCTATGCAATTAATACTTATTAGACATGCACAAAGTAAAGGGAATGAAGCAAATATCGTGCAAGGACAGACCGATGAGGGACTGTCAGGTCTAGGAACTGAGCAGGCAAAAAAGCTTTCAGATTACTTTCAAATTGGAGATATTACTGCTATTTATAGTAGTGACCTGGGAAGAGCAATGCAAACAGCAGAGCCAACTGCAAAGAAATTAGGTTTAAAGATTACTGTAGATGCTAAGTTGCGCGAGGCACACTTTGGAATTTGGGAAGGACTTACGTTTAGTGAAGTTAAAGAAAAATTCCCAGACGAATATACCAAATGGCATAAAAACTATTTCATTAGACCTCAATGGTTTGAAAGTTATGAATCACATAGAAGTAGAATACAAAAAGCAATTGAGAACATATTACCTGAAAATGGATATGATTCAAAAATAGCTATCTTTACTCATGGAGGAAGCATTAAAACTCAACTAGGTTATTTTAAGAATTTGAGTGGTAAAGATTTGACTGAATATAAAACAATGAACTGTAGCCTAACTTTAATTAACTTTAACCCAACTATAAAATATGAAGATGGTAAACTTATTTACTACAATAAAGAGGTAATCTAAGAATGAATGAATTGAATCTTGATGCCGAAAGTATTACTAGAAATAAAACTTATGGTCCTATTGATCATTTGCAACACCTATTAAAAATTGGCTGGTCTCCTGACAGTCAATTAATTAAAAAATTCATAATTGAGAACAACCTTTCAAATAATGACCTTATTGAAGCAATCAGAAAATTGAATGAAAGCCAAAACAGTGATTGCTGTACTGATAGAAGTAGTGTATAAACATGTTTTCAAAGCAATTACAGTATTAAAATCCAATTTCTTTGCAAATAATTGCTCAATTTTATATAATTAAAAGGCTTATAAACAAAGGATAAAGTCATGGCAAAAAAAGGCGATAGAGTAATAGTTACATTGGAGTGTACAGAAGCAAAGAAAGAAGGAAAACCACCTTCTAGATACTCTACAACAAAAAATAAAAGAAAACAAACTGAAAGATTAGAATTAAAAAAATATAACCCTTATCTAAAAAGATACACTCTCCACAAAGAAATAAAATAACTAACTAAGGGAGACTAGCTTTGATTAAAAAAGAATGGATATATTCTTTAAAGCGAATATCCCGGGTATTAATTGACCTATCACTGTTTGCACTATCATTAGCTATTTCTTATAAACTTCGCCTTGAACATGACGTATCTATAGAAATTAAAAGTTGGTTCTGGAGTTCACAGTTTCCATTTGTTTTGCCTATTGTACTCTCATTACGATTGGCTTCATTATTTGTTTTCCAAATCTATAGCAGAATGTGGAGGTATACAGAATTAAATGAAATTCTTGAACTTACTAAACCAATCTTTGCATCTTCTGCAATTTTAGCCCTTCCACGTATTTTTGGATTTCATGCATTCAATGAACTGTTTGCAATTCCTTTTGGGGTAATAATCATAGATTCAGCATTAAGTTTGATTTTCTTATCCTCCGGAAGACTATTAAGAAAGCAACAAATTATAAGAAGGACTTTAAAGAAAAGGCAAAAAGAAAATAATAACAAATCAAAATCAAGAACTCTTTTAATTGGAGCAGGACAAGCAGCTCAGGAATTAATACGAAAAGTTTCCCAGCACCCTGAAATTGATATTGAAATAATTTGTGCTCTGGATGATGATGCAAGAAAACAAAACGTAAAAATAAGCGAGAATGTAAGAGTTGTGGGTCATATTAGTGACCTAAATAAAATTATTCAAGAGTACAATATTGAGCAAATAATAATTGCAATTCCATCATTAAGACAACAACAAATAAGAGAAATAATTGAACTGTGTCAACAAAGCAAACTTGAAACAAAAATTATTCCCGGAGTTGACCAACTTGCAGAAGGAAAAGTAACAATTGAACAAATTCGTAAAATCAGTCTGGAAGACCTTCTTGGACGCGAACCCGTCGACTTATCAATTCCTGAAGTTGCAAATTTCATAAACAATAAAACCATTGTAATCACAGGTGCTGGTGGCTCAATTGGCAGTGAAATAACAAGACAATTAATTGCAAATTTTTCTCCGAAAAAGGTTTACATTTTAGGAAGAGGGGAAAATAGTATTTTTCAGCTTTCTCAGGAATTAAACAGAATAAGCTCTGTTCCTTTTACCCCGATAATTTGTGATATTAGGAATTATAAATTCTTATTTGACCATCTGAAACATATTTCTCCAGACTTAATCTTTCATGCAGCTGCACACAAACATGTTCCACTTATGGAAGATCATCCAATGGAAGCTTTTGAAAATAATGTAATAGGGACTAAAAATCTTGTAGAAATCGCTGGATTATTAAACATTCAAACTTTTGTAAATATATCAACCGATAAAGCAGTTAATCCAATAAATGTCCTAGGTAATACCAAAAGGCTTGCAGAGCTTATTGTAAATGAATATGCAAAAAGATTCCCTAAGACCAAATACATTTCAGTCAGATTTGGAAACGTAATAGGGAGCAGAGGAAGCGTAATTCCAATATGGGAGAACTTATTAAAAAACAATTTGCCTATAACTGTTACTGACAAAAATGCTTATCGATTTTTTATGACTATATTAGAATCAGCACAACTAGTAATAAAAGCTGGAGCAATTGGAAAGACTTCAGAAATCATGGTTCTGGATATGGGCGACGAAGTAAACATCGATACTCTAGCAAAAGATTTTCTAAGACTTTCTGGCTATAGTCCTGAACAGTCACATATAAAATATATCGGGCTAAGACCTGGAGAAAAGCTAAGGGAAGAACTAGTCGGATATTATGAAGGAACAAACTCAACCAAATACAAAAAGATTTTAGTTATTGAACCTAGAAAAGCTTCTGGGAATCTAATATTAGAAGCTTTTGAACATTTAAAAGATCTTTCAAACAGCTCAAGCAAAGATATATTTAGAAACAGCCTATTGAATGAAATAAAGAAGTTGAATGAATCAGAACAATCAATTCCTGCAAACGTTTAAACAAGCTAATTTCAAGTAGAAGAGGAAGCTTTTTCAATCTGAGCAACAATATACTCCTGAACTTCAGCAGTTAATTCAGGGTGCATAGGCAAAGATAAGATTTCATTACAGATTTTTTCAGTGACTGGTAATGAACCTTTTTTATTATCTAAATATTCAAATGCTTTTTGTAAATGTATAGGTATTGGGTAATATATTAAAGATTCTATTCCTACTTCCTTGAGCTTTTCACAGATATGATCTCTATTTATTAATCTTATTGTGTACTGGTGAAAAATATGATGAACATTGGGTTTGATCTTAGGTACAATAACTCCCTTCACATTTTCAAACAATCTATTATAGCGCTCAGCCGCTTTTTGACGCTTCTGATTCCACTCATCTAAATATTTCAACTTAATTCTTAAAATAGCTGCCTGAATTTCATCCAACCTGCTGTTTAAACCAATATAGTCATGGACATAGCGTTTTGATGAGCCATGAAATCTAAGCTTTTTAATTTTTTCAGCAATCTTATCATTATTAGTTACAATCGCTCCTGCATCACCAAATGCACCCAGATTTTTTGTTGGGAAAAAACTTATAGTACCAATGTCTCCAAATGTACCAACATTTTTTCCATCTAGCTTAGCCCCTAAAGCTTGAGCACAATCCTCAATGACATATAAATTATGTTTTTTTGCTATTTTAATAACTTCTGTAATGTCACATGGTTGTCCATATAAATGGACAGGAATAATCGCTTTTGTATTTTTAGTAATTCGTGATTCTATACTTCCTGCTTCAATATTAAAATCACTTTCGTTAATATCCACAAATACAGGTTTTGCTCCAACTAAAGCAATAGCTTCACTCGTTGCAAAGAAGCTATGTGAAACAGTTATAACCTCATCTCCTTCTTTAATATCTAAAGCCATTAAAGAAAGAACCAGAGCATCTGTACCATTTGCACAAGCTATAGAATATTTAACATTAATATATTTAGACAGCTCTTCTTCAAAAAAAGAGACGTTTGGACCCAAGACATAATGACCCGAAGATAAAACTTCAAGAACTGCTTTTTCAACTTCATCTTTAATTAGTTCATATGATGAAGCTAAATCAACAATTGATATCTTTTTTTGTTTTTGAGCAACCGTTGTCTTTATCATTTGCTATTTCTTGAAAGAGCTCTCTTCTTTTTTTTTCTTTTCAAAACTTTTTTAGCTCTCTTCATTCCTGGCTGTTGTTTCAATTTCATTATTCACTCCTTCTTATTACTTATTAACAGATATTGTAGTAGGAAATATATCAACTGTAGGTCCGGATATTATTGCCGTATGACTTGTTTGTGGTAAGGCAAAAGTTAGCTTTGAAGCTCCGACCCCTTTTGGTAACAAATCTATGTCAATAGTAAAATCTTTTTCAGCAACATCCGTTAAAACTATCTCAATTCCTGCTCCACCCTCATTATTTAGCGAACTTGACCCATATGCTTTAGCTGAAATACCTGGAGATATAATTGCATGTCCAAAGGTTTCATCAACATCCACAACTTTATTATTAAATAAAATTGGTATAAATATTGTTTCTTGCTTTTGTGAAGGTCTCTGAATTTCTAAAGTAATTTTACTTTGATCTAGTACTAGTTTTTTCTTCCCTTTTTCAATCTTTTCAACTACTTGTATCTCGCTATTTGTTTTCACATTAACTTTTACATCATTATTTATTGTTAATCCTCTTGAAGGCAATGCTGATTCATCAGCAACCATTACTAAAGATACTTCAGAGGTTCCCACTCCTACAGAAGTAAGAGAAATATTTAATTTAAGAGTTTCTGGCAAGCCATTATCATCAAATTTAATTAAGCCAATTCCAGTACCTGCCATATCCATAGAAGTAGAAGCAACAGCTAAAATATTTGCAGTAGCAAGTCCTTCTAAAGAGACTTTATCTAAATCAACAACCATTGTATCTAGCTTAATTGGAATAAATAATGTCTGTTGCCCCATTGGTATGTCTTTAATAGTAATCTCAAGTGAGTATTGAGGTGTTTTTGGAGAAGTAGAAGCCTTCAAATTTTGTTTTTCAACTCCACCTTTAGTATTTTTTATATTGACTACATTGTTCGTTACAGAATTAGCTGGTATAAACTGTAAGCTTAAGAAAATAGCTACTAAGATAATAAATATTTTTTTCATTTAATTCCCCCGATTTCTAATTAATTTTAACAAACATAAATATCTTAATCCTGTCATCGCAAGCATAATAAATTAGGAAGATTAATAAAAAAAAGAGACACTTTTTACAGTGTCTCTTTTAGAATTGCAAAGAGCTTTAACTCTTTAGTTTAATGGGTTAGTACAGCTTCCTTTTGTGCTGATTCTCTTAGCTGATGTACCACCTGCAGTAGTTACATTTACGAAACTACCATTTGGAATACATTCATCTGATGAGTATTCAGCCTTGATTACCTTATCTGCTGCATCTGTACTTGTCGCGTCTCTATCTGTAGGAACGATAGTTACAGTTGCGTCTGATAAGTTTAAACCCTTAATAGTCAACTTAGTTGAAGAACTTGAATTACGAGCTGATACTGACGTAACTTTTGGTGCACTTCCAGAACCTGCTGTTACTGTTAAAGTACCAAGATTTACTTCAGATTTACCAACTTTGAGTGTTAATGGTACTGAACCAGCGCCTGTAAATTTAACAATTCCAATACCTATTGAATTATTATCAAATAACTTAACGCTCCTACCATTCAATTTAACAACTGAACCTTTCTTAAGTCCGCTTGCAGAAAATGCAATTGCTGCCTTACCAGGTCCTGTTACTGTTGTTGGTCCAAGAAGAACAAATGAACCACTTGATGTTGAACTACCACCAGAACCAGAGTTAGTTACTGTTGATGGGCTAACTGTTGCTGCAACACTATCTGTTACATCAGTTCCACCAGCAACTTCTACTTTACTTACTGATACTGTTGTTGAACCACTAACTGATCCTGCTTTTAACATTGCTGTTAAAACAATTTTATTATCAGTTACTGCTCCATCCCATACTACTGTTACAACATTTCCGCTAATTGAGGTTAGTAATTGTGTTGCTCCAGTCCCCATAAATGTTGGACTTGCAGTATCAACTGATGCTACACCAGTTGTACCAAATGCAAGTGTTACGTTTACTGCATTTGTTGATGCTAATGCTTGTCCATCAATCGTAATCGTAACAGTGTCAGCACTTAACATACCTGTGCCACCTGTACTACTTGATGATGAAGTTGTTGATGTTGAACTGGTTGAGCTTGCTACTGTTACAGAACTTACATCAAGTGCTGCTGTAGCACCTGCTATTGCTGTTCCACCTATCATATCAAGAACACTTCCAACTGTAACCATTGATGTTCCTGCTACAACTCCTGTAAAAGGAACAGTAATTGTAAAGCTTGCAGGTAAATCACCACTTGTGCTAATAATTCCAACACCTTCTGACATACTTCCTGTTACAGCTAATCCACCAGATACACTAGTTGATGCTGAACCTAGTGTTACAACACTTGTATCTACTGTAACTGATACTGCTAGTCCAGTTGTACCTGTTGGTACTCCACTTACTGTGATAACTGCTTGAGATGGTGTAGCTGTTTGTGCGTTTGCTGCTGTTATGCTTGTTCCTAAACAAACCAACACAAGCAACGTTAAAAACATACCCAAAGTCGCTTTTCTAACCATTTTATTTTCCTCCACCCTTTCCTAAACTTTTATTTTTTTTGACTTGAGACTAAATTATAAATTAGTCATTAAATTAAATTATTTTATAAGTTTTATAGGCTACTTATACCTACTTTTATTTTTTAAAGCAGAGCCCCCAAGAAAATGGGGGCTCCGTTTAAAAACTGGCTTAGCTTTTAGCTAAGTCCAAGAGCTGCTTTAGCTGCTTTGATTACTGCTTGGAGTCCATTTCCACCAGCTGTAACTACTGCTGCTAAACCACCTTGAGCTGATACATAGCTAAGAACTTCAGCTATTGTTACTGTACCATCTGCACCGGCAATCTCGTTAAAGATTTCGTCAACTGTTTGACCGCCGCCACTGCTACCACCACAGATAGCTGTCTTTGTAGCTGTTGTGGTCTTTGTACCACTAACTTGTTCTGCCACATTAACAGTTACGCTTGTTGCAGTTGCACAATCACCTCTTAGTTTGGCTGTAAATGAACCATCCTGAGAAGCAACTACTGTGACTGAGTCATAAGTTGTGCTTGAACCAGTTGTAACAACAACTTGTGCACCACCATCTACAGTTCCTGCAGCACCTGTTACGGTAACTACATTATCTGTTGCTGGGGATCCACTTGAACTTACTACTGCTGCTGCTACTGTGATCTTAGAAGAATCTGCATTCTTTAAGCTGCCTGCTGCAATAGATGTTGCAAATGGATTAATTTGAGGTGCACCTTCAGCTGTAAGTCTGGAAGTTAGCAATTGATTTGCTAATGATCCAGTACCAATTTGTACTCCTGGTACATTGAGCTGTGTATTTGCTTTAGTTGAGCTTGGAGCAAATGGTGTGAATATTGTCGGAGTTGTTGCACTATTACCAGCTGCAATACCTGGGGTATTAACAACTGCTCCAGCATCTTGTGAGAAGAACTGGACTGTTGCAGTTAAGTCAGTTGTGCTGCCATTTGCTGCAGTTAATTGTGCATTTGCAACTGTAATTGTTGTTGTAGATGTAGCTGGATCTGCTGCACCTGTAGCGGTATTTTTCTTAATACCGACAACAATTGAACCGATTGGAGCATTTGCATCAACTGTTGCAGAAGTAACCAATAATGGATTTCCATCAACAATTAATGAATTGTCAGAGAATGTGACATCAGCTGCAGCTGGTGCTGCACTGAATGCTGAAGCTGATGAAGGTACTATCCAAATTTGACCTCTGGTAATAGCACTTGAAAGTACTGAATTATCAGGATCAATATTTCTTGGTGATACTCTTCCTCCAATTGGAATTGAAGTAGCTGTAGTTTCAGTAACATTGAATGTATGTGCAACAGAGGAAGCTCCACCTACTAATCTAGGAGTTGCTCCTGTATTAGAGTTTGAAGATACTTCACCCTTAGTTGAGGTTGATGTAGTAGCACCGAATACAAATGTTGCAGCTGAATTTGCTGTACCAAAGCTTGCTGTTCCTAAGTTTGCTACAACTGTTGGACTAGAAACTTTGTTATTTGCTGTTACGGCTCCAGTTAAAGCACCAGATACTGCCGAAGGACAGAAAATATCTTGTGAGTCTAATTTCACTAAGATAGCATCTGTTACTGCATTATCAGTTGCTCCGCCTACTGATGCAAGTCTAAATCTTACTTTAGCAGGGGTTGTTCCTGAAGCTGGTGCAAGTACATTTGCATTTGTTAAAGCTGCATCACCAGTATTACCTGCTGATAGCGCTGCTGTTACACCTGCTGTACTTGTAAGTGATACTCTAGCTACATCATTACCACCAAGCGCTGAGCCTGTTGATACTGCTGTATTATTATCGTCTCTATCATCAACGATGTCACAACCTGCTGGCAAGTTGACTTCAAATACTGTTCCTTGAGTTCCGCCACCTACTTGGCTTACTAACTCATTGAAACCAGTAGCTGTATTTTCTTTTATCAAAATACCTCTACCTTCACCTTGTACAACTGGTGAACCGTCGATTACGGTATTACCTGAGACTGTGTTATTAACACCACC
>JAHFBE010000005.1:16375-50249 GCA_023250205.1 Candidatus Melainabacteria bacterium | reverse complement strand
AATCAATATTTTTCTATTATTTACCGTATTTTTTACATTTTAATTGATTTTATTATACTTTTTTCTTAACTAATTTAATTTATTTCACAGAAATCTTTCTTTGTTAACCCAGATAATAGATCTATAGCTTCATTTCGTGAATTCACTTGTCCAATTTTTGCTCTTAATTGTGCAGCATTTGGAAATCCTTTTGTGTAATTTATTAGATGTCTTCTTGACTCACGAATCCCCACAACTTCACCTTTTATATTAATTAGCTCATCAAGATGAATTAAAGCAAGTTTAATTTTTCCTTCCAAAGATGGCTCAGGTGAGAAAAAACCTGTTTTAAGATATTCATTAATTTGCTTTGATAACCATGGCTCGCCCATTGTTGCTCGTGCAATAGCAACTCCATCACAACCAGTTATTTCCAAAAGCTTATGAGCATCAAAAGGGTTTCTAACATCTCCATTTCCAAAGACTGGAACTGAAACAACTCTTTTAACCTCACTAATTGCATTCCAGTCAGCGCTTCCTGTATAACCCTGTTCACGTGTTCTACCATGAACGGTAAAAGCACAAATTCCAATTTCCTCCAAACGCTTTGCAAGCTCAGGAGCATTTTTTTGACAATCATCCCACCCAAGGCGCATTTTTACAGTAACAGGAACTTTAACAGCATTTACTACAGACTTCGCAATTTCAACAGCAAGATCAGGTTCACGCATAAGAGCAGCACCATCTTTACCTTTTGTAATTTTTGGAGCGGGACAACCCATATTTATATCAATAAAATCTGCTCCTTTTTCTTCTGCCATAAGTGCAGCCTTTGCCATCACATCTAATTCATGTCCAAAAAGCTGTATTCCCACAGGATGCTCATCTTCACTGAGTTTCATGAGAGGTTGATCAGGCTTATACATAAGTGCTTTTGAGCTAACCATTTCTGTAGCAATTAAAGTTTCTTTATCAAAGAATCGAATCATCTTTCTAAAAGCAAGATCTGTCACACCCGCCATTGGAGGAATATAGACATAAGAGTTAATTTCTAATTTTCCGATTTTGATTTTTTTCATTTCTTTAATATAAAATTGACCGGTCCATCAGCTATTGAATCAATTTCCATCATTGCCCCAAATTTTCCCTGAGCCGTTTTTATATTTTGCTTTTTACATTCCTCTAAAAACTGATTATATAAACCTTCAGCTATTTCTGGCTTTGCTGACTTTGTAAAAGAAGGTCTTCTCCCTGATTCATTCAAATCTGCCGGCAGCGTAAAATTTGAAATAGCCATAAGCTCTCCATTTATATCTAATAGTGAAAGATTCATTTTGTCTTCTTTGTCTGAAAATATTCTAAGATTAATTATTTTATTAATTGACCAAAGAATTTTTTCCAGATTATCACCATCTTCAAAACCAATATATAAAAGCAATCCTTTACCTATTTCACCAATAATTTGACTTGAAACAGATACTTTGGCACTCTTTACTCTTTGGATTAAAGTAATCATATCTATTAATTATACTTTTTGTTTAACTGGTATTTTATATTTCAGCCTAAAACTTAATTAATTATAAAAAATAGGGTTCTTTTATTTCTGGTTTCTTAGAATAAATAAGACTTATTTAAAATATTATTTATGAATCCATTAACTAATTCAGAATCAATATACGCCCCTCATAATTCTCATGTAGCAAGAGCTCTTAGTGCAAAACATGTTGAACGTTTATTAAAACATGGGGCACAGCCTGGACTGGATACTAATAGCACCAGCACAGCCCATATTTCAAGCAGCTCAGCCCATTTTCAACAATTTTTACCTACAATAGAAAGTCCTTTAACAAATGTTTTTTCTTTTGAGTCAAGGATAAGTCCAGAAGGATTAAAAAAGCACCTAGAACCAATTGCAATAGAACATGAAAGGTTTTTTAATGATTTTTCTAATGCCTTTAAATCCAGCAACAAAGAAGAGATCATACGAAATTTAAGAATACTGGAAGATAAAGAACTTTCTTTTGAAAACATAAGTAAAGTTACAAAGCAAAAAATAAATGCACTCTCAAATGCTTATAGAAACTTATCAATGAAAGAAGTGATTCGATTTTATGATCGGCTAGAAGAAGCAGGCATTGAAACTACTGGTTTTATGAAAACAAACTATGCTCTTGCTTTAAATAGAGAAGGGAAGAATAAAGAAGCAATAGCCTTTGCAGCTAAATTATTAAATCCAACGATTGAAGGTCCTACTTCCAGTCAAGCTGTCCAAACTCAAGCCGAACTCTTAACAACTATAGGGACTGCATATAAGAGTACGTTCTTAAAAGATGGGAATAAAGATGCTCTTGAAACTGCATATCAGGCATATTTACTTGCATTCGAAAAATCTCTTAGTTATTACCCTGGAATAAACGTAGTAAGAACTCTCTTATATAAAGGAGAAGTTGAAAAAGCAAAACAATTTGCCATGTTAGTTTATCCAACAGTTTTACATGCTGACACACAAAAATCTCTATGGCCTGCTCTTTCACTTCTTGAATTAAATTTAGTAATCGGGAACAAAGCAGAGATAAAAAAGTTATTGCCAATAGCAGCAAAATTAATAAACGATCCTCAAATTGATGAGTCAGATATTAAGTCCTTTATTACTCATCTTGAATATTTAAAAGAACAAAATTTAGTAGCTACTTCAGAAATCAATGATGTAATTTCTAAACTTGCAAATCCCTCTCTCATTGAGACAACAGAAAACAAAAAAACAGGATGGAAATATTCATCAATCAGTGAAGCTATTGAAAGCACTACTTATGTCATTGGTAAAACAAGAACCGGAAACTTTACTCCATTTAACGCAAGATTTGGCGGATTTGTTGTTGATAGTGTAGTCAAACAATCTGATCAGGAAATTAGGGCAGAAGTATTAAAGCAAATTGCTGGTGGAGATATTACAGATATTGAACTTAATGAGTTTATTCAAAAAACACAAAAATATATTGAAGGAATGTTCAGGCTTAGAAACAAAGACGGGGTCAGGGATATTGAGAATATGCAGGGTCCCAGACATATTGAACTTGAAGCATTCTGGAAAGGGCTTTTAGATGTCGTCCACTATAACAAATCAAAAATGGCTGCAACAAGCGTTATGCTAATGCCTTTACTTGGAGAAGGAGACTGCAGGCATACTAATGAAGCAAGCCAATATTTAATCAATGGCAAAATCAGGGCTGATAGAGAAAAAATAATATCTTCTGCATTAAAAGACTTAAAGAATAATGACTCAGCCTCGTTTGAAGAGAAAATGGAATCTTTGACGAAATTAAGGAAAAAAATTGTTTTAATGGATACAAAAATATCTGCAAGAATACAAAATAATGGACCTTACAATATAAAAAGAGAGAATGGAACACAAGGTAGAGCTCTGTTATTAGACACAAAAGAAGAGCAACATATAGACAATCATACACTTGCATTCTTAGTTGAATATGATAAAAATGGTGAAGTTAACAAGATGACTCTTTTACCAGATGAAAATGCAAACTCAGGAATGAAAGCAATAGACGCATGGTACAGCGGTGAAGATGTCTTCCAATTAAGCAACGCTATAATTCAAGGGAACGAATTAGAAGAGCTTGCAAGAACAGGTAAATTAATTATTAAAAATGGTGCTCATGTATTTGACAGTACAAATAATCAAGAAGCAAATATTCCAATAACTCTTGAGCCCGAAGTATTTTCAAATGCCCGTCAAAACAAAGCTAGACGCTATGATCCAAGTGATTTAGTAATAGGTTCTTTTATAGTAGATACTCCGGATTTAGAAATGTACATTCCTGACTCTAAGAAAAGAGAGCAGTTTTATAAGAACTTTGTAGAACCGGTAATGATTCATGGATTAAATTTAATGGCTAACGATCATTCAAAACCCGAAGATCAATTGAGAGCTAAAAATTATTTAGAACATTTAGGAGTTGCAGCTTAATATAAATCAGACAAATTTTAAAGGAGAAAAATGACACAATTACAACATTTAAATGGACACTCTACACAATTCAGAATACCTGTACAATATGCCCCTTCAGGATCAAGCTATAAAGAGGCTTACACCTGGGGAGAAAAACAAATTAGATTTATTCTATCTATAAAACCTGATTTGGATACCAAAGAATTATCAGAAGTAATAATGGAAACTAATACTTCTCTTGGAAACAAGGTCTGGAATTCGATTGATTTAACAGAAGCTCTTGATAAAGCAGAAACCCCTAAAGAGATAGAACTTTTAATAGACTCTGCCTTAAAACTAATGAATGAAGAGCTTACTCCCACATTTTTAGATTAAAGTAAAAATTAAAATTACCTTATTGTTTCTCTTAGCTATTGCTTTTCTAAGCTTAACTTTGCTAGGGTCAAATTATCTATTTAAGAATTTTATTACGGGGGTAATATGAGTTTAAATCCATTAACTTTATTTGGTCTATTAAGTCGCAAACCTACAGCTCCTATAGAAGCAGTAACACTATTGCCAGAGGCTTCTTTAGAAACAGAACCTTTAGATAAAGGACCAAATGCAGCTGCAAGAAACGTTGCCGGTAGAGCACTTGTAGAAGGAGTTACTACAAAACCCTCTCCTCTTTCTGGCACAGCTTCACAATATCTATCTGGTGATGAAGCTTATAAATTAAATAAAGCAGAAGAGAGAGAGCCAAAAGATTTAGCTACTATACGTGATTTAACAATAGTTGCTTTAAGAAAAAAGAAGGCTTTTGAAAAAGCAGATGAAAATGGCTTATCAAAAAGATTGTTCAAAGATATAGCGCCATATTACCTACCTGGTTGTAAATTTTCAGAAACTCTTACAGTAGAGCAATGTATAAGAAATTCATCAGTGACGGATCTTGATCATATACTACTAGCAGCATGTAAGTTAAGAATTGCAGAACTTGCAGGTAGCGATTGTAAAAAAGAAGAAAGGGATTATAGCTCAAATGCAAAAATTATTTCTTACAAAGATCCAAGCTCAAGAGCTGATGTTCCATTGAGAACGTTAACATTAGAAAAAGCTATTTTTGATTTAAAACTCTATGAAGACAAACTTACAAAAGAAATTAACAGGACAAGAGACGCATTAGAACAAAGGGAAGACACCCCCCCAGATCTAGATTTCTTAGAATTAAAGTAAAATATAGGTAGAATATCTATCCATAAATGAAAATATTGTCTAAAAAAGCTTTTAATTTAATTTTAAATAATGAGCCAATCATAGTTCCTACCGATACTGTTTATGGTTTAGTTTGCAGATATGATTCAAAATCTGCTGTTTCAAAGATTTATAAGTTAAAAAAGCGAGAGAGGAAAAAGCCATTAATTTTGCTTGGGTATAGCTGGAATGTTCTTAAAAAATTTGTAACCGTAGAGTCCTTACATGCAAGAACTCTACGACAATTAATTAAACAATGGCCTGGTCCTTTAACAATTATTTTTCCAGCTTCAAAAGCAGTACCAAGTTTCTTAAACAAGGGATATAAAACAGTTGGTATAAGAGTGCCAGGAAATAAGTTCTTACTCAAACTATTAAGTCAATGTCCAGAAAAGGTTTTAGCCAGCACCAGCGCAAATATTTCAGGCAAAAGCGATAAGAAACCTCAGAAAGAATTGATTAAGAATGTAAAACTATTCATCAAGGCGAAAAAAAAAGAGATGTCATTAAAGCCCTCAAAGATTGTTGAAGTAAGAAAAGATAAAATTAAAATATTGCGTTAAACAATCCACCCTCCACCAAGCAAGGTCTGGTCAGCTTCATCATAAAAAACACAAGCCTGACCTGGAGTAATTGCAGACTGCGGTTCATCAAAGATAACTTTGACTTTATTATCTTCAAGCATTGTAACTTTTGCTGGGTAGGTTTTAGAGTTATATCGAATCTTTGCTCTGGCAGATTTGAGAAATTTTTCCTCGACTGGTATAACCCAATTCACATCTTTTGCTACTAACTCATATCCTTCTAGTTCATCTTTAGTACCAGCATAAACAATATTATTTTCTATATCTAATTCGACAACATAAAGTGGTTCACTATACGCAATGCCCATTCCTTTTCTTTGACCAATTGTGTAATTATGAGTACCTTGATGAACCCCTAATATTTTTCCGGTTTTATTTTCAATAACATAACCTTCTTTTGATTCTAAAAACTTACTCAAAAAACCTTGCGTGCCTTCTTTCTCTGAAACAAAACAAATATCCTGACTCTCTTCTTTATCAGCAACAATAAGATTCCCTTCTTTAGCAACTTCTCGAACCTCTCCTTTAATTAAATCCCCAAGTGGAAATACTGTCTTAGAAAGGACTTCCTGAGTCAATCCCCAGAGCATAAAAGTTTGATCTTTTTTCAAATCTTTTGGGCGTACAACCTTATATAAATCATTTTCCTTTATAAGTCTTGCATAATGTCCTGTAGCAATGTGATCGCAGCCTAGCTCGCCAAATGCATATTGCATTAAGGAGCCCCATTTAATGGTATTGTTGCAAGTAATACATGGAATAGGAGTATAGCCTGTTTGATAAGAATTAATAAAAGGATCTACAATCTCTTTTCTAAAAAAGACTCTTAAATCTTTGGAAATATGATTAACTCCAATTTGTTCACAAATTTTTGCAGCATCTACCATTCCATTGTCACAACAGCGTCCTGCACCTTTAATTAGCCATCCTGTTAAACCAATAGTTTTATATCCTTTTTTATTTAAAAGGTAAGCGCTAACGCTACTATCTACCCCACCACTCATACAAACAGCAATCTTGCTATCCATTGATGGCCAGTAGTTTTCAAGTGTTTTTGATTTTTCTAAGGTTAAGATTGTCATTAGCTCGTATTATATTGTACCGTAGGCACAAACTAAGCTAATTTTGCCTTTTGCCTGATAATAAAAAGAGCAACTAAAAACAATACAATATTTGGCAACCATGCTGCAATAAAAGGCATAATCCTATTTGCTTCTGCTAATGAAGCACAAACTGATTGCGTCATATAAAACTGAAAGATAATAAAAGAAAGTATTACATAGTTCCAACCCGAGCTTGACCTTCTGGGCAGTATTCCTAAAGGCGCACCAATTAATGCAATTAAAATACAAGAAATTGGCTTTGCAAACTTTTCATGAAATGTTACTTTCGCTTCATTATAATCATCTGTATGAATAGTAGAGTCTGCCTGTAATGCGATAAATCTCTGCAACCTAACAAAGTTCATCTCTCCAGGTTTACTTATTTCTTTGATTAATTTTGCTGGTGTGGATGAGCTAGGAATAAAAAATTGTTCAAAACTTGAAACTCTGCTTAGGGAATTATCCTTTGCAATGAAATGGTTTGTCCCTTTATATAGCTCCCAGCCACCTTTTTGTGGTACCCAGCGAGCTTGCTTGGCTGTATGTATCTGAGTTAATCCTACTTTCGTAAAATCAAGAATGACAATGTTTCTTAAAAGCTCTTTATCAGCATTGTAATAAGCAGCATAAAAAATTCTCTTTAATTTCTTTGATGAGCTTTTTTCAAGATAGGTAAAGTTTTTTTGACTGTTTGGAAATGGGTTTTTATAAATAGAATATATTTCAAGTTTTCTTGCAAGCGGTGAAGCTATTGGAACAACTAATTCTGCTAAAGCAAAAGAAACAATTCCTGTAAATAATCCAAATATAAGAACCGGTCTTAAAATTCTAATCAGACTAATTCCACTTGTTCGCATAGCAATTATTTCAGAATCATTGTTTAACCTGCTAAATACAAGGAAAGAAGACCACAAAACTCCTATTGGAATAGTAATTACAATGATTTCAGGCATATGCAATCCAAGAATGGTCATCGCAAGCATTAAAGGAGCTTCTGAAGTCGTTATTAATTTGAATACATGCCTGAGTTGATCAGCACTTAACCAAATTCCTGTAATAATTGCTGAACCAGAAATAAAAGGAAGCCAGAATTCATTGATCACATATTTATCTAAAATGTTTAGTTTAAAGGAGAGCATTGATTTAATGTTTTTTATCATAGAGTAAAGTCCTCTCCCAAATAGTATTTCAGTGCAATTGGATTTACTGCGATCTCTTTTGCAGAACCTGATATAAGTATTTTTCCATCCTGAATAATATAAGCTCTGTCAGTAATCGCTAGTGTAGCTTTTGGGTTGTGATCTGTAAGTAAGATTCCAATATTTCTTGTCTTAGTCAACTTTGAAATTATTTTCTGGATTTCCTGAATTGCAATTGGATCTATTCCTGTAAATGGCTCATCAAGAAGGATATATTTTGGATCACATGCTAAGACTCTTGCAATTTCAACTCTTCTTCTTTCACCACCACTTAAACTAATTGCAATATGATCCTTTAAATCAAAAAGATCAAATTCCGTTAATAATTCTTCCAATTTTTCATCTTCAATCTTCTTAGTTTGAGATCTATATTTATCCAGGACACCCCATATTAAACGCAAATTATCCGCAACACTTAAACGCCTGAATATAGATGGTTCCTGAGTAAGATAACCAATTCCTGCATTAGATCTTTCATGCACTGGAAATCTGGTAATATCTTTTTCCAATAAACTTATTTTGCCTTTTTCAGGTTTTACCAAGCCTACAACCATATCAAATGAGGTAGTTTTACCAGCTCCATTTGGACCCAATAAACCAACAACTTCACCAGGTTTTATTTCAAATGAAATATTATTTACAACTGTTTTTTCGTTGTAGGATTTAACCAGATTTGTTGCTTTAAGTGACATGTATATTTTAAATATTGACTGTATTAATTTAACATGAAAAATGTATGCAATGACTTAAGACATTATGTCATTTTGAACCCGTTCACTTTGCTCAGGGTAAACTCCGTGAAGAGTCTCTATTCACCTATAGCAATTCTGTGAGATTCTTCGGCTTTGCCTCAGAATGACATGGATTTGATATTATATTTTTATGTCTGATGCACAAACAATTCAAAAACCATCGCAAAAGGAAAATTTAAATATGTCATCAAGTAATTTACTAAAAGGCAAAAAAGGTATTATCGTCGGAGTTGCAAATAAATGGAGTATTGCCTGGGCTATTGCAAAAGCCTGTATTAGAGAAGGTGCAGAAATTGGTTTTACTTATCAAGGAGAAAGAGTTTTAAGAAATTTAGAGAAGTTGTTTAAAGAAGAGAATTTAGAACCATTTTCCGTAAATCTTGATGTAACAAAAGATGAGGAATTAACACAAGCTGGAGAAACTATTAAAAAACAATATGGGCAAATAGATTTCTTTTTACATGCAGTTGCATTTGCAAAACGTGAAGAGCTTGGCGGTGAGTTTGTAAACACCTCTCGTGACGGATATCATCTGGCACAGGATGTAAGCAGTTATTCCTTAATAGCATTATCTAAAATGTTTAAACCACTTATGGAAGAAAAAGGCGGAAGTGTTATAGCACTTAGTTATCTTGGAAGTGAAAGGGTAGTAAAAAACTATAATGTAATGGGCGTAGCAAAAGCAGCTCTAGAAAGCACTGCAAGGTATCTGGCTTATGATATGGGTTCAAAAAATATACGAGTAAATGTAGTGTCACCAGGACCTATTAAAACTCTTTCAGCCAGTGGCATTGATGATTTCTCCAAGATGCTTGAACATTTCAGATCTGTTGCACCTTTAAAGAAAAATGTTTCAGCAGAGGAAGTTGCCGATACATGCGTATTTTTATTTAGTGACTTGTCCAGAGCAATAACAGGTGAATTAATTTATGTGGATTGTGGTTACAATACTCTGGCTATGTAATTTAACCCTTGATAACAGCACTGTAGTAAAGTTTTGCAACCGTATTAATTACTTTTTCTCTATCCCAGGATCTGTTATTAAAAAACCATTCAACTGCAATAGTTTCTACCATTCCAGCTATAGCAACAGAAGCAATTTCAGGATCAACATTTCTAGTATTTCCAAACTCAAGACCTTTCAAAATATGCCCTTTAATTCTGTCTACTAGACGTGCTCTAACCTTGTCATGCTGACTTTTAAAATCCGGATCTGTAGCTGAAAGCTCATGACAGATTTTTAAGACATCAGAATATGCTTTAAAACTATCAAAAAATCCGCCAATTATAGCTTTAATTGGAGCTAAGGCCCCAAGACCTAATCTTTGCTTTTCAGAACTCTCTGTTTGTCCCAATTGATAAAGATGGTCATCTACTTCAGAAAGAATAGTGTGCAATGCTTGTCTTTTATCTTCAAAATAAAGATAGAAAGTACCATATCCAACTCCAGCTTTTGTAGAAATTTCTTCTGCTGTAGCCTTTGCAAAACCTCGCTCTGCAAAAACTGTTCTTGCAGCTTCAAGAATTTTTTGCCTAGTTCTCTGGGCTTTTGCTGATTTTGGCAGTGGCGGTAGATTAGTCTCTTGCATATCTATTTAATCTTAACTATTTTAGAGAATAATAGATAAGTATTGATAAAAAATGTAATGCAATATGTCATTGCGAGGGCTTTAGCTCGAAGCAATCTCACAAATTTTTTCATGTTATGAGATTGCTTCATTGTTGCACTTCTCGCAATGACGTAATGGCGATATAATTTTAGTCTCATGAACACATTGACAAGACTATTATCATTTGGAAAAAAATACTGGTTTTTATTTTCAATTGCATTTGTTTCAATGGTTCTTGGTGGGCTTATATCCCTTCTCCCCTCTTGGCTCGTAAAGATTGCTGTAGATGGCTTAAATATGCCAAATCAACAGGGAAGGCTTTTTCTATTACCAAAACAACTTAAAACCCTTATTGGTTCTCCAAGTATGAGTATTCATACTACAGAACTACTTGGATTAATCCCTATTCTAATTGTAATTGCTTATTTTTCAGATGGGCTACTAAGATTCCTATATCAATTTTGTATTCGATATGTTGGAATTGCAACTGTAAGAGATATTAGAAATAAGTTACATGAGCATTTACAAAAACTTTCTTTATCTCAAGTAACAAAAGAAATGAGTGGATCATATGTTTCAAGAGTAACAAATGATCTTGTAGCAGTTCAATCCTGGGTAGCAGAAACAATAACAACTATTTTTAATGACTCGAGCAAAGCAATTTTTCTTTTTGCCTGGCTAATCTCTGTGAACTGGTATTTAACTCTTGTAGCTGGAGTTGTTATTCCTTTATTTGTTATCCCGGTTGTAAATCTTGCTAAAAGACTAAGAAAATTAAGTAGAAAAGGACAGGAAAATATCGGTGATATTTCTGCCTATGTACAAGAAAGCTTGCAAAACTTAAAGCTATCACAAGCCTACAATCTAGAGTCCGTAAGAAACAAGCAATTTCAAGAAATAAACTCAAAGCTTTTTGCTACACTAAAAAAAACAGTAACAATTGAAGCAATGATTTCACCAATAACTGCTCTTGTTGGAGCGTGTGGAGTAGCTTTTGTTTTCTGGTGTGGAATGAAAAGCGTAGTTATCCATCAGATTACACTTGGGGATTTTTCTTCTTACTTTTTAACCACTGTTTTATTATATGAACCGATAAAGAGAATCAGTCGAGTTTGGTCTACATTACAACAAGCACTTGGTGCTAGTGAAAGAGTCTTTGAAATACTAGATCAACAACCTTCATTAAAAGAGCCAAAAACAACGTCGCACATAAAGAGATTAAAAGGACAAATAATTTTCAAAGACTTAAATTTTAATTACTTTGATGGGATGGAGGTATTAAAAAATATAAACCTTGAAATCAATCCAGGTGAAAAGATTGCATTAATTGGACCTTCTGGTGTTGGTAAAACTACTTTAGTCAGCCTAATCCCTCGTTTCTATGATCCTCAGTCCGGCAGTATTGAGATTGATGGAATTGATATCAAATCTATTGGTATTCACTCTTTAAGATCTCAAATAGCTTTAGTTACACAGGAACAAGCATTATTTAACTGTACCGTAAGAGAAAACATTAATTTTGGAAAGCCTGATGCAACAGAAAAAGAGATTTTGGAAGCTGCAAAAAAAGCTCATGTAATGGAATTTGTTGATAAATTTTACGAGGGCTTTGAAACTATTGTAGGGGAAAATGGGATAAAACTTTCTGGCGGACAAAGACAAAGAATTGCTCTTGCAAGGGCATTTCTTAAAGACGCACCTATATTAATTTTAGATGAGCCAACAAGCCATTTAGATCATGAGTCAGAAGAGTATATTCAGGAAGCCATTAATGAGCTTGTAAAAAACAGAACAGTTATTATTATTGCTCACAAACAATCAACTATTAATAGTGCTGATAGAATCATTGCAATTGAAAATGGAGAAATTGTAAAACGAGACTCATCACTTATAAATCGTTAATTATTTGATTCATGACTAGCATCTTCTAATGGCTTATGTTTCCTAAAATCTCCAAACATATAAACAACACCACCTATGAAGCTTGTAATAAGCAAAACAATTAACCAACAAATACTAAACGCCAAACCCTCTTCATTACTAACATTTACCTTGCTTAAGAAATAGATATAAGTTCCTTCTCTAATACCAAGCCCATTTAAACTAGGAATCATAAAGCCTGCAATTGTAGTAAGTGGATAAAAAGCAAAGTAATAACTGAAAGGGATTTTAATATCTAAAGCAAGAGCAA
The DNA here is from genome assembly GCA_023250205.1 of Candidatus Melainabacteria bacterium. Lineage (GTDB taxonomy): Bacteria > Cyanobacteriota > Vampirovibrionia > 2-02-FULL-35-15 > 2-02-FULL-35-15 > 2-02-FULL-35-15. Next base: position 37,634 of record JAHFBE010000005.1, on the reverse strand, counting down.
TGAAAAAATGACATAACAGGACAAATGATTGAAGCAAGAAAGAAAGTAAAAGAATTCTTGTCATTAACTTTAAATCATGCCAATAAACAACAACAGGCTCAATAATTTTCTTATAAACCCAGTTTGAATTTCCTAAGAATAGGTTACTAAGCTGTGGCAAAAATGGAATTAAGAATATAGTTATAATTGAACCAAGGTGTGTAAACATAATTAGTTGATTGGGGATTCCCCAGCTAGTATGTATAACCCCCAAGCTCTGTAGAATAAAGACAAATGAGGCTGCCCAGAATAGAACAATCATTCCTGTATAACGTTCATAAATAATACAGGCAGCTGCCTTAGCTAAAGATATATGAGTTCCTTGTCTTAAATAATAGCCTCTTAAAGCATCACCGCCAAATGTAGTAGGTAAAAAGTTGTTAAAAAAAGTACCAACAAAATTTAGCTGTAACAGTTGAAAATATTTTTTATTAAATCCCAGGACATGTGACGAAAAATGAAATCTCATCGCAGCAATTAACATAGTACTTAAATAACAAAGATATGCTAAAGCAAAAAAAACAGGATTAACCTTAATAAGGTATTTAAACGCAGTATGGAGATCAACTCTTCCAAATTTAATTAGACATGTAAACGCTATTAAACTAATTAAAAGCCTTAAAACATTTTTTAGTTTTTGTTTTCTTTTAGTTTTATGATCCTTTGAATCTTCAGCTAGAGTATTCATCTTAGTTAAGTTAGACGTGCTTATCAACGGCTGAAGAAAGTGTTGCTTTTGGTACTGCACCAACTACTTGTTCCACCGGCTGTCCATTTTTGAAAACCATTAGGCTGGGAATGCCACTAATTCTGTATGATTGGGCTGTTTTTGGATTTTCATCCGTGTTAAGTTTCAATACCTTTAACTTTCCCTTATACTCATTTGCAATTTCATCAACTACAGGTGCTACCGCCCTGCAAGGTCCACACCATGGAGCCCAAAAGTCTACTAAGACTGGAATTGCAGATTTAAGGACCTCTGCTTCAAATGTTGCGTCTGATACATCACCTACGTTTGACATTGTTTTAACAAAAACCTTTCTTTATATGTATGAAATTAAATTTTTTACACCTGTTAAACTTCTAACTGATGTAGGCTTTATTATATCAACCAAAAGACTATGTACCAATTTCTAAGAGGAATCATTACAGAAAAGATAACTGAACCCGTAGGTTCAGAAAAAGTTATCCTTGATGTAAGTGGAATTGGTTATGAGATACATACAAGCTTATCTGCACTTGGGTTAATTGGCAAAAAAGGAGATACCACAACAGTCTATACAACTTTAGTTCATAAAGAAGATCAAATGACTCTTTTTGGTTTTCCAAGCTTAATTGAAAAAGAGCTATTTAATTTGCTATTTAGTGTTTCAGGAATAGGGCCAAAAACTGCTTTAAATCTATTAAATAATTTAACTGTAAGTGAAATTTCCTATTCGATTTTAAATGGTGATATTACTCACTTAAAAAAATCTCAGGGAATCGGAGAAAAAACTGCAAGCAGAATTGTTTTAGAGTTAAAAGAAAAAATTAAAAACTGGAAAAATCTTCCAATTGCATATTCAGGGAATTTAAAAACCAAAGACCCGACAAATCAAAACACAGAACAAAACTCACTAAATGATGCTCGCTCAGTTCTACAATCATTGGGTTATTCAAACCAAGAAATCAATCAAGCAATTTCACAAACAAATGAAAACCACAAGGACAGCGAAACAGTAGTACATGCAGCTTTAAAGTGGTTAGCCAGCGTGAAACAGTAACGACTAAATTATATAGCTTTAGAAAAATTTGATATTTCCTCTTGAAGTTAAGCTTCTTAATTTGATTAAATAGAAGTATTACTATGCCAGCTCCGATTTAACCCCAACACAAGAGCAAGCAGGAAATTCTATTGCTAATAACAGACGTTATCTAATTGATTACGGAGCTCCACCATCACCACCAGAACAACCGAATCAAAGTCCTCCAAATCAGTAAATGCTTTACAAACTTTTTATAATTCCTCTAACAATTTTTTCTTGAATAGCTTTTTTAATAACATACTCCCCCTCTTCAGGGTGAATTAAAAACCCACATTCTATTAAAATGCCCGTGTAAAAGTCTGGTCTTGTTACAGCAAAATCTCTTTTAAATATTCCATATTTTTTCATTTTTGCCTCTCTGGAAATAGAATCCAAAAAGTTTTTGGCAAGAGGTTTTACAAAATCATGCGTATAATAAACACCCACACCCCTGTGTTTTAGAGGATTCTCATTATCAGGAAGAGCATTGTGATGAATAGAAATAAATAAATTACACTTTTTCTTCTTTGCAAAATCAATTCTTTGTTTTAATGAAATATCTTTATCATTTGTACGTGTTAGATAAATTTGTACCGTAGACGCGTTGGATGCAACGCGTCTACGCAATTTGTTGAATAACAATTTTGCAATCTCTAAATTAAAAACTTTTTCCGGGATTCCTTTTGGAGAATGAGTGCCGTGTTCTTTTCCACCATGACCGGGATCAATAATGATAACTCGTAATGGGCAGACATGTTGTTCTGCCCCTACAATTTCTTTTTTTGTTTTTTTCGATTTCAGGGATTTACCGTGGTAAATCCCTACATTTGTATCCGCAATGACATTCCTAGAAACTACTTTCTTCTTTCCATTTAAAATTTGTATTAAACTAACAATATTTTTTTTATCCGGCAATTTAATGGATTGTGCAAAATTTCCATTTGGGAAGATTCGTACAGGTATCGGTTTGGTACAGGCAGGTTTTTCCGCCGAAGGCGGACCCACCTCTGGCGGGAAACCTGCCTCAACAAATAATTTTGCCTTTGGCTCACACCACCCATATACAAACGTTTCGTTGTAATTTGAAACCCAATTATTTGGCGGATAAACCCAGATCATTTTCTTACCGCCCTCCTCGCTCATTCTTCGCTTGTCGGGCTTTGCAAAGTGCTTACGATCTGCCATTTTTAACATTATACAGATTTTGCCGAATGAATCGTCAAAATCTTTCCTTATTAATTATTCGCTGGTAAATCATCCTAGGGTTAACTGAGTTAAAGTTGTTCCTTTCTTTTTTTTCTTTGTCATTACGAATATATTATGCCATTTCAATATGAGATAATTAAACTATGTTAAAAGACATAGCAAAAGTTATCCTAACAGCAAAAGCAGCAGCAGAAATCATCAAAGAAAAGTTTGAATCAAAGGCTTGTGACTTTGTAATCCAAATAAACAATTTTAGAGACAAAGTTCAAAACAAAAAGCCTGAAGAAACTATACAGTCAAAGCTAAAGGATAAAGCAAAAGAAGAATTATTCCAATTAATCAGTGAAATTACCCACAGAGCTCAAATAAATGAGTTGCAAATAAAAGGGTTTATAAAAGATAAACTTACTGAACTTACAAATAATTCTTTGCTCGATTCAATGGAATTAAATGATATTAGATCTGAAATCGCAGGATTACGTGCTGAAATTGTTGATTTAAAATCACAGATGAATACTGCAAAGCGATAAAATCTTGCCTAAAACAATTGAAAAAATAAAATCCTCTACAAAAGATATTCCAGAAGAACATAATTTTTATGATATAAACTTAATTCAAAGCACCTTCAATCTTCCGGAGAGAGAAAAAGATTTTCGAGGCAATTGGCTCTCTTTTTTTCAAGAGTCGTTTCTATTGTCATATTTTTGCCTAAGAGATAAAAGATTTAGACAAATTTTTAGTGTTGCTTACAGACTCTTAAATCAGATAAAGAAAGATAAGGATAATTCACATCAACATTTAAAGAATGCTTTTATTGAACTTGATACTGCCTTTATTAAAATTGGTCAGTTCTTATCCAGCAGAACTGATTTACTGCCAAAACAGCACATTGAAGCACTCTCAGAGCTTCAGGATTCTTTACCACCATTACCTTTTGAAGAAATAAAAGAAATTGTTGAGATAGAACTAAGGAAATCAACTGATAAAGTTTTTAAATCAATAGACCCAGCTCCCATTGCATCTGCAAGCATTGGTCAGGTACATAAAGCAGAATTGTTAAATGGTTTGTCAGTAATAATAAAAGTTCAAAGACCAAATTTAAGCAATCTGTTTTACAGAGATCTTTCTATCCTTAGATGCATAGCAACTTATATGGAAAGATACACTGAGGTTGGCAAAGGAAGAGAATGGACACAAATTGTTGATGAAATTGGCAAAACTCTCTTTGAAGAAATTGATTTTATTCAGGAAGGCAAGAATGCTGATCACATAAGGAAAAACCTAAGACATGAAGTAATGGTTTGCATTCCAAAAGTTTACTGGCAATACACTACAAAGAAATTTATAGTAATAGAATTTGTACCTGGGACAAAAATTACAGATATTGAATCAATAAAACAAAAAGGTCTTATCCCAAAAGATATAGCCGTTCATCTGGTTAATATTTACTTTAAACAATTCTTTGAAGATGGTTTTTACCATGCAGATCCTCATCCGGGAAATATTGTAGTAAAAGACGATGGCACAATTGTATTTTATGATTTTGGAATGGTTGGAAGAATAAATAAAACTGTCAGGGAAGAACTAGCAAATATTTTATTAAGTGTAGTAAAAAATGACACTGAAACTCTGCTGGATTCTTTAAAGAACTTAAAGCTAATTAAATCTAATTCAGATATTAAACCTATAAAAAAAATAATAGAACAGGCTGTTTATGATTATTATGATGGGGGGAGATTTGAAAGTTTAAATCTGGAAGGATTGGAAGATGAAATAAAAGATATTATTGACGAAAAGCCTTTTGTTCTTCCAAGTAAGTTTACTTATACTCTTAGAATGACAAGCACTCTTGAAGGTGTTTGTAGGACCCTGGATCCTGAATTTAGTTTAATTAGTGTAGCCAAACCATATCTGCAAAACTGGTTAAAAAATAAATTGTCTCAGTCAGAATCAAAGTGGGATTATCTACAAACGGTCTTTCCAAAACAAAGTAATTTTATTAAAAAACTAGGTGTTTATATTGAAGTCATTAAAGAACTGCCAAAATATGTCGCCAATATGGAAAAGGAAATTATAGAGACTCCTGAACTAGTTCTTAGAGAAGAAGAAAAAGTTAATATAAAATCAAATAAATTTAATGTTCTTCAAAATGAAATAAAAGAAAACAACTCTAAATTACATGTTTCTTATATGGTAATCTTTCTTCTATGCTTTACATTGTTTGGAAGCAATATGATTCAAAACCAGAATTACACAATTAATCTTTTTGGATTTATATTGTTATTTTCTTCCTTAACAGGCTCAATTGGGCTTGTATGGTGGTTTATTATTAATAGAAAAATGCTAAAATAACTTAAAACAAAAAAGGAAATATTATGGATAATCAATCAAGTTTTAATAATAGGCCCACTGCAGACATCAATCACATTATTTTAGTTGGACGTTCAGGGAAAGATCCTGAGATGAGATATTTTGAATCCGGGAAAGTAGTTACAACTTTTACTCTTGCTGTAAACCGTCCAGCGAAAGATGCTCAAACTGATTGGTTTGATATTGAGATATGGGGCAAGCAAGCAGAAATTGCTGGAGAATATGTAAAAAAAGGTTCACTGATTGGTATAGAAGGAAAGATTAGATGGGATAGCTGGAATAGCAAGGATACTGGTGAGTTAAATATTAAGCCACTTGTAATTGCTGATAGCATCAGATTACTTGGTAGCAAAAAAGATAACAACCCAAATACAATTCCACAGACAACATCAGCTAATACTTAATTTTATAGAAACATGAAACACGAGGCACGAAACAAGAAGAACCTTCTTTTCATACTTCATACTTCATGCTTCATGCTTCATGCCTCGGTGTCTCTATGAAATACTGTGTTCTTGGTGCTGGTCTAATGGGAAAGGCAATTGCTTTTGACTTATTACAGCAAGAAAATACAAATAAAGTTATATTGGCTGATAATAATCCAGAAGAATTAAAAAAAGCAAAAGATTTTCTAGCCAGTAACAGATTAGAAACGAGCATCTTTAATGCAAAGAATGAATCTGAGGTTGAAGCTCTTTTCAAAGAAGTTGATGCTGCAGTTGCTGCAATTTATTATGGATTTAATGTTACATTTACAAAATTAGCAATTAAAACAAAAACTCACCTATGCGACTTAGGCGGAAATAATACTGTCGTTGATGAACAATTAAAACTTACAAAAGAAGCTGAAACTGCTGGAGTATCAATAATTCCAGACTGTGGTCTGGCTCCAGGAATGGTAGCAGTTTTAGTAAAGTGGGGAATAGAAAAGTTTAATTGGGTAGATAGTGTAAAAATCAGAGTTGGAGGATTACCATTAAATCCAAAAAATAAATTAAAGTATGAAAGACTTTTTTCAGTAGACGGGCTTATAAACGAATATATAGAACCTGTTCGACTTTTACGTAATGGAAGAATTGAAACTGTTGAACCACTTATAGAAATTGAAGAGATTGAATTTCCTCCGCCATTTCAAAAATTAGAAGCGTTTACTACGTCAGGTGGTACATCCACCTTAATAGAAACATACAAAAACAGATTAAAGAATCTGGATTATAAAACCATTCGTTATCCAGGGCATTGCAGTGAAATTAAAGAGCTTCAAATGAAAGGTCTGTTTTCTCACCAATATTTTGAAGAAAATCTGCCTTTATGCAAAGAGGACGTAACTCTTGTAAAAATCATTTTTGAAGGTAATTCAAAAAAACATGAGCTTACAATTGTTGATAAAGCTAAACCTCCATTTACTTCTATGATGAGAACTACAGCATTTCCAGCAGCTATCATTTCTCACATGCAGGCAAAAGGAGAGATTAAATGCTTAGGTGTTTTACCTCAGGAACAATGTGTACCTGTAGATTTATTTATTAATGCATTAAGAAAAAGAGAAATTATTATACATGGTATAGAAATTTAATTCTTTCTTTTTAAAGATAAGTAATCTACCGAAAGTCCTATAAGTGTTGGATTAATAAATGATTTTTCTTTTTCAATCCCAAAGCCACAATTAGTTAAAAATTTTTCAAACTGGCATCTGTCTTTAATATTATATTCATAGTCAAAGTCAGAAGTTTTTGATTTATATAAGCGATAAAGGACATTCTCCTCTACACCTTCTTTTTCCTGAATCATCCCTCCAAGAGTAAATTGCAACATATCACTAACTAAAAGATCTAATTTATGCTGAGAAGCTGTTTCTATAAATGAGTCGATATTTGGTACTTTGGTCCCGGAGAATTCATCTAACCATTTAAAGTACATAGATAATTTATTTCGTGAAATAGTAATATTTGGAGAATGATCTTCAAATACAGTACTGGTAAGACAAATCCTTGATGCCTTTTCCTTTGATAAGACGTTATCAAAGTTATTTAAACAAATTTTTATTTCCTCAACAGACATATGTCCAAGACCCGAAAAAACAATTATGTCATTGTCAGCAGGTAGTTTTTTATATAACCCCTGACTTAAAGCATTGTCTAACATGAAGTCATATTTCATTGCCTCATTTCGATCAAATTTACTTTTGATTCTTTGCTTTGCTTTATTTACGACTTCAAGACTTAAATCAATTCCTATATATCTATCAATAGTTAAATTAGGATATTCTTTTAAATCATCAATCAAATATCCATAGTGACTGCCTATATCTAAAATTCTTAGACCTGTTTTACTAAGCCAATTTTGAGCAATAAGCTTAGCCATTATCTTTGTTTGTGAAGTACCTGCTATATTCAAGAATTTTTCAAACGTCCTACTATCACTATAAGTCAAAGCAATTTTCATATTTCTTTTTACTATTGCATTGATTTTTGGATCTTTGAAATACAAAAATATTCCATTCATCAAATCAAGAAAATCATTCCTAGCTGCTTTCTTTGAATGTTTTAAACCCTCCATCAAACAAGATCTTAAAAATTCAGACAGATTTTTTAATCCCAGCTTATTTAACAAATTTAAGAATATTATTATCAACTCTTACTTAGCCACTTATCCTGCTCCAGGAATTCACTCCAGAGCTTATTAACTACATCTTTTGAACTCTTTTTATTTTTATCTATAATTAAAACAGTCTCTACATTGTACGGCTTCTTTGACATGCGTGGAGTACTTACTCTATAACGCTTGTATGGCTCTGACACCATAGACAATTTCCCACAATCTGCAAATATCTCAAGGATATCTTTTAAGTTCATATTTCCATCAGTACTATAACTAAGCAAAATATAATCTGAATTAATAGTTCTTACTAATTTATCCAATGCATTTATTGCATCGTTTTTATAATTGTATGCAGATCTTCGTTCCGTTCGCCAATCGATTCTAATTGCACTTTTATTTACTTTTTTACCATTGAGCAAAATGGATTTATTTAATTCAGGCTTATCCCATAAAGCTACCGTGTTTAAAATATGATAATTACTTCCGTAAGGATGCTGGTTATATGGTGGATCTAAATAAGCTATGTTTATTTTTTCTTTTCCACTTAATTTTTCAGCCAGCAATAGTGAGTCCATTTGGTGGACTTTGTTCTTTTCTTTATTGTCAAATAATACTGGTGGAATTAATTTTATTTCACTTAAAATACGATAGAGAGCAGTTTCTGTTTTTCCACCCCAACCATTATGAAAGCCTTTAAAAACACCGCTTGTATTACTCACATAACTAACACTATATAAAAATGATGCCAGTAGAATTGACTTTTCACTTAAATTAATTTTTCCTACTTTGTCCCACTCAAAGATTTTTTCTCTCATAGCATCAATTTTCATGCCATTTTTATGAGTGAAAAACATTCTCTCTCTTTTTACATCAGGATTTTCATCATCCCAAGGACAATAATATTCACTTATATACCCGTGGATACCTTCAAGAGCATTTAAACACTTATAAGCTTTTTCAATTCCACCTAACTCTTTAAATAGAGGATATTTATTTTGTTCTACATAAGCATTGTTATAAAAAAATGAATAAGGCTCCCAATCATTTGATACAACCCTAAACCCACTTTTCTTTGCAAGCCTAGAGACAACTCCGCTTCCAGCAAAGAAATCTACAAATAACCCATCCACAATCCCTGTTTGTAAAATTGCTTCAAAAATTAAAGGTAAAAGCTTTCTTTTATTTCCAATATATGGAAACAGTTGATTAAACAAGTATTCTTCTGTACGAGCTGCAGCATGATCACGTGCTTTATATTTTATGAACTCATGAGTCATCTGTTTTGGAATGTCATTGCGAGCCAAACACATTTACTTTGCTCAGTGTAAACTCCGTGAGGCATGGCAATGACAAATGCTTTGCGCAAATTCGCTCGGGATTGCTTCGTCGCTAATGCTCCTCGCAATGACATTGTAAACGTTACCCTTTCTGCAATACTCTCTTTGGTCCGTGAATTGGATCTTCAATAACTATTGTATGATCACGCTTATGCCCAACACTAACAATTGCAATAGAAGTTTCAAGGAGTTCTTGTATTCTATTTAAATATTTTTGAGCATTTTCAGGTAAATCATTTCTTGATCTACAATCATTAATTGATTTTTTCCAGCCTGGTAATGTCTCATAAATTGGCTTAACTCTCTTAAATACTCCAGCAGCAAGAGGAAGATCATAATATTTCTCACCAGTTAAACTGTCTTCATAAGCAATACAAACATTAATTTCATCCAGAGTATCAAGAACATCAAGCTTTGTAAGAGCAAGGCAATCAAGTCCATTAACTCGAACTGCATACCTTAAAAGCACTATATCAAGCCAGCCAACACGACGTGGTCGTCCGGTAGTCGTACCAAACTCTGCCCAAGCAGTACCTGCAGATCTAAGTTCATCTGCTTCACGTCCAAAAACTTCTGTAGGAAAAGGACCTTCTCCTACTCGGGTAGTAAACGCTTTGCTCACTCCAATGACTCTATCAATTGAAGTAGGTCCAATTCCAGTTCCTATACAAGCACCACCAGCAGTTGGATTTGAACTTGTTACATAAGGATAAGTTCCGTGATCTAAATCAAGCAATGTTCCTTGCGCCCCTTCAAACAAGATGTTTTTCTTTCTTTTTATAGCATCAAAAATAAGAGCACTTGTATCAGTAACAAATGGTTTTAATTTTTCACCATAAGCTTTATATTCTTCAAAAACTTTTTTTGGATCAAGCGTTGGAAGGGAATACAATCTTTCCATGATTATATTTTTTCTTGGTACAAGCCAGTTAACTTTTTCTTCTAGTTCGTTAGAATCAATTAAATCAGACATTCTAAGTCCAAATCTATCTGCTTTATCTGCATACGTAGGTCCAATACCACGCCCTGTAGTTCCAATTTTCTTCGTACCTCTACCTCTATCTTCAGCCTGATCAATAGCAAGATGATATGGCATTGTGACATGCGCTTGAGTACTAACTTTCAAGCCAGTCGTATTAATTCCTCTTTGTTTTAGTTCCTCAATTTCATGAATCAATATCTTTGGATCTATAACTGTACCGGGACCAACAACTGATACTTTGTTTGGATAAAGAATACCTGATGGGATTAAATGAAACTTATATGTTTCTCCATCTACAACAACTGTATGTCCTGCATTACTTCCACCCTGATAACGAACTATAAAGTCTGCATTTCTTGAGAGAAGGTCAGTAATCTTAGCCTTACCTTCATCACCCCATTGAGAACCAACTACAATTACATTTGCCATTTCCTTAACCTTTCAAGTATTAAAAATCAAACTTAAAAATGATAGCAGAAAAGAAATCCTTAATCGATAACTTCTAACAATTTTCTTATTTATGGTCCATTCTATGCTTCTTTTTTTTATCAAACATAAAAAAATACATATAAACTGCACCTAATGATAGTCCAATAAAAGGCACTAATATTACAAAAATAATTTCTAAATTATTCATCTACTGCCTCATATCCTCTTTGAATTAATAGCACACCTAAAATAAAAAGTATTATGCTTACAACAGTATAACAAACAAATCCAATTAATCCATATTCTTTAAAAGTTTCCAACGGTTGCATTGCAATTTTTCCAAACAAACTCATTAGTGCAAACCCACCAATGTTAAAAGTTTGTGCTCTATATTTTTTCCCTTCACTTATCATGATTGAGATTCTACCAAAACACCATCAAAGACCATGTAACCGTAAGTTACATCCAAAAAAGTTTTAACTATTCTTTAACCTAATTTAAAAAATTTCTTAGTCTTTAACTACTTCTTTATCAAGTTTTTTCTTAATCCTACTTTTTATCTATAGAAGCTGTAAAAGGCTTTTTTAATTATAAAAATATTTTAGGAGATCATTAATGACAACAATTACAGCAGGAACAGATTTATTTAGTTTGGCCACAAAAGCTCTTTTAAATACAGGAACGGGGAAAGCTGCTCTTGATCTTTTGACAAATGCTGTAGCAGGAACTCCCGAAATAGCTGCAGTAAAAACACTAGCTACCATCTTTGAAGAAATTCATAACATTGGAGAAACTGCCGGTGGTCCTACAGGAGCACAATTCGGCGCACAGCAATTAATACAGAAAGGAAAAGAACTAGAGACCGCTGTAGATACATTAAAACCTATTTTAGGTGAAAATAGCGAGCAGTGGCAATCACTTAGCGCAATTGTAGAAGGACTACAAACAGGAACGATTGATCTTCATGATTTAGATAGTTCCGCACTAACTGATTTACAAGAATTAACTGGACATTTAGAGACTATTCACAACGATTTAAATCCTCAACAAGCAAGTCCTAGTCCACAGAATGGAAATTCTTCTCCAGCACAAGATTCAAATTTAATAATTACAAAAGGGTATCAAGCTTTATTGCAATCAACTATTGGTTCACTTACACCCCAAGCAGTTACATTACTAACAGGGCAAACTTCTGATCCAGCAACAATGCAAGCTAGAACTTCATTACAAACTAACTTACAGAATTTAAGCGACGGGATTGCATGGCAAGATGGTAAAACTCAGAGTCAAATAACCTCTGTTTTAAACATATTAAAAGATCCTGACAAACAGCTTACACATGAAGATTTAAAAAATCTGGAAGCAACATTAAGTAAATTTACTACGGCTACTGAAGTAGATAAACAAACGTTTGACGAAACTAAAAAAGTTCACGTAACAACGGACAAAACAATTAATGGCTTGATTGAAGGAGTAATAACCACCGTAAACTCAAGTCCAATAATAAAAATGCTACTTAGTTCAAGTGGTATTGATATTGGTCAAGAGGCTTCGAAACTTTTAGAAAATGGATTATCTGTAAATTTTAAAAATTGCATACTAAAAGCAATGAAAGGTGAAGAAATAACTGATGGGGATCTTAAAAAACTTACAGATACAGAAAATTCTGTTTTTTCTGTGGCTAAACTTGGAATTGAGGTTGGGAGATGGATACCTAAAGGTGCAATCAACTGGCTAATTGGACTTTCTGAAACATCATCATTTATGAACATCCCTTTTATAGGGCATGCATTGAATGGATTACTAAGAAAAATAACTGGACCGATAAGTATGATGAAACCTCTTCTTGCAGCCATGGATAACATGCATAACTTGTTAAAAGATTTAAGTCCTGAACCTGAACAAAGTAATCAACCAACACAACAACAGGGACAACCAAAACCAGCACCTGTAACACCATAGAAAGGAAATTATATGAAAATAAAATTTATACTATTTGAATTTTTGTCAAAGTTTCAATGTTTGTTTTCGATCCTTTGACTTTATGTCACTGCGAAAGAAGAGACGTTGCATGCAACGTCTCCACAGCAGTCCCGATCGGGATTGCCACGCCTCATTTTATTCGGCTCGCAATGACAAATTACTCCCTAACCACAAGCACGCTTTAATTCACATTTGCAAAGCTTAGAAAATATTTATCTTCTAATGTAACCCACGGTTACAAGTTTATAAAGTTAGAGAGAATTATCTATTGATTCTTGAAATAACTGGTGCTTATATTTTAAAAGCATGAGTCTAAATGGATATAAATACAGAGCAGAAATCTTTAAAATTATGGGGCTTTCACTTATAACTCCACTAGGAAGATTAGTAATAAATTTACTTGAAGGTGGTTTTAGAAATTTAACAAATAGCTTCTATGTTGATTTAACAGGAAGTGTGATACTATTGGCCATTGGTATATGCTTTATTCAAAGAGGCTATGAAATAGCTGTAGAAGGTGAAGAGAAATGAGTCCAGAATTGTTAAATATTTTTATGCCTTTTTTTGTTATGTCAATCTTCCTTGGTGGCATTTTTTATCTCTATTATTCTTTGGAAAAGAAAGCAAAAGAATTGAAAGAAAAGAAAACCAAGTCTTCACATTAACAATTTTTATTCCCCAGCTACAACCATGTTTTTAATTCTAATTGATGGACCACCTACTCCTACAGAAAGTCCACTCTGACCAAATTTCCCACATCCACCAGACTCATCCCAATACATATCATTTGATATTCCTTCAATATCTTTTAGAGTCTGAAAAACATTTCCAGTAAGGTTTACATCCTTAACCGGCTCAGCAAGTTTTCCATCTCTTATCATTCTGGCTTCACCACTGGCAAAAGTAAACATCTCACCATTTGTCTGCCCACCAAGCCAGTTTCCAGCCCAAATACCCAATTTAATATCAGAGATCAAATCTTCCGGAGAATTCTTCTGAGGCTCTATCCATGTATTAGTCATTCTAACTATTGGAGGATATCTATAATCCAGACAGCGAGCGTTTCCTGTAGGTTTTTCATTTAATTTACCGGCTGTTTCTCTGCTGTGTAATCTACCAACAAGAATCCCCTCTTTTATCAGGTAAGTATCCTGAGAAGGAACTCCTTCATCATCAAACAAAAATGATCCTCTATGATCTTTCACTTTTCCACCATCTAAAATGTTTAAGAACTTTTCTCCAAATTTTTTCCCAAAAGTCATAAACTCCTGCATAGCAGGATTATCAAAAATAAAATCCCCTTCAGACAAATGTCCAAAAGCTTCATGAACAAAAAGCCCTGTTAAAATGGGATCAATAACCACCGTATAAGTCCCTGCCTTTGGAGACTTAAGTTCTAGCTGATCGACTGCCCTTTTTGACATTAGTTTTAAACGCTCATCAAGATTTTCAATTTCCTCAAATCCTTTTCGAGATCCCAATGATTCCTGCGCTACCTGAATCATTCCATTCTTTTGAGTAGTAGCAGAAAATCTTGCTTCCATATCTACCCAGCCATGTTCTATATGAGTTCCTTCAGAATTTAAAAAAGTTACTGCTTGAATTTTTTCATTGTATCTTGCAGCTGAAGTAGTGATTTTTTCAGAATAAGAATTTATCAATTCGTTATACTGTTTAAAAAGTTCAACCTTATTTGCAATAGAAATCTTTCTTGGATCTTTCCCTGTCATCTCTATAGGAAAAATCTTTTGTATTGGTGAAATCGGCGCTAAAATCGTTTTTGCATTTTCTTCAGAACCTAAAAGTAATGACTGATTAATTGTTTCTTCAATATATTTTTCAAGATTGTTAATATTATTAAATGAGCAAAAACCCCACCCACCTTTATAACAACTTCTTACATAACCACCCTGAGCTTCTGACTGGTTTAAACTATCCAGAGATTTCCCCAAATAACGAATTTGATTTGCCTGATTATTCTCAAATCTAATTTCTAAATAATCAACCTTTTTTTTATATTTATTAATTAATTCATTCAATCTATCTCGCATTTGTTCCCCAGCTACCCCTCTATGTAAAATATCTTTAAGAACCACTGATAATTTGTCAAATTTAGGTCTAAGGACAAGTATATCGTACATTTTATGTATAGGATTGTTTGATAAAAGTCTGTATTGTGGAATGAAAGACCCTAGAGGTACTTATGGAAAATCAAGAATCAAAACAAGAAAATAAGAACACAAAATCTGTTCTTTTAAATAAAATTCTTGAGCTTCAGTCAAGTACCTTTGATGCAAAAGAACAAATTGGTACTCTGGTTAACTTTATTCAGTCTCTCTTTGAAATCGAGAGTATTGGAATTTATGCAAACTTTGCAAATGAGCAAATAAATTTAATAAACTCAAAATCAGGTACAAAACAATTTAATTATTTAGGGCATATTTTAGAGAATTTAGCTAATCAAGTTGATTTGAGAGATTCACGATTTTATAACAGCTTAATCCCAATTTCTGAACTTGACATTAAAAATCTTTCGGATTCAGATTTAAATACATTTGCTTACCCAATTGTTTCCCCATATGCAAAACAAATCTTTGGGGTAATTTTAATCAGCAATCCAAAAAGAGCAAATTCACAGGAAGAGAAAAGTGCTCTTTTATTCGCATTAAATTACATAATAAAAATCATTGAAGAATCTGACCTCTCCAAGCAAGTAGAGGCAAAAGATGAGAGGTTGCTACTTTTATCAAGACTTTCAAGTTCACTCAGAGGAATATTAAAACCAGAGAAAGCAGTTGATATTGTCTTAAAAGGAATACATAACTTTTTAAAGTTAGAAGATGTTTATTTTGCACGATGGATGACAAAAGAAAAAAAAATGGAGATAGTTCAGGAAATAGTAAGCGAAGAAAAACATTCACTTAAAGGCTTTGTCCATAAGGTAAGTACCAATAATCCAATAGTAAAACTTTTATACAAGAATCAATATATGACTCTTAGAAACAAAAACATCAAGAGAATAAGCAAAATATTTCTACACGACTTAAAACCATCTCTGTTTTTTATGCTACCAGTTATTATCAGAAATGAATTGCTTGGAACCATTATTTGTCTAAAGAGAGGGAATGCCACAGATGCTACGACTGAAGATCTAAGAATTACTCAGGATATTGCAGGACATCTTGCTGTCATATTAAACCAGGCAAATCTTTATGAAGAAAGCCTTTCAACTGCTCAAAGGGAATTCCTTCTAAACTCAATAACCACAATGATTCGAGATACCCTTGAAGTTGAAGGCGTCCTTGAAAAAGCGGCCAGAGAAGTAGGACAGGTTTTCGGAGTAAATGCCTGTGGAGCATTTATAAAAAAAGATGATGATATAGGATTTACTGCCAAATCAATCTGGGCAACAAAAGATGAATTTTCTTATAAACTTGCTGAATTAAAACTTGACTACAAACTATACAAAGGGAGTAAAATACTGATTCCAGATCCAATTAACCAAACAATTGCCTTATCAGGGAACTCCTGCACACAAATAGAAGAATTAAATAAGATTGATTGTAAATCATACCTGGCTAGTTCTCTAAACAAAGGGAATAAAACTATTGGACTTTTAGTTTTAGCACATTTTGATCACCCACGAAATTGGACCAGTTCAGAGATTCAACTAATCGAAGCCATTACTGATCAAGTTGAGATGGCATTATCACAAGCTGAACTTTACCAGCATGTTCAACAAACAGAAAGACAAATAAATCTTTTACATCAGGTTAGCTCTGCAATAAGAGACAGCTTAAACATTTCTACTGTTATGGCAAGAGCAGCACACGATCTGGGTGAAATCTTAGGAACCAGCAGATGCTTCATTAGAAGGTTGAAAAGTGTAAAACCTCTTACAGTCCTTGCAACCGAGCAAGAATATATAAATAGCAAAGAAAATGATTTAAGCAAAGCCGCCGACTTAATTCTGGAATTTGAACAAGAATGGCTTGAATCATTAAAAGACTTACCAGAATCTGAACGTGCAAATTCAATTCTCCACATACATAACATTGAAGAAAGATACAAGGACACAAAAGAACCTTTAAAATCAATTCTTAAAATAATCCAGTTAAAAAGCTTTCTGGCTGTTCCTCTTGTAGCAAGAGGACAGGTAATTGGTTCACTTTGCATACACCAATGCGACAGAAGCAGGAAATTTGTAGAGAAGGAAATTGAGTTTGCAAAAAGAGTTGCATCAGAAGCTTCAGTAGCAGTTTTAAATGCAGACTTATTTGCAAAAGTAGAACACCAAGCTCAAAGAGACAGTCTCACAAATATTTATAATCATGCTTATTTTCAGACTGCTCTTCATCATGAAGTCGAACGAGCAAAAAGAACCAAATCAGATCTGGCAGTAATTATGATTGATCTTGATCACTTAAAATCTATTAACGATAAATTTGGACATTCTGCCGGAGATGAAGCAATTGTTCTTGTAAGCGGAAAATTACAACAATGCTTAAGACAAATGGATATTGTTGCAAGATATGGTGGAGATGAATTTGCCGTACTTCTTCCCGAAACAAATTTAGAAGCTGCAGAAATAATTGCAAAAAGAATTTTAGACACTTTAAATAGGACTGTACATCCTCAATGGGGTCCGCTCAGCGCAAGTATTGGTGTCAGTGGTACTCCTCACGAAACAAAAAACAAAGAACAAATATTAAAAGCAGCTGACGATACAATGTATATTTCAAAAAAAGAAGGCAGAAATCGTGTTACATCATCAAGAAAACTAGATGAGTTAGGACCAGTAGATAAAAAGCCCGTAGATAGAGGGTAAATCAGATATAATCTATCTGATGTTTAATATCTCCGACACAATCTGTGCAATCTGTACTCCAAAAGGAACTGGAGCTATTTCTGTTATTCGCATTTCAGGAACTGAAAGCTGGAAGATCGGACAAAAGATTTTCTCTCAAACTCAATACCCAATACTCAATACTCAATACTCTTTCGAACATATGTACGCTCAACATGGATATATAAAAGATAATGATAAAACTATCGATGAAGTAATTATTCTTCCTTATAAAGCTCCGAACAGTTTTACTACTGAAGACACTGTTGAAATTTTTTGTCATGGCGGCTTACAGGTAACATCACAAGTGCTTGATCTATGTTTAAAACATGGTGTGAGACAAGCAAAAAATGGAGAGTTTACATTTCGTGCTTTTGTTAATGGAAGAATAGATCTAACAGAAGCTGAAGCTATAAACGAGATTATTTCTGCTGACAATGAAAAAGCTGTTTCAATTGCTTCACAAATACTTTCAGGATCATTAAAAGACAAGATTGTCGGATTTAGGGAAAAACTTCTTAACTTAATTACATCTATTGAAAGTTCAGTAGAGTTTCCTATGGATATAGCTGATATGAGTAAAGAAGAAGTAGTTGCAAACTTAAAAAATATACAATCTGAAATAGGTGAATTAATTAAAGATTCTAGAGAAGGTCTGCTACTAAGGGAAGGAATAAAAGTTTCAATTGTTGGTCCTACAAATGCAGGTAAATCAAGTCTTTTAAATCAATTACTTGAAAGTGAAAGAGCAATTGTTTCAGATGAACCTGGTACAACAAGAGATACGGTAGAAGAAAAAATATTAATTGACGGCTGGTCAGTTATTTTAGTTGATACTGCGGGAATCAGAGAAAAAGATTCTGCCAGCAAATCCGAAAAAATGGGAATTGAAAGAAGTAAACAAAGTATCCAGAATTCTGACATTGTTTTAGGAGTATTTGATTTAACCAACAAGAGTCATGATCAAAGTGAATTCTCTAATCTAATAAAAGATAAATCAAAGATAATTATAGGGAATAAGGTTGATTTAGTTGACACTAGCAACATCAGTAAAAATGGGTTTGATATTTTGATATCTGCAAAAAATGGCGATAACATTACTCAGCTGAAAAAACTATTGATTGAAAAAGCCTCTTCGCTCTTTAACACTCGACACTCAATACTCCCGCTAGAGGCGAGGCTCGCCAAAGGCGGCAATACTCAATACTGCTATATCAATCAAAGACAAAAAGAATTACTTATACAATGCAATTCTGCAATTGAAAATTCTACAGATCTCGCAAATAAAAACATTTCAGAAGATCTAATATCAGATGAACTTAAAAACGCAATTTCCAAGCTTGATGAAATCTCAGGAAGAACCATTAGCGATGAAGTGATAAAAAATATCTTTGCGAAGTTTTGTATTGGAAAATAACTGTCATTGCGAGCCGAATAAAATGAGGCGTGGCAATCCCAAACTATTTGTGCAAGTTAGATCGGGATTGCTGTGGAGACGTTGCATGCAACGTCTCTTCCCTCGCAATGACACATCACTCCAATAGTCCCTTTTTGCAATCATTTAAAATTGCCTTAGCAACTTCATTTGAATCAAATTTCAATTTTCCACTTTTATAAGCAGCCCTAAGCTGTGCCAGTTCTTTTTTTGTTGTTAAATTAAATGTAGGCTCTTCTTTGTTAAGAATTTTTTGTTGTTTTGATTTTTTTTGTATTAATCTCATCACCATACCAATATAAAGTAAAAAGGTTTCAATATTATATGTAGCTATCCCTCAACTTCAGTTCCAATCAATAAAAGAACCCACCATACTAAGAATTATTAAATTTTTTCCTTAAGATATTATTATTAACTAGACAATTTAATAGAAATTGATGTGAATTTAAGAATTTTGCATAACAAATAATGAAAATTTCTAAAAATTAGATTTTTAGGGTTGATTTTGGGACAACAAAGGTGTTTTAATTTGACTTTGTGACTTAATTAGATTAACTAATATATTCATATTTAACATTTTATTTACCTTTCCCTTCCTATACAAATGTTCGAGTACGTGTAAAATATCTAAGTTTAGGAGACCTCATAGATGGTAGAAACAAAAACGCCAAGCATTAGTAAGTTCAGACAAAAAAGATTAAAAGGACTAAGTAAGTCAAAAGAAGCAGTTATAAGTGGTAATTATATTTATCCAAGGAACGACTTATATACCAGAGAAGAGTTTGAACTTCTAGATACAATCTACTCAGATGAACCTTCAATAGAAGAGAATAAAGAAATTAAACCAGAAATTACAAATTCACAACCATTTTGGCCTACAAACAAAGAAGAGTTTCTTAGCACTACAAATAATAAAACCAATATGTTTACAAACATCGGATGGTTTTTAGGTGGAGTTGCTTTATCCTCTCTTATCTGGCTCATATATTTCCAAATTAACGTTCATGAAATCAGAGCAAAGAGTGACACTCAAATTGTTTTCCAAAAATCAGTGAATCTTATGACTGATAAAACTGTTGATAAAGAAGTTACAAAACAATTGAAAGATAAAGCAAATAACATCACTGTTTCAAAAGAAAATTTCTTCTCAAAACTATTTTCAAAAAAAGCACCTGAGACAAAACCTGTAATAACCACTGAATCTGCAATTCCAAAAATCGAACAAGTCAGATTTCATACAATATCTAATGGAGATTCTCTCTGGATTATTGCAAACAAATATTATTCAAATCCATCCCCTGCAAACATTAATAAAATAATGAAGGCAAACAACATGAAAAAAATTGGTGTGTTGACAGTAGGGAAGAAGATTGTAATTCCAGAATAAGGCATGCCATGGCATGTATAAATGCAAGCTTAATTTTACTTGCTCATGGAAGCAAAGATTCTAAGTGGTGTAAATCATTTGAAGATTTAGTAATATCTTGTAATGGTAAAGCAACACTAGCCTATATGGATTTTATTGAACCATCATTAATTACCATTACTCAAGGGTTAGCAAACAATGGAATTAACAAGATAAAAGTTTTACCTCTGTTTATGTCATCAGGAGGACATCTAGATAAAGATATTCCCGAACAGGTAAACAAATTAAAATTACAGTTCCCAAATATTACCTTTGAGATTTTACCTCCAATTGGAGAACATTTAAAAATTGTTACGTCAATGAAAGAGATAATTAGAGAATATGCAAAAGAAATTTAAAACAGGGTTTATTTTATGTTTGTTTATTGCTATCAGCTCTTGGCTCTTTACTTCTGCAAATGAGCATACAGAAATATCCAAACCTTGGTCAAAACCAAAGACCATAGGTATAAACGGAATTGAATACAAACAAATTCAAGCTCCAATAGGAAAACATGGCGGAGCATTAAACTTATCAGTTTTTGGTTCTGGACCAAAAACATTTAATCTTTGGACTTCTACAGACAACACAAGCAGTACTCTTGCAAGACTTATGTTTGACGGTTTATTTGAAGATGATCCCGACACCGGAGAAATAATTCCCCACTTAGCTAAAAGCTATGAAATAAAAGATCAAGGAAAAACAATAATTGTAAAACTCAGAAAAGGAATCAAGTGGTCAGATGGTGTTCATATAACCAGTGACGATGTAGTTTTTACATGGAATGAAATCGTTTTTAGCGGACTGGAGGCAAGTGGATTTCAATCTTTATGCCTAATTGA
>JAHFBE010000005.1:0-16365 GCA_023250205.1 Candidatus Melainabacteria bacterium | reverse complement strand
GATACTACTGTTGAGTTTATGACACATGTAGTATTTGCCCCATTTCTAAGACAAATTGGATACCCAATTGCACCAAAACATGTTTTTGAACCACTCTTTACTAACACTCAAAAAAAAGATTTAAAAAAAGTCTTTCTTGGCTATTGGGGGACAAATACCAAGCCAGGTGATTTTGTAACAAGCGGTCCATATAAATTATTACGTTATGTACAGGGAGAGAGAATTGAATTTGAAAGAAACCCTGATTATTTCATAATAAACACAAAGAATGAAAAGTTACCTTATTTAGACAGTATTATTTATTCAATAGTACAGGATTCAACTCTTGAATTATTTAAATTTTTGGCTGGCGAAATTGATGTTGTGTCAGTAAGGGGTGAAGATGTCGGGCTCGTAAAGAATTTAGAAAAGAAGAAGAAATTTCACACTGTAAATTTAGGACCAAGCTCTGGGACAGAATTTCTTATTTTAAATCTTCAAAGAGACTCAATTAATCGCATCTCAACGGAATGGTTTAATAATCTTTATTTCAGAAAGGCTATTTCTCACGCTATTGATAGAACAGCAATTGTAGATAACGTTTTAGGTGGTGTCGGTAAACCTTTGTTTACCCCAGAATCATTACCCTCCATTTACTTAAACAAAAAATTTGCTGGTGGATATAAGCAAGACCTTAATCTCTCAAAAGAGTTATTAATAAAAGGTGGGTTTAAATGGAATACAAACAATGAGTTGCTTGATACAAAGAATCAAAAAGTCGAATTTACTGTTCTCACAAACGCTGAAAACTCAACAAGGCAGGCAATCGGAGTAATCATTCAGGATGATTTAAAAAAGCTTGGCATAAAAGTAAATCTAAGACCAATAGACTTTAATACATTAATTGGAAGATCAGACTCTGGAGATTGGGAAGGAATTATTATTGGTTTTACAGGTGGATTCTTTGAGCCAAATGAAGGAGCAAATGTCTGGAAACTAAACGGCAGGCTTCATATGTTTGATCAAGCAACACATAAACCAAGAGACTGGGAAATTGAAATAGATAAAATATTTAATGATGCTACAAAAGTTGTAGATTTTAACAGTCGAAAGAAACTTTATGATCGCTATCAGGAAATAGCATATGAACAATTACCTTTTATTTACCTCGTTTCGCCAGTTAGAATTTTTGCTGTTCAAAATAATTTGGAAAACATTAGACCTACAGTTTATGGTGGAGTTATCTACAACCTTGAGAGTATTTACAAGAATAAATTAAGCCAATGAATTTATATGTCCAGATATCTATATTCAAAACTACTATTTAAAAGCTCAGAAGCTCTTAAACTCAACCACTTCTATGTCAACACGTAAATCTGAATTCAGATTTGTAAAATGAAAAACTAAATTGTTTCTAAAAATTTCCACTCCCCAAGAGGGTTTTCAGCAATAATTAGATACTGGTCATTTTAAGAGTCTTAAACTATCTTGATTAGAAAATTAAGTTGGAGAAGGATATCTAATAAAATCGGCCAGAAATGATGACCCAAATAAGCTTCAGTTAGTCTGAAGCATAAAAAAAGGAGAGTGATTACCTTGACTACTGCAACAAAGAAAACTTTAAAACCACTAAGCGATAAAGTCGTAGTTCAAAAATTAGAACCAGAAGAAAAGACCTCAGGGGGAATATACCTTCCTGATACAGCAAAAGAAAAACCACAAGAAGGAAAAGTGGTTGCTGTTGGTCCTGGATCGGTTGATGACAAAGGACAAAGAAAACCCATGGATGTAAAAGAAGGAGACCATGTACTTTATGCAAAGTACAGCGGAACTGAAGTTAAATTAGACGGACAAGAATATTTAATTCTTTCCGAAAGAGATATTTTGGCAATAGTTAAATAATTAAAAAGGAGATAATAAAGTTATGGCAAAACAAATAGTATATGACGAAGAAGCACGTAGAGCGCTAGAAAGAGGCGTTGATGCAGTAGCCAATACTGTCAAAGTTACAATTGGTCCAGCAGGACGTAACGTAGTTCTTGAAAAGAAATTTGGTGCACCACAAATCGTTAACGATGGTGTAACAATTGCAAAAGAAATTGAATTAAAATGCCCTCTTGAAAATGCAGGTGCACAGCTAATAAGAGAAGTTGCCAGCAAGACAAATGATGTCGCTGGTGATGGAACTACAACTGCTGCAATGTTAGCTCAATCCATTATCAAAGAAGGATTAAAGAATGTTGCTGCAGGAGCAAATCCAATTCAACTAAAGAGAGGAATTGATATTGCTACAAAGGTATCCATTGAAGAAATCAAAAAGATTGCTCAACCAGTTAAAGACAATCAATCAATTTCACAAGTAGCCACAATAGCTGCTGGAAATGATATTGAAGTTGGCAAAATGATTGCTCAAGCAATGGATAAAGTTGGAAAAGACGGTGTTATAACAGTAGAAGAATCAAAGAAACTTGTAGACACTGAATTAGAAGTAGTTGAGGGTATGCAATTCGACAAAGGTTACATTTCTCCATACTTTGCAAATGATCAAGAGAGAATGGAATCAATTCTTGAAGAACCTTTTATTCTACTTGTAGACAAGAAAATTAATCTTCTTGCAGATATGATCCCACTTCTTGAAAAAGTAGCAAGAGCAGGAAAGCCACTTGTTGTTATTTCTGAAGATGTAGAGGGAGAAGCACTCGCAACACTTGTAGTAAATAACTTACGCCAAGTTTTAAAATGCTGTGCAGTAAAAGCTCCTGGATTCGGTGACAGAAGAAAAGCTATGTTAGAAGACATTGCTATTCTTACCGGTGGTAAAGTTGTTGCTGAAGAACTCGGTCATAAACTTGAAAATGTAACTATTGAAATGCTTGGTAAAGCAAGAAAGGTAATTGTCAACAAAGACAAAACCACAATAGTTGCAGGCAGCGAAACAAAGAAGCAAGTTGCAGAACGTGTTTCTCAGATTGAAAATGAAATCAACAAATCTGACAGCGACTATGACAAAGAAAAACTTCAAGAAAGAAAAGCAAAGCTTTCAGGTGGAGTTGCAGTCCTTAAAGTAGGTGCAGCAACTGAAACTGAATTGAAAGATAGAAAGCTCAGACTTGAAGATGCATTAAATGCAACCAAAGCTGCAGTAGAAGAAGGTACAGTACCTGGCGGCGGTTTAACACCAGTTCTTGTCAGCAAAGTATTGTTCAAAGAAGCTGAAAAATATCAAGGCGATATAAGAACAGGTATTGAACTTTTAGCCAGAGCATTTTCAGCACCTTTAAAACAAATTGCTGAAAATGCAGGATTATCCGGTGAAGTAGTTGTAGAAAAGATTTTAAGCTACAACGATCAATCAACTGGATTTAATGCTGAAACCTGTAAGTTTGAAGATCTTAGAAAATCCGGGGTTATTGACCCAGCTAAGGTAACCAGATCAGCAATTCAGAATGCTGCTTCAATAGGTTCAATGTTCCTTACCACAGAAGCACTTGTTGTAGAGCTTCCAGAGAAGAAAGAAGCTATGCCAGCAATGCCAGGCGGTGGAATGGGAGACTATTAAGAAGTAGTTAACCTTACAAATTAGCAAAAAGCAGAGAAAAGGCAGGATTTTAAAATCCTGCCTTTTTAATTTAGTAAAACAAGGAGAATAGGCTCTAAAATCAAATATTAAAAATATTTAATCAGGGTTTTAACTACGGGTTAACTCCGAACCTCTATATTTCCACCATTACATTCTATTCAAAAGGAGGAGAGCCGTGAGCACTTCTAATCCGCAAATACAACGATCATATATAAGTGACCTAACAAATAATTTACCTAAGCTTGAAAAGAAAGCTTCAGAGGCAATTAAATCTTTTGCCGAACTAGTGGATGAATTAAACAAAGTAAATAACCTAAGTAATGGAACTCCTGTAAAAGATCAAATCAAAGATCTTGCTGCTAACATGAACAATACTCAGGTATTCTTTACAAGAATGCTTACAGAACAACTTGGAGTAATGCATAACATCGTAAGTGGTGAAACTCCTACACAAGAATCTGTATAAAAAGAGTGAATTACTAAACTAAAAAGGGTGCTTTTAAAAGCACCCTTTTTAGTTTATGGCTATCAAAACATGTCGTTCTGAGCCAAAGGCGAAGAATGACATGAAGACGTTTCCCCCGGATCGCTTAACACACCCAACCTATAGTGATATCATATTATCCATGAAAGCTATTTATCCAGGCAGCTTTGATCCTATAACGAATGGTCATGTTGATGTTATTAAAAGGATTGCAAAGCTATTTGATGAAGTTGTTGTTGCCGTATTAAAAAATCAGGAAAAAGAAGAATTTATTCCTTTAGAAGAAAGAATTAAACTTGTAAAAGAATCCGTTACAGAAATAAAGAATATTTCTGTAGAAAGTTTCAGTGGCCTGACTGTAAAATATGCAAAATCAATAGGCGCTAATGTAATTGTTCGTGGGTTACGGGCCCCTTCTGACTTTGAATATGAATTAGAAATGTCTCAAATTAATTACTTTCTTTCAAATGGGCTTGAAACCTTATTTATTATGACGAACCCTAAATACTCATTTATAAGGTCGAGTAGGGTTAAAGAACTGGTTACTCTTGGTGGAGAAATAAAAGAATTGGTCCCTGACACCGTTTATAAGTATCTATACCAAAAAACACCCTTAAGAAAATAAATATTAAAGTGTATAATTATCTGTCAGGAATTGAAAGTTAATGAATAGAAGGTAAATAAGCAAAAAATATTCAATTAAAGAATGTTTTTAACATTGAAAGGTTTTAAAAGGAATGAGCATATATAAGTTAATTGATAGATTAGGTTTAGTAGTGGAAGAATCTCCATCAGTTCCCTGGAGTTCTTTTAAATTAGTAAACATCGAGAAATTCTACGATCAGTTAGAGCTTGTTATGTCCAAACTTCCTCAAGAAATTAAAGAAGCAACTTCTATACTAAATCAAAAGGAAGAATTAATAACTCAAGCTCAGTCTAAAGCTGAAAAGATGCTTAAAGAAGCTCAAAAACAATCTGATGAGTTAATGGAAAGCACTCAGTACAAAGTAGACAAAATGGTAAAAGATTCTGAAATCTTAAAGAAAATCGAGCAGGAAGCAGAAAAAATCAAAAGATCAATCATTCAAGAAGCAGAAGAAATCAGAATGAGAGCATTAAAAGAATCAGAAGAAATGAGAAATAAAGCATATGAAGAAGCTGAAAATGTCAGAATTGGAGCAGATAAATATGCTGAAAGTATTCTGACAAGTTTAGATCAAGATCTTGCAAATGCATTATCCATAATTAGAAATGGACAAAAGCATTTAACGACAAAGTCAAGTATTGAAAGATTCGGTAAGCCTCAAAACTCTTCAAATGGAAAAGATTCAGAAACTGCTATTGTTTAGCTAACATTCCCCAGTGAAATTTTTGTCTTATTGTCCAATAGAAGTCACTTTCTTCACCCAATAGTCTTATCATCTTTGCAGAATGAGCCGATCTGCTAATTCTAACCTTATCTCCCATTTGAATAGAAAGGTTTTCCTGTCCATCCAGCTGTAGCATTGTCCCTTCATGAGGACGATTAAATGTAATTGTTATTATTCGGCTATCAGCAACTATATGTGGTCTATTCGTTAATGTATGCGCACAGATTGGCACTATTTCAATCCCTCGTATTTCAGGATCTATAACTGCACCACCAGCAGAAAGAGCATAAGCAGTTGATCCCGTCGGTGTAGATATTATTAATCCATCAGCAATATAATCTGCAACAGGCCTTTCATCTACATTTAAAGCCATATAGATCATTTTATGATGAACACCTCTGCTAATTACAATGTCATTTAAAGCAAAAAATGGTCCCCGCTCATTTTGCAATTTATCTGAGGTTAAAACATAACCACATAACATGGCTCTAGCTTCAATCCTGTATTCCTTTTTTAATACTTGTTCTACCAATTCAAATAGGTTGCCAGCTCTTCCTTCACTTAAAAAGCCAAGATGTCCTGTATTTATACCAAACATAGGAATCCCTTTTGGAGCAAGCATTCTACTGGTCCCTAAAAGGGTCCCATCACCACCAAGAACAATTGCAAACTCAAGAGGTTCGGTTAAGAATTCCCAATCATTTTTTTCGCTACCTGTTCGTCCACGCCATGTACTAATTCCTTTTCCGTGCAAAAATTTTTCAAGTTTTTCTACAACTTCAAGATTTTCTTTTCGGCTAGTGTTATAGATTATTCCGACTTTATGCATTACTTATTTTTTTCCCAAACTTTTGATGTGCCTCTTCAATTACATGATGAATGGTTTCTTCTGTGACATGACCTTCATCATCCTCATTAAATGTAAGGTCAAACCAGAACTCTATATTACCAGCAGAACCTGTTATTGGTGAATAAGTAATTGCCCTAGCAAATAAACCAAGATTTGAAATATTCTGTGCATATCCTATTAAAAGTGCTTCATGAGTTGATTTGTCCCTGATAATCCCTTTTTTACCAACTTCACTTTTGAGTGCTTCGAATTGTGGTTTAAATAAAGTCAAGATATGTGTTTCCCTGCCTTCTTCTACAAGATCTATTATTGGCTTAAAAACTTTGGAGAGGGAAATGAACGATAAGTCAACTGTACAAATAGTTGCTTTCGGCTCTTCAATTCCATAAACTTTTTCAGGCATTAAATATCTAATATTTGTTCTTTCAAATAAAACAACCCTGGGATCTTTTCTTAAACCCCAGTCAAACTGACCATACCCTACATCGACAGAATATACTTTTTTTGCACCCCGTTTTAAAAGGCAATCCGTGAAACCACCTATTGAAGTACCAATATCAAAGCATATTTTATCCAACACACTAATTTCAAAATATCCTAGTGCTCCTTCTAATTTAATACCTCCACGCCCCACGTAAGGATTTGTTGTAAAGAGTACTGTAACTTCACTACTTAAATCTATAAACGTTCCGGGTTTGGTAACTTTTTCCTTATCTACCAATATTGCACCCTGCATAATTGCTGACCTTGCCTGCTCACGAGATGGAAAAAACTGCTTATCTACAAGTAATGTATCAAGTCGCATTTTTTGTTTTTTAGGAGGCATATAAAAATTATAGCGAATATCTGTTAACGATTAGGAATAACTTTAATGACATTATACTGAGTATCTCTCTGAGCCGCATCTCTGCCTGTCTTATGAATAGCCTGAGTAATTTCATCTATAGACGTAGGACAAGAGGTTCCAGCAGCACTTACTACATTTTCCTCAAGCATTGTACCGCCCATATCATTTGCACCAAATGCTAATGCTACCTGACCAATTTTAATCCCTTGAGTTACCCATGAAGATTGAAAATTAACAACATTATCTAGATAAACCCTTGATAAAGCTAATGTTCGCAAATAATCCAAACTCGTCGAGACGTTGCATGCAACGTCTCTGCTTTCGGTCAATTCTCTTCCAAGAGGATTATTTTCTTTTTGAAATGTCCACGAGATAAAAGCAGTAAAGCCACCATACTTATCCTGAAGCTGTCTTATTCTATCCATATGTTCTATTCTTTCTTCAGGAGTTTCAGCATGTCCAAACATCATAGTAGCTGTAGTCTTAAGACCTAATCTATGAGCTGCTTCCATAACTTCAAGCCATCTGTCAGATTTTATCTTCAACGGAGAAATCGCATCTCTTACTCTATCCACCAATATTTCAGCACCACCACCAGGAATAGAATTTAAACCTGCATTAATTAACCTCTTTATAGCAGTTTCTGTATCTAATTTTGAAACATTACAAATATGATCCACTTCAGAAGGAGAAAGTGCGTGAAGAGTAATAGCAGGGAAATCTATTTTTAGCCTCTTAAAAAGATCTTCATAGTATTCAATCCCTAACTCAGGATTATGACCACCTTGTAATAAAAGCTGTGTTCCACCAAGCTCAACAAGCTCCTTTGTTTTCTCATAAATAATTTCATATGAATTAATATATGTTCTCTTATCACCAGGCCAAAATGCAAACGCACAAAATCTACATGCCGCCGTACAAACATTTGTATAGTTTATGTTTCTGTCAATTATAAAAGTAACTGGTTTAGAGTCTGGATGATGTTTTTGTCTAACTTGATTTGCAAATTGTCCAAGCTCTAAAAGATCACTATTCAGATAAAGATCAATAGCTTCTTCTTTTGAAAGTCTTTTGTTTAGAAGTTTATCTGTGTTTGGTTTAGTGAGGAGTTGCATAAATAATTATTATAACCTCTTAAACACCAGGCAGGCATTATGCCCACCAAAGCCAAATGAATTTGAAATTACTACATTTAAATCTTTTACATTTCGTGCTTTATGAGGAATAAAATCTAAATCACACTGTGGATCTGGATTATCAAGATTTATTGTAGGAGGAAGAATATTTGAATTGAGTGCCATGATACAGGTTATTGCCTCTACAGCACCGGTTGCTCCAAGTAAATGTCCATGCATTGACTTTGTGGAGCTTATAGGAATCAAACCTTTTTTAACTCTGTCACCAAAAACCCTTTTTATAGCAACAACTTCTACAATATCTCCAACAATGGTACTTGTTGCATGTGCATTGATATAACCTACTTCTTCTGGTTTTACACTAGCATCTTCAAGTGCAAGTTTAATTGCTCTGGCTGCGCCATCTCCATCAGGAGAAGGGGAGACTACATCTGAAGCATCAGATGTAGAACCAAAACCTGCTAGCTCACAATAAATATGTGCACCACGTACCTTTGCATGTTCTAACTCCTCAAGTATTAAAATACCCGCACCTTCACCCATTACAAAACCATCTCTATCTCTATCAAAAGGTCTGGATGCTTTTTCAGGCTCATCATTAAAGTGTGTTGAAAGCGTTCTAGCAGCACCAAATGCTGCAATACTAACACCTGTCAAAGGAGCTTCACATCCACCTGCAAACATTACATCTGCCCCACCTGATTGAATTATTCGAAAAGCATCTCCTATACAATTTGTACTTGTTGCACAAGCAGTAACAGTACAACTTACCGGTCCTTTCGCACTATGATAAATAGAAATATATCCTGCCGGCATATTTGAAATCATTGATGGAATCGTAAAAGGACTGACACGCCCAGGTCCTTTTTCTCTAATAATATTATGTTGCTCAATTATAGTCAGTATGCCACCTGCAGCACTTCCTACTATTACACCAACTCTTTCAGGATTTGGATAGTTACTAATATCAAGCTTTGAATCTTTTACAGCATTAATTGATGCACTTAACGCAAATTGAATAAAACGATCTGTTCTTCTTATGACTTTTGGTTCTAAATATTCTTCAGGTTTAAAATCATTACATACAGCAGCTACACGACATAAATCTTTAGATGTTTTAATATCAGAGAAAAAATCCATTTTCGATATCCCTGATTTTCCATTAATAAGATTCTTCCAAAGCTCTTCTTTGCTCTCTCCTAAAGGACAAACTAATCCCATCCCTGTTACTACTACTCGCCTTTTCATGACTTCAATATATCAAAAAGGGGCGCTTAGTGAAACGCCCCTATGAATTAATTAGTTAAAAGAACTGTTTTATGAATGTGAAACAATATAATCAACAGCTTGTCCAACTGTCGTTATTTTTTCAGCTTCTTCATCTGGAATTTCAACACCAAATTCTTCTTCAAATGCCATAACTAGCTCAACAGTGTCCAGCGAGTCTGCACCTAAATCTGATGTAAAACTTGCTGATTCTGATACTTCAGAAATTTCTACACTTAACTGCGAACAAACTACTTTTTTTACTCTTTCTAACGCTTCTTGTCTGTCCATAACTTTAGTCATATCTCCCCCATAATACATAGACCATCTAACTTCGGTTCAGAATATCATAGAATAACTTACAAGAAAACGCATTTACACATTGTGGGTTATAGGCACCAATAAAGTTCAGGAAGCTATTTTTTTGCTATTATTTCCTATCAATAAATATTTGTCAGCATAGACGATCTCATCCCCTTTTTTTGATGAGGCTGCTCCCTGATTTTCTACTTCTAAAACAATATTGAAGTCCAAGATCTTAAAAAGAAATTCAACTGCTCTTTTCTCGTTCTCATGGTGTGTAGTAACAAAAATAAAACCCTCCTTAAGGAGGAGTGTTTTACAGTTTGAAAATATTTTCATAAATACATCTGTATTAAATGTAATTTCAGGATGCCGAATAATTATAAGATCAAATAATCCATCCTTTATCCACTCTTCATAATTCTCTGGACTTGTAGCATCACCGCATTTCAAAGAAATTTGATCTTTCTTATTTCCTGAAAATAGTCTTTCGTTTGCTGAGTTGAACAAATCTTTGTCTATTTCAATACCAAATAGTTTTATTTGATTGTCATTTGAAGAAAAACACTCAAACAAACATTCTGCTTCCAGGAATTTTCCACAAGCAATACTTATAATTTTTAACGATTTATTTTCTTTTGCTTTTTCAAGAAGATTTTTTGGCAAATATTCTTTTAATAACAAGGAAAAGCTTTGCTGGATTTCTTTTCCTAGTTTTTCTAGATCTTGGTTCAATGTCCTTACCTTTTCTTAAAGAAACACGAGGCACGAGGCAGGAAACATGAAGCAGGAAAAACAATTTTATTCCTTCGTGCTTCATGCATCGTGCATCATGCTTCGTTCTCACATAAACATTCCGCCATCTACAACAATTACCTGTCCAGTAACATACGATCCACCTGTACAGAAGAAATGAGCACACTCTGCAACATCATCGGGAGAACCAAACCTTCCAAGAGGAATAAATTTCATATATTGCTCTTTAATTTCTGGTTTTAGTTTTTGAGTCATTGCAGTATCAATAAATCCTGGAGCAATTGCATTACAAGTAATATTTCTGGAAGCATATTCTTTTGCAATTGTTTTAGAAAGAGCAATTACACCTGCTTTTGATGCAGCATAATTTGCCTGTCCCATATTTCCATGAATACCAATAACACTAGCAATATTTACAATACGTCCATAATTTGCTTTTGACATATTTTTAATTACTGACTGCGTTACTTTAAAAACACTGTTTAAATTTGTATCTATGACTGCATTCCAGTCTTCAAATTTCATTCTCATAAACAAAGTATCTCTAGTAATACCAGCATTATTTACAAGAATGTCAATGCGACCATATTTGCTCATAACATCACTTGTCATTTTTTCAATGCTCTCTGAATCAGTCACATTACACAAAAAGCCAGAAGCTGTTAAACCAGCATCTGTAATTTCTTTAGCTCCACTATCTGCAAACTCCTGTGAAATATCTGTTATAGCTGCTGTTGCACCTGCACTTGCTAATCTTTTAGCAATAGAAAGACCAATTCCACGGCCTGAACCTGTAACAATTGCAACTTGATCTTTTAATAAATCGTGATGGGACATTTTTGCCTCCGTTAATGTTTGTGTAGACATAGAAACCTCCAATTTAGAGAATCAGAGAACTAGAGTATCAGAGAATTTGAAATATAAGCAATGGTAATTACATTTATACTGGAATCAAATCATGCAGCTGTTTTACAACAGGTTCAGCTGGCATAGAAGCTCTAATTATATTTGCTACTGCTATATTTACAGCAGCATCAAGACTGGATGCACGTGAAACAAAACCTTGATCAATTAATTCTCTATAATCCTTAAAAACATCATCTATTAAGGAGACTTCTTGCAATCTATCAGGTCCAAACTGTTGTTTTTTAATTAAACTCTGTGGAACAACACTTTTAAATAAAATTATCCGCGGTTCAGAGACTCCAACATTCTGCCTAAAAATTTTTTCTTCATCTATTAATTTTGAAAGCTCCTCAGGTTTTATCTCTTCAGCATCAACAACTATAGAAAATGGTCTTTGATAATTAAAAAATATTTCACCGGGAGGCTTTGATAAAAAATCTTTTGTAGTTGAAAACTCAAGAGCTAAATCTTCTTCTTTTCCTAATTTATATTGTTTTGGATTAGAGAGAGATTCTCTTACTCTTGCCTCAATATTCGATGGTATCTGTCTAAGTGCAATATGGATTTTTGGAATATACGGCATAAATTTCCTTTTAAATTACTATTCCAAATAATACTCTATAAAGATTAACACTGTCGTCATTACAACTGAAATCTGTAATTTATAATTTATTAGAATCTATTCTTTTTAACAACTCAATTAGCTCTTTTATTGCTTCTTCTTCAGAAGCAGCAATATTTACAACACCCGCTTCAATAAAACTTTTATAAAGAGATTGAAGCTCACTTAACATAGCATCTGTGTCTACTTCTTCTGAAGGTACTTTAAACAAAACAATCCTTGGATAACAAACTTTTCCTTCACGCACTTCAAGATTGTATGCTGATTCCTTTTGTCTACCTAAATACTTTCTCAACTGTGAAAAATCAAGTCCTAACTCATTTAAAACCACATAGTTGGATTTTCCCCAATCAGTTGCACAGGGGGAAGGGTGGTAATATAAATTTGAATGTGCTTTTAAAAAACGCCTTGGGGAGGTTTTATTAAAGACTTCAACAGTAGAAAACCCGGCTTCTTTGAGAGATTTTTTAAAGCTCCTTACATGTAGCTTTCTTTCAGGTGAATTTCGAGAATCCTGTACTAAAAGTACTTTTTTAACCGGAAACAATGACATAAGTACGAAACATTATAAGTAGTATAAACAATTAGAATCTTTTTCTTTATAAATTTCTAATTTTTCCTACGGTATAATAATGACTGATTTATCTGAATCAAATGAATTCTGATCTGCGGGTGTAGTTTAACGGTAAAACGAAAGCCTTCCAAGTTTTAGTCGAGGGTTCGACTCCCTCTACCCGCTTTTTTATTTTGAAATCGTTATAATACTAAACAAGTTAACATGAAAATAAATATAAAAAATATTTTATTAAGTCTAATTCTTATTTTTACTTCTTTTATGTTTAATATTGAAAACAGTAATGCTATATGTTTTTTATTTGATGGAACTTATGTTGGTGCAGCTATAGTAACTGGCTCTGATGGCAAAAAAGTTAGTAAACCACTTTTTATAGTAGTTGCAAACCAGCATATAGTAGGTTTCTTTGCTCCAGAAGATCAAAAAACACATGGACCAACTGGATC
Organism: Candidatus Melainabacteria bacterium; assembly: GCA_023250205.1. Lineage (GTDB taxonomy): Bacteria > Cyanobacteriota > Vampirovibrionia > 2-02-FULL-35-15 > 2-02-FULL-35-15 > 2-02-FULL-35-15. Next base: position 3,246 of record JAHFBE010000005.1, on the reverse strand, counting down.
TAGTTTTAATTTAGGTGATTTAACAGCATCTAGTGCTTATACTTTATCTTTAACTACAGACAATAATATTTTAATAAAAAGTGCAGACGGCAAGATAAATGGAAAAGCAAAACTAAGTACTATTGAAGGTGGTTCATCTTCATTTAGTGGTTTTTATAATGCTGATGTTACAGGTGATTTTCTGCCTGGTGATTTTTTAAATATTGGATCAGATGGGGGAGCTATATTAAAATTTGCTGGTTCTGATAGTAAAGTTGTCCATGCATTTGGAAGAATAAATGATTCTGGTAAATTTGTCCAAGTATTTCCTGAAAAAGGGGAGGGTCCTCATGTAACTATTAACTTTGATGATAACTCTGCTGACTTAGAAGCAACTTTAAACGATGATTCTTCCATAACTACTTTGAACAAATTTGTAACCGCTTCTTGTAGTATTTCTTCAAGTTCTTCTAGCAGTGGAGCAACATCAAATAAACCTGCTCTAGTTACTAGTTTCCAAGGTGCACTTAATGGCATATCATCAATCACAACCTCTAAGTCATTAATTGGAGCTAAAGAAGAGATTAAAAGTCTTCAAAATGCAATAAGAGCAGTAAAGTATACACTTCTTAATTTTCCAGCTTCAGACTGTAATAATCAACTTTCAAAAAGAGTTGCAAAACTTTCTAATGCAATTGATACCGTAAGAAGCTCTGCTACATGTGGTTCTTCTTGTATTGGTGTTTTATTAGCTCTAGATGAAGATAACCTTATAATCCAAGAGAAAAGTACCGTCGATGAAGCAGGCAATGGAATTGTTGATATCTGTGAACAATATTCACAATTCAGCGGGGAAGAGCCTATCTCTATTACTCCTGATCTTAAAAATCTTCTTAATGCTATAGACAATCTTTCTAAAACGATACATAAAGAAGCCAGAGAAATTTTGGGAACGCAAAATATTACAGAAATGTTATTTGATAAACTTTCAAAGTCAATTAAAGTAATACGATCTTCGATAAGATTACCTGCTAGTCTTTGTAATTTGCGCATACAAGAAGCCAGCAGCTTTCGTACTAATGCTATTGATATCAACAATAACTTGTGCGTTAATCAAAGTGAAGCTGATCTAGAAGCATGTAACAAAGAAAAAATAAGTAATTTCCTTGAAAATGCAGATTTAGTTGACGTTGTTACTAAAGTAGATAATAATAAAAATGGAATTGCTGATGTTTGTGAATAGTAGAAATTAAGCAGCCATAGCCAATTTAGGTATATAGATATGTCCCCGAAACTGTGCTATTTTAGTTCTAACGTCTTGTACGAGACAGCTTTGGATTAAATCTCAAGATTTTCTTATGATAAAGATTAATCACAAAATTTTACATGCCAAAGCACCAAAGAAACAAGTTTGACGAATAATCTATCTTATTATTTTGTTAACCATGAAAAAAATATTTTTATTAATTATTTCTTCTATTATATTATTAGTGTTTTGTTATAATTCTTTTCTCATAAATCAGGCTCTTGCAAATAATCAAAGCCTTACAATTTCTACAAACCATGGAGGCAGTATTCTCCATGGAAGCATCTTAAACAATAAAGAAAATGAATTAAATGTTAAGTTACCAAAACATGTTTATAAATATTTTAGAAAATCAAGCTTAAGTAAATCCTCTTTTAGTTTAGTATCTGAAGATAACGAATCAAAAACTTACTTTATACCAACTGATGCAGTTCATTTAAGACACGGGATCTCTAATCATTATTTGGTGATAAATCTTTCCAAGTTATATTGTGAGTCAAAAAAGGAAATATTCCCAGGTGAATTGCCCAGCAATGATTACTCAATAAATATTTTAAATAAACATTTAAATCTAAAAACTCAAAATTTTAAGTATGAGCCGCCAACTGTAATATACGGATTTACTATTAGCAACATAACCAAAAGCTATGTTGCTATTGAAGATTTTGAAGGACAACAAATCTCTGATGAAACAGTTTATCTGAATCCAGACGGGACATTTACAACTGAGGTTAGAGCAAATAAATACAATGTTGGAATAATTCATCTTGGCGGGGAGAAAGAATTTAAAGCACTAACTATACTAAAGAATACTCCCGAAGACAATGTTTTTTCTTATGAACATCCAATTCAAGTAAATGAAATATCTAGTCTAATTGCAAACTTAGCACAACAAAATAGTGATTTAGCTTATCAGGTTACAAAACATAGATTACAAAATACCACAAAAGAAAAAATTAACACAATTAACAAAGCTGAAATCCTTAGTTGTGATTTAAATGAATTAGCAAATGAATGTAAAAATAGTAATGAATCGTCATCATCTACTCTTGGAGGTAAGATAAAAGAACTAATACAGCAATGCAATATTGATGATTCAACTAAAACAATAATTTTAAATACACAAAATGATGTGCTTGCAAAAGCATATTGTGCAACCGTAAACCCTAATAGCAATCTTTGTCCCAGTGGAAAGATATATAGTCCTGAAGATGGTTGTATTAAAGGTGATATCTGCAAACTTGGGCAGAAAAACTCCTCTGATAAATCTTGTGTCTGTTCTACTAAAGCTTCTGGTGGTCTTGTAGTTAAAGAAATTAATGGTCTTTGTACCTGTGTCTCTGTTGCTAGCAGTGCTCAAAATGTCTCTGACAGTATCATCTACACCAGTAAAGGCTGTGTTCAAACTTCCTCTGTTTGCAAAGATGGTCAGGAAAATAACGATGATAATCCTTGTGCCTGTAAAAGTACTCCTGCTAATCCTGGATTTGGAAATATTTCAAGTGCTGCCATTCCCTCTGGGAAAAATAATTCTTGTCAATGTACCAATTCTTCCCTTACCTATACCTTAGAAAGCGGTTGTTCTAGTCCATCTGCTATTTGTCAAGTTGGACAATCTGCTTCCTCTAACTCAAATTGTACTTGTGCAGGTAATGCTGTTCATTCTTCTACCGATGGCATTTGTATTTGTCCTGATGGCTCTGAATACACAACTGCTGGTTGTAAAATCCCTACTTGTAAAGATGACCAAAAATCTACTTCTGATAAACCTTGTGAATGTGCTACTGGTTCTAAACTAAATGACAAAGGTATCTGTGCCTGTCCTAAAGGTCAATCATATACTGAAGATGGTTGTATTAAAGGTGATATCTGCAAACTTGGGCAGAAAAACTCCTCTGATAAATCTTGTGTCTGTTCTACTAAAGCTTCTGGTGGTCTTGTAGTTAAAGAAATTAATGGTC
>JAHFBE010000064.1 GCA_023250205.1 Candidatus Melainabacteria bacterium | reverse complement strand
TCTGGTTTCACCTGTTTGGTGAATTACCTGGATATTGTTGTCTAAAATAAGTTCTTTTAAAATATCAAGAATAGCTTCATTGATTGCATTTGCTCCTTGTGAGCCGCCGATAATAAAAACGGTTTTTTTCTTTGGATCTAAATTAAGCTCTTTATAAATCAGTGCTTTATCTACCTTTTCTATCTCATTAAAAGTTTTTCTTACGGGATTTCCGGTTACAAAGCATGGAGTGTCTTTTAAAAATCCAGTTTCTGTAGGGAATCCAACAGTTATAAGTGAAGCCCCATTTGCACAAAATTTATTTGCAAGACCGAATCTAACATCAAGGTTGTGAACTATATAAGGAATATTAAGTCTTTTTGCAGCAATAAAAACAGGGGCACTGGAATATCCACCAGTTCCAAAGACAACATCTGGTTTAAAGTGCTTTAAATAAACTTTTGCTTTTGAAACAGCTTTTAATAAATTAAAAGGCCAGGTTAATATTTCTTTTCTGAACTTTCTGGGTAATCCTGAAAAATCATATCCATAAAAATCAAGTCCGTTTTCTTCGCAAAGCTTTTCTTCGATTTTTCCATTAACTCCTATATAAAACAAATCACAATCCTGTGTTTTTAAAAGCTCGCTAATAGCAATATTAGGGAAGAAATGTCCCCCGCTTCCACCACCGCATAGTACAATCTTTTTCATTTTTTCTTTGTTTTAGGTTCAGACAAGCTGAACCTTCCTTTGATCGATTCCTTTCACAAATCATTTATATTAAGAAAACATTTTGGCAGATATTATCCGGTTGATTGAACAGGGACAAGTCTACATTCAAATGGAATATTACAGACGGATTCCATCGGTCCTTCAAGCCTTCCTATAGAAATAGTTGCGTAATAAACACCAGTTTCTCTTAAGGTAAGCATCATGGAAAATGAATCAATGCACCAGTGACATGAAATTGGCGGACTTGAAGTAATAGTAAATTGATTTTTTCTTTCAGTCAGGAGTTGTCCGCTTGGAGTATAGATTTCCAGCTGTTGTAAAAAATTTCCTTGTGCATTTGTCCATTGATTTGCTATTACAAACTGTGAAAGTGTTGCAGGCAAAGTAGGAGTTTGAAAAACATTTTGAATATTTAGAAGATGTACTGCATGTGTAACTTTATCGAAACTTACCTGGCTACAAATTGCACCTATATTGTGTCTTGGAAGTAAATTATTGACTGTCATGTGAATATTATAACAATATTAACGCAAAGCAATCTTTGTTTTCTCAAGGATTTCTTTTGCTTTAAGTAGTTGTTCTTCTTCATTAACTATAACTATATCTGGAAGAACACCTCTGTGATTTAGGTTATTCCCACTTGGAGTTAGATAAGATGCAATAGTTACATGAAGGGCAGATTCATCAGGTAATTGAATTATTTCCTGAACAAGACCTTTTCCAAAGGTTCTTTCTCCGATTACTATTGCTCTTTTATTTTCTTTTAGTGCACTGGTTAATATTTCGCTTGCACTGGCTGTATTTTCATTAACAAGGATAACTATATTTGAATTATAGATTTGGCTTGAATTAGCAAACTCATTTACGGTCTTTGAAAGATTTACTGTACTAACTATTTTTCCTTCGCTTAGAAACATATCAGCGATTTCAACAGCATTTTTTAATAGTCCTCCAGAATTGTTTCTTAGATCAAGAATTATTCCATTTGCTGATGTATACTTTTCTATTTCATTTTTAAAGAGCTTGCTTGTATTTTCAGGTATAAAGGAGTCAACTTTTATAAGAGCAATATTATTATCAAGTAAATGACTGGAAACAGCTTTAAATTCCAAATTTTTTCTAACAATACTTTTTGTTAAAACTTCTTTCCCTCTTTTTATTTTAATATGTACTGGTGAACCAATTTCTCCTCTGAGCAAATTTGCTGTTTGGCTTCCATTTAAATTATTTGTGCTTTTGTTGTCTATTGATAGTATTAAATCATTTGATTTTAGTCCTTCTTTTTCTGCAGGGCTTTCTGATAAAACATCAAGAATAAGTGGCTTTTTGTTTGATAATTTAACTCCAATGCCAGTCAACGTTGAGTTAATAATATTCTGTTCTTCTTTAAATTCTTCCCTTGTTAAAAACCTTGTGTAAGGATCATCCAGTTCTTTTACAAGCTTACTTATACAAGTATGAGCATCGTTAAGATCGTTAATTTTATTTTCAAATCGATCTTTCCATTTGCCTAAATCTACTTCAGATTTAAAATAGTATTTTTCATTTATTGTTTCCCAGGCAGTTGTATAAATTGAACTGGCAAATATATTTGTTGAATTAGCATCTACCTTTTGAGTGAAAATAGTAGAGTGTAATAAAAAAAAAGCAACCAAAAGGGTTATTAAATTAAATTTTAAATATATTTTTGTGTGATTTTTGCTCTTCATATTTAATTAAACTTGAATTAGTGTTACAACATGTTCTATTCTATAACCTTATAGGAGGTTAAATGGAAATTTTATTTTATTTTTTGATTTCACTGATAGCTATTTTAATTTCTTGCATTATTTTCAGCAATTCAATTGAATGGCTGGGAGCAAGGTTAAATTTGTCTCATGGGATTACTGGTAGCGTATTAGCGGCTGTAGGCACTGCTTTACCGGAAACAATTGTCCCTTTAGTAGCAATTTTTTGGGGAATTAACCGTGAGAATTTGGTTAAGGTTTTGCAGGGAGATGCAACTACATTAAATTCAGTTAATCAAATTAGCTTGGGAGCTATAATCGGGGCTCCTTTTATGTTAAGCACCATTGCTTTCTTTTTAATAGGACTTTCCAGCTATGTATATTTTAAATCTGGGAGAAGAAAATCAGAGATTATTAAGGTAGATAAAACTGTTCTTGAAAGAGATCTCTCTTTCTTTATTTTTGTGTTTTCTCTTGCATTTCTTGCAGTCTTTTTAGACAATCATATATTCCATGTATCTCTTTCTGTATTAATGATAGCGGTGTATCTTTTTTATTTATATAAGACTATAAGTGAAGAAGGAAAGGGTGAATTTAAAGGGGAAGAATTAGAAGAGAATTTAGATCCGTTTTTTTTAACAAAGCTTATACCGAATTTAAAACCATCAATATTTTTAATTTCTGTTCAGCTTGTATTTTCATTAGTCTTATTGCTTTTTAGTGCACATCACTTCGTGGAAGTATTACAACAAATATCGCATAAATTAAGCTTCCCTGCATTTATAATAAGTCTTTTGCTTACGCCTATTGCTACAGAACTTCCTGAAAAATTTAATAGCTGGATGTGGATTAGGCAGAAAAAAGATACACTTGCAGTTGGCAATGTTACTGGTGCATTAGTTTTTCAAAGTACATTTCCTGTTTCAATAGGACTTTTATTTACTAGCTGGCATATAACATCTCCTATATTTTATACAACATTTGTTTTTTGTTTGATTAGTGCAGCTATTGTTCTATATGCTTCAAAGAAAAACAAACTCACTTTTAAAACATTTTTGCTGGGCGGAGTGTTTTATCTTGCTTATTTGGGCTTAGTAATTTACACGCAAATTAAATGATTTACTCCTATGATGCAGGGAGTATTTCTTCTTTAGTTTGAGGATAAGTGAGAATGCGGAGAGCTATTGAAAGCAGTGCAATGTGTCTTGGTAGTTCCTGATCTTCGATCTTATCCTTTTTTAAAAGAGTGGCTGTAAGTAAAGGAATTTGTGATGCAGCTTCAGCATTAAGTGGCTCTTGTATTATTTTAGATTCAACCGTTTCTCTTAAACGATCAAATTTTGCTTTCAGTTCTCCTATGCTTGGTGCAGATAGAGTAATCTTTGTCTTGTCTATGTCAGCAATGCGATATGCTATTTGGGTTTTAAATGGAGGTTCAATTGAATCTTCTTCTAAAGCATTAATTAATAGCCTGATTATTCTTTCAGTAGGTTCAACAGTAAGAACACTAAATAGTTCTTTATCAATGATGTGATTTCTTACATTATCGTGTCGCCTGTCATTTGCAGCTTTTCCATTTCCTAAGGTGAATATAAATGCTTCAACAACTTGTTCTTTTTGATCTACACCTAATTCTGGATATCTTTTTATTATTTCATCAATTGCCTTTATCCTTTTAGTTATACTATTACTTTTCATTTTTACTGTTTTTATTAAATCTTCTAATGACATTGATTCAGTGTCTTCACTAGAACCAGGAATTTCAGTTGTTCCTGGGCTGGTAGGTACTCTTGGTTTGTCTTCAGGAGATTTAGTAGGATCTGGTCCTGGTTCAACAGGGATTGACTCATCTGAAGGAATTGAAGATGGGAGAGGGGTCTCAGCAGCAGGATTTGAAATTATATTATTGACAACAATAGAAACCGTTCCACCATTAACAATTATTGTTGTTCCATCTGGAGCATCGTATCTCTTTGATTGAGGAATATCTGGATTTGTATTGGTTTTATCTGTTACGGTTTCAGATTCAGGTAATTGTGCTTTTCCTTCTTTTGATTTATCAGGATTTAAATCTGGTTCTAGTGCCCATGTAACTATAGTTGCAATAACTCCACCGGTAGTAAGTAAGGAGCTGAGAGAATGATTTTTTGAGGGGACAAAGAAACTTGCTAAGCCTAACGATCCAATAAGTTCAGAAATTGCTCTTGCTGGAGATGTTTGTTGAATAATAGAGGGTTTTGTTTGAGCAACCCAGTCTTTTCCATGTTTAACTGTTCTTGGTTTTTTATCTGGAAATGCCAAAGGCATTAATGCTGAAGGAATTTCTCCTCTTTGTGGACTAGTTTTAGGAATAAGTTCTGACATTTGGTTATATGGATTATAAAATGTTGAGTATATTAAATCGTATTCCATTTTAAACAATTTTGGTTAAGGAATTTATGACTTTTACATAGATTAAACCCTGCTTTTAGAATGTTTTAATATTTCAGGCGGTGATATTATTTGCTTTAGTTAGATTTTTGGGTAGATTGATTCTTTTAGCTGCTAGATTTCCTGCTGCTTCTCCCATTGCCCAACAATTTGCTTGTATTCGTGCTGAACCTTGAGCTTCGAAGGTAGCGGATAAGCACCTTCCAGCAACAATTAAATTTTTAATTTCATTTTCTTTTGGCAGTAGAGACCTCAGAGGAATTTGATAATAATCATTTTTTGGAGGGTGTCTTAATTGTCCTTTTTCTCCGATCTTTGATGGATGAATATCAATAGGCCAGTTTGAATTAGCAATAGCATCTTCAAACTTCTTTCCGCTTAAGACATCATCAGCACTTAAAACATATTGCCCGATTAATCTTCTGCTTTCTCGTACTCCAATAGTGGGGGCAATTTGACAAATATATGAATCCTTAAACCCGGGAAGATATTTCTTGCAAAAATTACTAATTCTTTTTATCATTTGTCTCCCATGAGTTAGTACCCATGAAGTATCTTCATTATTCAGGGGATCCAAAGTCTTGTTTTCAGGAGTAATTCTGGGGCAGTTAAATGCAATTAGTCCTGGAGAACCTGGGACAGAAAAGATTTGAAAATATGCAGCATCTTCTTTTTCTAGGTCATTGTTTTTTAAAGCTCTATCAAAAAAAGGTTTCAAAGTCCATTCTCTTTCAAATGTATAAGCAGAAGAAAGTAAAATATCGCCATTATCTAAAAAGTGAACTGGAGAATCTCCGGTTTTATCATTCTCCTGTAGCCACTTGGCAAGGTCTTTTAACTCTACTCCACTCATCATAAATCTTAGTGACATAGCTTGACGATGGTTGTTTGCCCCTGATTCATAGCTTACTCCGGCTAAAGCAATTAAATCCCCATCTCCAGTACAATCAATAAATTCTTTTGCTTGAATAGAAAAGCAACCTGATTTATTTATAAAAAATACTTTTTTAATTTCTTTATTCTCTGTTTCTGTAGAAATAATTTGATTCTCGAACATTAACTGTACATTTGCTTCAAGACACATTTTATCTAAAACACATTTGTAGATTTCTGGATTAAACCAACCAGGATTTCCGTCCTTAAAAACACCTCCTCCACCAGCTTTTCCAAGTCTGTCACAAATCTCAAGAAATAATCCTTTTGTAAGAAGGGTTTTAGCGTCGAGAGCATTTTTCATCATTGGTGTAACAAGGCCACCGGTTGCTACTCCACCAAGAAAAGAACTCTTTTCAATTAGTATGGTTTTTGCTCCAGCTCTGCCAGAACTTATTGCAGCTGCTACTCCTGCAGAGCCACCTCCTGCAACTAATACATCGCATGGAGATAGTTCTTTGTAATTTAACTTAATTTCTGGCATAAGATTTACTGTCATTGTGAGGAGGCACAAAGTGCCGACGTGGCAATCTCTCTTGATAGCTATTGTATTATACTCATGACTTTAAAGCGTTAAATTTTCATGAGATTGCTTCGTCAGCCTTTTAGGCTTCCTCGCAATGACACAGAGTGTTATATTATCCCAAATAATTTCTTTGTATTCCCTGAAGTTACCTCACCAATTTCATCAATACTAACATTATGAATCTTTGCAAGTTCTTCCGCAACATATTTTACAAATAATGGTTCATTCCTTTTTCCTCGATATGGAATGGGGGCTAAAAAAGGACAATCGGTTTCAATTAAAGTGTTTTTTAGTGGAATACTTTTTGCTGCTTCTCTCAAATCCGCCGCATTTTTAAATGTAAGTATACCGGACCAGGAAATATAAAAACCAAATTTTAGTGCTTCTTGTGCTGTTTCTAAATCTCCTGTATAACAATGAAATACTCCGCCATATTTTATTTTCTCTTCTTTTAAGATCTCAATTGTTTCTTTAAATGCATCTCTTGTATGAATTATTAATGGTAGTTCTGTTTCATTTGCAATTTTAATTTGTTCTCTAAAGACTTTAATTTGAATATCTTTTGGACTGTGGTTGTAGTAAAAGTCCAATCCGGTTTCTCCAATTGCTATTACTTTTTCTTCACTTGTATATTTTCTTATTGTGTCATAGCTAACATCTGTCCACAATTTTGCTTCGTGAGGATGAATTCCTACACTTGAGTATAGATTTTCATACTTTTTGGCTAAAATCAGGTTCTTTTCTATCTCATCCAGGTTATCGCAGGACTGGACAATATGTGTAATGCCGTTAGACAATGCTTCTTGGATAACATTATCTCTGTCCTCGTCAAATGCTTCAAGTATTAAATGAGAATGTGAATCTATAAAAGTCATGAGTTTTAATCTAATAAAGTTTTTAAAAGGGCTACAGGTTGAGAAGAAATACTTTACAAAAAAAGTATTGCTTGGGACTTTCTTTGGTTTACTTCTTGCACTTATTGTACTAAATGTAGAGAAGAAATTGTGGTTGCCACTTGAACTTGAAATAATTAACAGTCGCAATTCACTTAATTCAGATCTGGAAAATCAGAAACTTGCAAATAAAAAAATTGTTCTTATCCTTTTTGATGATAAAACTCAATTTCTACTTAGACAGGATGGTATTCCTATCAAAGACTTTGAAAGAAAAGGAAGAGATTTAATAAAGACTGCTATTGAAAAGCTTGAGGGAAGTGGAGTTAAAGCTATAGGAATAAACCTCAATTTAAGCAACTCATCTGTTAATCAGTCTGATGAAAAACTTGCAAAAACTATATCAAAATACAAAAATATAGTTATATCAAATTCAATACACTCATTTCCATCTACGCAATTAAATAACATTTTAAGAAGTGCTTCTGATATAGGTTATGGAGAACTATATGCTGACTATGACAAGATTGTTCATAAACTTGAACCTTTAGACTCAAACTATAAAACCTTTCCATCTTTTTCATATGCAGTGTATAAAACCTCAGAAAGAAAAGATGTAGATAAAAAACTAAAATATAAAAATGAATTTTACTTAAGATACCCAAGTGAGGGATTTACCAGATATTCTTTTATTGACTTGTTGGAAGGAGATATTAAGCCTAAAAATCTAAAAGATAAAATAGTTATTCTGGGAATTGGTTTAAAAAGCAAGCTGATGAGAGATCAGCTTTTAAGTCCTATGCAAAAAGGAAATTTTATTTCTGACAGTGAAGTTCAAGCAGTAGCTATTTCTAATTTATTCAGCAGGTCTTATCTCTTTAAATTACGATTAAAAGATTTTCATTTTTCATTTATATTTATAAGTATGTTTCTAGGAGTGCTTTTTAGTACTGTGCCAGCAATTAGAAGATTAATAGCAGCTACAGTATTATTTATTATAGTGATCCTGTCCTCGCAAATATCATACAGTCATTTCAATCTATTGCTTGAAATCGTTCCTGTTATATTTTTACTTTTGGGAAATCTAATTATTGGCTCTTTGGTTTACCTACAGTTAAATCTACAGGAACAAAATGTAAAACTGGAGAATTCACAACAAGAACTAAAAGGAACAAACATTCAACTTAGCACAGCATTCATGGAGCTAAATGAAAGAGTTTCAGAGTTAAAAGAGGTAAGAAAACAGCTTGCTGGCAGAAGTGAAGAGGAACGAAAAAGAATTGCTAGAGATCTTCATGATGATACTCTTGCAAGAATAACCGATCTTAGAAGATATATTGAATCTGTTATTAATTCGGAAAATTTAGCTCCTGTTGTAAAGAAACATCTAGAATCATCTATTCAGACTTTAGGAAATGTAACTCAGGAAATTCGTAGAATTATCAATGCTTTAAGACCATCAATGCTTGATAATGTCTTAGGGTTAATCCCTGCTATTGAAAACCTTCTGGATGAGCTTTCAAAACGCTCTTTCAATAAAATTCAAACAAATCTTGAAACCAAGATCTCTAAAATAAAACTTTCTGAATCCGATGAAATTCACCTTTATAGAATAATTCAGGAAGCATTAAATAATGCATATAAACATTCTGGTGCTTCAAAGGTAGAAATTTTAATTGAACAACAACCTGGACAACTATTGGTTTTAGTCGCTGATAACGGAATAGGATTTCAGACGGACTTGCCACTAAATGGTTTTGGTTTGGTGGATATGAAAGAAAGGGCTGAGTTGATAGGAGCTAATGTTCAGTATTTAAACAAGCCCGCAGGTTTTGGGGCTACATTAGAAATTACTATACCTGAGGATAAAACTTTAGAGATAATAATGAGCGAAAATAGCTCGGCAGTTGTTAGATAGTGTAGAATGAGACCCGTATTAAGATAAGGAGAAAAAATGATTTCTTTAAGAGGTGTAGATTATTTAGGAATAAGACAAAGAAATAGAGATTTGAGCCCCTCACTGGTAGAAGGTTCTGGGAGAAATAAGCCACTTCTTGGGGTACATTTTAAAGATGAAGAAGATGTAACTAGTGGTGGTGGTGCAAAAGAACCTTCCATAAGTGAAAAAGTTTCTAACTTAGTTGCTAATCTACAAAGCGTTGATCGTGGGATCCGTTATACTGCAGCACAGAAACTTGGAATAATGAAAAAAGAAGCTAGTGCTTCAATCCCTGCATTAATACTGGCTTTAGAGGATAAGGATCAAACTGTCAGGTATTGTGCAGCAGTTGCTATTGGAGAGATGGGAAGTGATGCAGTCTCTGCAGTACCGGGACTGGTTAAAGCTATGGGTGATAAAGACAACTGTGTTAGAGCCCAGTCAGCAGGTGCACTTGCAAAAATAGGGAAAGAAATTCCTGATATTGTAAAGCCAGCATTAGTAAAAGCTTTAAAAAGTGAAAGTTTATATATTAGAGAAGAGGCAGCAGAAACACTTGTTAGCATGGGAGAAGAAGATGCAGGTGGTCTTATAGTGCCAACTCTGCTTGAGGGTTTAAAGCGCTATGATTTGCATATAGGGGCATCAGTATCACTTACAAAGATAGGAAAAAAGAATCCTGGTGTTATAGTGCCTATGTTAATTGATGCATTTAAAGATTGTTCTGGATACCCCTTTGGTATTGAATACACTCTTGCACAAATAGGAAATGTAGCTCACAATGTTGTAGAAGCAGCGTTAATGGATGCTTTAAAAGATGAAAATAGCCGTGTTCAAGTAGGTGCTGCTGCTGCTCTTGTACGTATTGTAGACAATAACATTGTTGTTCCAGTACTGGTTAATGGACTAAAGAGTAAAGATCCGAATGCTCAGTATACAGCAGCAATAGTATTTAAAAATATTAAAAATCTAAATAGAGATTCCTTAGACCTTGCTATACCAGCATTAATTGAAGCTTTGAGTCCTGATAACTCAGATAGGGGTGTTAGATATGTTGCAGCAACTGCTCTTGGAGGATTTGGAAAAGAAGCCTGCTCTGCTATTTCAGTGTTAATTGAAACTTTACAAAAAGATAAAGATGATGATGTTCGCACTGCTGCAGCAAGGGCTCTTGGTGTCCTGGGAGATCGTGAAATGGTATTACCGCTATTAATTGAAGCTTTAAAAAGTAAGAATTCAGATGTCTTAAAGAGTGTAGCATTTACTCTTGGAGCAATGAAAACAGAAGCTAGTTCTGCACTGCCAGCTCTACATAAGATTCTCGAAAACAAAGAAGAAACTAAATATGATGATCCTCTTGGTACTTATTTGGTTTTATCACAAACGATAAGTATAATTGAAGGAAAAACGGATAATTATTCATTGCCTTAGAACTTACCTGACAAACATCCCTGAAAATAAAAACCCAAGCAAATTAGCTATTAAAAAAGTAAAAAGAAATACTCCAAGTAGAAATGGAATAATTGCCATTAAGAGAACACGCCATCCCTCAAGTTGAAAGCTTTTTGCAAGTGCTATC
>JAHFBE010000004.1:4358-53868 GCA_023250205.1 Candidatus Melainabacteria bacterium | reverse complement strand
GTAAAACAAAAAATTTATTTCTCTTGACAAGTTATCTAAAGTTAGTGATTCTATTAATATGAGCAGTTGGTAATTTGATAATGAAAATATCTTGAAAGATCCTGTGGGTACAAAAGAAAACCTAATAAAAATTAAGGAACAAATAGATAATCTCAGTGTCAAAATTATTGCTGTAACAAAGTATGCTAGCCAGAACCAAATTATTGAAGCATACAATCTAGGCATAAGAGACTTTGGCGAAAGTTATTTGCAGGATGCCCTAGAGAAGATTTCTAAAAAATCTCAGTATGAGAATCTAAACGATTTAATTAACTGGCATTTTATAGGAAGGCTTCAAAAGAATAAAGTTAAACAAATAATTGGAATTTTTTGTTTAATACACTCAGTTGATTCTCTGGAATTAGCAGAACTGATAAATAAAGTTGCAAATGGTAACAAGCTTGTTCAGGATATTTTACTTCAAGTAAATATTTCTGAAGAAGAAACAAAAGCAGGCTTTAGCCAGCAAGGTTTAAAGGATTCATTTGGAGAATTAATAAATCTTCCAAATATAAGAATCAAAGGGCTTATGACCATTGCACCTAAGACAGAAGATAAGCAGCTTATAAGAAAGTGTTTTATAGAGTTATCAAATTTAAAAGAGGAGCTAAATAAAAATTTCATGACCGATATAAAAGAACTTTCAATGGGGATGACTAGCGATTACAAAATAGCTCTTGAATGTGGAACGACAATGGTACGAATTGGAAAAGGATTATTTAAGGACTGATTTTTGAAACGGAGGGTGGGCAATTGAGTATTTTAGAAAACATTAAAAAGGCATGGTATGGGGAACATGAAGCTGATATATACGATTCTCATGATTTTGATGAATTGTGGAAAATGGAGGAAACTGAAACACCCTCTACTTTTCTAAATCGCATAATCCACAAAAAAGATAAAAGTATTGGAAGTCCAAATTTAAAAATAAAGGAGAACAACGTGATAGAACATCCAACATTAACACCTCAAAGCGAGGTAGTTGTTATTGAGCCAAGATCATTTGATGAAGCCCTTGACATCATTGAAGAATTAAGATGCAGAAGATCAGTTGTATTAAATCTTCAATATCTTGATACAGAACAATCACAAAGAGTTGTTGATTTTCTCTCAGGAGCCACTCATGCACTAGATGGGCACCAACAAAGAATTGGGCAAGGCGTATTTATCTTTGCACCAAGCAACTTCACAATAAACACAGAGTCTCAAGAAGCAAGAGCATTAAAAGATGCCTTCTGGGGAAGATCAAAAGAGAAAGAACAATCTCAACCACAGTATCAATATGCTGAGCCATTAAAGAAAAGCTCCATATTTTAAACAAAACAATGTAACTGTTTGCGTCATTGCGAGGAGCGATAGTGACAAAGCAATCTTAAACAGCAGCTATCGCATAATATCAATGCCTTAAAGAGGTCTTATTTACATTTACTTTGGTATAAGATTGCTTCGCTTCGCTCGCAATGACAAATATCAATTGCTAAAATAAAGCCTGTGAACCACAATAATAAAACTTTTTATATTACCTCACCTCTTTACTACGTAAATGATGTGCCTCATGTTGGAAGTGCTTACACTACCATTGCCTGCGATACTATTGCCCGCTATAAAAGACTAAGAGGATTTGACGTATGCTTCCTGACCGGAACAGATGAACACGGGCAAAAAATCGCAAAGGCAGCAAAAGCTGAAAATAAATCTCCACAAGAACACTGTGATTTTATAAGCGATAAGTTCAAAGAACTCTGGAATCTTTTGAATATAAAATATGAAATATTTTCAAGAACAACATCAAATAAGCACGAAAAAATAGTTCAGGATTTTTTTAACAGAGTCTATAAAAATGGAGATATTTATGAGGCGGATTACGAGGGTTTGTATTGTGAGGGGTGCGAAGATTTTAAATCTGAGAAAGATTTAACAGAAGATAAACTTTGTCCTATACATAAGCAAAAGGCTCAAGAATACAAAGAAAAAAATTATTTTTTTGCACTTTCAAAATATGAGAAACAACTTGTAGACCACTTTGAAAAAAATCCTGACTTTATACAACCTTCCTATAGAAAGAACGAAGTCCTTGGATGGGTAAAAGAAGGCTTGAGAGACTTTCCGATTTCAAGACAATCTGTAAGCTGGGGAATTCCAATACCAAATGAAACCAAACAAACTATTTATGTCTGGTTTGATGCCTTACTTGGTTATATATCCGGATTGTTGAATGATACTGATTCTCCAACAATTGAATCAGCCACAAAAAAATATTGGCCTTGTTCCATCCACATCATTGGAAAAGATATTTTACGCTTTCATGCAGTTTACTGGCCTTGCATGCTTATGTCTGCAGGATTACCACTTCCTCAAAAAGTCTTTGGACATGGTTTTCTAACCAAAGATGGTGAAAAAATGGGAAAGACTACTGGAAATATCATTGATCCTTATGAGCTTGTAAGAGAATTTGGAGCTGATGCTGTTCGTTTTTTCTTTTTAAGAGAAATTGGTTTTGGAAAAGATGGGGATTATTCAAGAACAAATTTCATAAACAGAATAAATTCCGATCTTGCAAATAATCTTGGAAACCTTTTAAACAGGACATTGAACCTTGCTCATAAAAATTACAACAGTGTCATTGAATGCCCAGAAAACGACAATTATCTAGGATTAAAAGATAGTGCTATCACTACAATAGAAGCCTATAAAAATCATATGGATAACCTTGAATTGAAAGAGGCTCTTGATGTTGTTTGGCAGCTAATTGATAAAACAAACAAAGCATTTAATGATAAAGCCCCCTGGAAATTAATTAAAAACAATGAAATGGAAGACGCAAAATCTTGTCTTTACGAAACATTAATGGTATTGTGGAATATAACTATTCTAATTAACCCATTTATACCTGAAACTAGTATAAAGATATACAACCAGCTTGGATTTAATAATCTAGACATGTATAATGAGTGGGAAAAGTTAGGCTGGAAGAGCAAGGAAAAAAGCTTTAACCTAAATGAAGCAAAGCCAGTTTTTCCAAGGATTGAAATAACTAAATAAGTATAACTAGGGCAGTTATAAAGATAAAAATTTTAATAGAAACTATATTTAAGGAGCACATACATGGACAATCCACTTAACACAATTGGCGGTAGCTCAAGAGGAAAAATAGCAATCTTTATTGATGGTAATAACCTCTTTCATGCAGCAAGAACAATTGGTATAGAAATTGATTATGCAAAACTGTTAAAACTACTTTGCAATAGTGGGTCTTTACTTAGAGCATTTTTTTACACCGGTGTAGACGAAAACGCTGCAAAACAACAAGGGTTTTTACTTTGGATGAGAAGAAATGGCTATAGAGTAGTACAAAAAGAATTAAAGATTTTTCCTGATGGTACAAAAAAAGCAAACCTTGATGTTGAAATAGCAGTGGACATGCTTAGCTTATCCGGGAAATATGATACAGCTATTCTAGTTAGTGGAGATGAGGATTTTGCTTATGCTGTAAATGCTGTTGCCTACAAAGGAACACGCATTGAAGTCGCTGGCTTCAGAAACAATACTTCTCCTAAATTAATAGATGTTGCTGATAGATTTATAGATCTTGATAGTTTAATTCCATACATAGTTAAAGAGCCTGATAGTGAAGAGCAGAAAGCTGCTATTGCTGCAGCTAAAGCAAATGGATTATTATTCATGGATGAAGAGATCTTACAAACTACACGAGAAAGAACTTCTCAGTTTATCGGGAAGAAATCTGGTGCTGGTCACGAAAAAACAATGCCTACTGAAGTAACAATTCCAAAACATCGTGATTAGTAATTCATAGAAACCCCTTAGCATTCAACTATTATCCATAGTCTAAAATCTTTAATTCATGATTTACGATTCACGACTCATGTACTATCCTAGATGTTATGCCTGTAAAAAAAGAAATAAAACCAGAAAAAACTTTATCTGAAAAAGTGAATGAGTTACTTGAAAATGCTCATGAGCAGGAATTGAAAGAGCTTGTAAACGACCAGTATCCTCAGGATATTGCCCCTGTTCTAGAGAATTTAAAAGATGAGGAAAGAATATTTTGTTTTTCTTTGCTTGAACTTGAAATTGCAAGCACTGTTCTTACAGAGTTAAGTTCAGAAACACAAATGAAATTGCTAAAGACTCTTGGTACGGAAAAATTTAGCAGCATAATTTCTCAAATGGATGTAGATGATGCTACCGACCTTATCATTCAGCTTCCTGAAAAAGAGAAATACTCACTGTTAAAAACTTTACCCGACCCGGTTCAACAAGCACATGTACAAGAACTTATTCATTACCCGCCAGAATCTGCTGGTGGAAAAATGTCTACAGATTTTTTAAGACTCAGATCAGATATGACTATTCATCTGGCTTTTAATTACGTACGCAGGCAGGCTCCAGAATATAAAGCTCAGATTTATTATTTATATGTAGTTGACAACGGCAATAAACTTGTCGGGGTTATAAGTTTAAGAAATTTAATTTCTGCCCCACCAAATGATCTAGTAGCAAACCACATGAACACTGATGTAATCACCTGTAAAGTAACTGATGACCAGGAACATGTTGCAAAAGCAATTTCAAAATATGATCTCATTGCACTTCCAATTGTAGATGAAGAATACAGCTTAAAAGGAATAGTAACTATTGACGATGTTGTTGATATTTTAAGCAGAGAAACTACCGAAGATATTTATCAAGGTTCTGGTATTAGCGATGAGTTTCAATCCGATGAACTTATTTCTGGAAAAGTAACGTTTGCAGTACAAGCAAGGCTACCCTGGTTATTAATAACACTTATTGGAGAAGCAATTGCTGCACTTATAATTGCATCTTATGATAAAACAATTATCTCTGCACCAATTGCTATTTCATTTATGCCATTGCTCTCAGGGCTTTCAGGAAACGTAGGTGGACAAACAGCCACAATTATTGTAAGAGGGCTAGTTACTGGTGATATAGATTTAAAAAATACTGCAAAACATATTTTCCATGAATTAAAAATTGGAATTATTATTGGATTAATTTGCTCACTTGTTACAGGTCTTATTGCATGGCTGCAACACAGTGATCCCACATTAGGCTTGATTGTGGCATTTGCTCTTGTATGCTCTATTATAAGCGCAGTGCTATTAGGAACAATATTTCCTATCCTGCTCCAATACTTAAAAAAAGATCCTGCCGCTGCAAGTTCACCAATAATAACGACAGTGCTTGATATACTAACTTTTACGTTTTATCTAATGATAATTTCATCCACTCTTAAGTATTTGAATTAAAGAGTAACTCGTAATTGCTAAAACCTTTATAAAAGCTGTTATTAAGACACAAATCACCTGTTTTTATTCTGTTAACTATTTCTATTCCTGTGATAATATATTAATCTGATATTTGGGTAGAAATTAAACAGGAGGTTATTTTGTCTGAAGTTAGAATTGAAGATGGTGAAAGTTTAGAGTCTGCTTTAAAAAGATTTAAGAAAAAAGTACAAAAAGCAGGTATCTTAACTGAAGTTCGTCGTAGAGAACATTACGAAAAGCCAAGTGTTAAGAAGAAAAGAAAAAGCGCAAACGCAAAGAAAAAGAAAAGGTTTTAACAATTTAAGCCTTTCTGTTTTTCTTATTGCTTTTTTAAGCCTACCTATATTAAACATTTATTACTATCAAATCGTTGAAGCACAAGAACCCGATTTAAAACAAGAGCAAGTCTTATCAAATAAAAAACTTGATGATATCGAAGAGAGAATCTTTCATCAAAACTACAAAAAAGAATCTGAAGAAGTCAGATTATCTAGGCTAGAGAAGTTCTTCTTTGGAAGTGAAAATTTAAAAGAATCAATTGAGCGAAGGATTGAAAAAATCTCTACTGCTCTAAATATTCCTAAAGAAGAAGAACCTGAAATCAAATCAGAATCTATTAGCGAAATAAAACCAGAAATAGTTAATGATACTCCTCCTAAAGAACAAGCTGAAAAAGAGGGGATAATAGGCGCTATCAATCAAATTGAAACGAAAATGTTCAATATGACATTTAATGATTATCCTTTTCAAGCAAGAATTAATGCTCTTGAAGAAAGACTTCTATCAAGGAAAGAAGTCTTAGAAAACAAAGCTAAGCCACTTCTTGAAAGAGTAACTATTTTGGTAAGCAAAACAGGATTACCCGTTCAAAAAGATGACAAAATAAACCTCCCTACTATTGAAAACCAAAATACAAATACCCAAGCAGCAAAGCCTCAAAACAATGTACCCAAAAGCTATTCTATAAATCCAAATACAGGTTTATTAATAGATGAGAAAGGAGAAACAGTAAAAGATCCTGAAGGCAACCCTATTTCAGTTATGATTCCACAACCTCTAATTCAACAACAGGTACCACAACAAAACTATGGATTTATGCCCCCTCAACAAAACTACGGATATCAAGCTCCTCAACAAAATCCTTCAAATCAAAACAATCCCTATGGTCAACAAAATCAATTTCCTGGACAAATCCCATATGATCTCTTCTTTAATCAGGGGGGAGGGGCTACAGACCCAGAGTATTAATATCTAATCAAAGAAATGATTAATATTAATATTAGGTCTCACTTCTGTCTGATTTTCCTTATAATTTTTAAGTTGTTCTAATATATCTTTAAATGTAGATTTCTTATTTTCAGGACCTGAGGTTCCTGAGGACAACTCTTGATTTTGAGCAAACAGCTGAACAAGCCTTCCAAATGTATGATTAAATTTCCCCGAGCCAAAAGGATCAAAATTCAAAAGAAACATGACACACCTTTACTTTCCTAAAACAAGCTTAATAAAATCAATAGCCACAACAAAGTAAATTATTGTGGCTATTAAATACTTGACCTAAGTCTATGAAGGGCGAGATTGACTTAGCTTACTAAGCTCTGTAGATGAATCTTCAATTTCAGATTCACCTACGACTCCTGCGGGCTTTGGTGTATCTTTCACTTGACCAACACTAGAACTAATTGTTGTATCTGCCATATTACTTTCTCCCTTTCAATTTTTCCTAAAACTCACATAGGGATAGTACTACTGAAAGGTTAATTTATTTTTAATTCAAAGATAAAAGAAATTTTATAAATCTCTTAATTTCATCTTAAATATCTTGGTGTATTTTAGAACGTGAAAACATTGTTTTCTTGAGGAATAAACATCTTTTTTCTCCTCAATTTTTCCTAAAACACACACACCTAAAAAGCAGAGAGTAAAATCTCTGTTTTTTGGTTTTTATGATGTCACTTAAATATATTTCTAAACAATTTTTGTCTTTTCCAGTTAATTACACAGGTATAAAATAAAGCTATAAGAATAACAAAAGCAGATAAAGCTAAAAATCTCAGAGATGCTTTGTAACTAACCAAACTCGCTGCTAAAAGCCCAAGGACTGCAGATATCAGATATAAAATATAGGAAGCATATTTTTGAGAAATCCCAAATTCAAGGATTCTATGATGTAAATGCCCTCTATCCGGATCAAAGATAGACTTCTTATTTATTGTTCTTCTAATAACAGCAAAAACTGTATCAATTATAGGCAATGCAAATATAAGAAAGAGAACGGGTGACACTACCGCAATAGCTACTTTTTTTATCACACAGCTTACAGAAAGGCAGGCTAAAACAAACCCTGTTAAATAAGCCCCGGAATCTCCTAAAAATATTCTTGCAGGGTTGAAATTCCATCTTAAAAACCCTAAAAGAGAACCTGCTAATGTAGCTGCCATAAGCGCACCACCTGGTTGACTAATTCTATAATCAACAGCAACTCCCCATATAGCAATAGCACTTATTAAAGAGATTCCTGTAGCCAGACCATCCATTCCATCAACAAGATTAATAGCATTTGTAATCCCTATAATCCAAACAAGGGTAATTAAATAACTAATAATCCTTTCAAAATGAAAATATTGCTCTCCAATTGATAACTTAAAAAAGAAAAAGTCAGCATGATACAGTGGATTAACGACATGAATAATTCTTATTCCAAGATACCAGGCTATCGTTGCCGCAATTACCTGGATACAAAGCTTATACCGAGCAGGCAAAGGCTCAATATCATCTAAAAGTCCAAGAAGGAAAATAATAGTTCCTCCTGCAAAGATTCCAAGAAGAGAAAAGGTCCCAATTACTGAAATTTTGTAGTGCCAGTAAACTGCAATAAAAACAAGAGATGTTAGAAACAAACTAAAATAAATACCAACTCCACCAAGCCGAGGAACAGGTGTAGTGTGAATTTTTCTTTTTGATGGTTTATCCAATACACCAAGTTTTGATGCACGGGTTTGAATTAATGGAGTTAGTAAATATGAAATTAATAGTGCGATTATAAAACCCAGGACTTGAACAATCTCAATATGGTAGAGAGCTTTATTTGTTAACAAACTGTGCATAAAGTGGAAATTGCCTACACAATGATTCTACAGTATGTTTTGTTTTATTTTTTATATTGTCATCATTTGGATTTTTTAAGACTTCTGCAATAGTTTCACCAATAGTTTGCATTTCCTTACTTCCCATTCCTCTTGTGGTAACTGCAGGAGTGCCAAGTCTAATTCCACTGGTTACAAAAGGAGATTGAGGATCACGAGGTATTGTGTTTTTATTGCAGGTCATACCTACTGAATCTAAAGAGATTTCTGCTTCTTTTCCGGTAAGATTTACTTTTCTTAAATCAACTAAAAGTAAATGATTGTCTGTTCCACCACTAACCACATCTATTCCTGAATTTATTAAAGTTTTTGCCAAAGCTTGAGCATTTTCAATAACTGCTTTTTGGTAGATTATAAATCCTGGAGAAAGCGCTTCTTTTAATGCTACAGCCTTTGCAGCAATAACATGCATTAATGGTCCACCCTGACTGCCAGGGAAAACTGCTGAGTCGATTTTTTTAGCATACTGTTCTCTACAAAATGTTAAACCACCTCTTGGTCCTCTTAAAGTCTTATGAGTAGTAGTAGTAACAAAATCAGCATAAGGGAATGGACTTGGATGAAGACCCGTGGCAACTAATCCTGCAATATGCGCCATGTCTACCATAAGCAAGGCACCAACAGAATCTGCAATCTGTCTAAATCTGTCGAAATGAATGGTTCTTGAATATGCACTTGCTCCTGCAATAATCATCTGAGGTTTTTCAGCTTTTGCAATTTTGTCTAGCTCATCATAATCAATAACTCCGTTTTCATTTACTCCGTAAAAAACAGATCTAAACCATTTACCTGAAACATTTGCTTTTGAACCATGTGTCAGATGTCCACCTTGATCAAGTGACATTCCTAAGATAGTATCTCCTGGTTTCAGCATTGCTAAAAATACTGCGAAGTTTGCCTGAGCACCACTATGTGGCTGAACATTTACATGCTCTGCACCAAAAAGTTTTTTTGCTCTTTCAATAGCAAGCCTTTCAACATCGTCCACATACTCACAGCCGCCATAATATCTTTTTCCTGGCAAACCTTCTGCATATTTGTTTGTAAGAACTGTTCCCTGAGCTTCCATTACTGCAAGGCTGGTAAAATTCTCACTTGCAATTAATTCAATTTTTGATTGTTGCCTGTTAAATTCTTTTTCAACAGCTGCTAACACTTCTGGGTCAACTTTTCTTAATTCTTCTAATGACATGAGAATATTCTATCAGGAGCAATCAAATCTAATTAATTATTATCACCTAGTCTCTATATAAGGCTATATAGTACAATTAATACCTTGTTTAAGATTAAGTATCCCATGAAAATAGCAAGAGCAGAAAAAATAACTAATTCTACAGTAGGAGAAAGATTTGTAGATGCAATGGCCGTCGGGCTTATTGACTTTTTTAAAGC
Organism: Candidatus Melainabacteria bacterium; assembly: GCA_023250205.1. GTDB lineage: Bacteria > Cyanobacteriota > Vampirovibrionia > 2-02-FULL-35-15 > 2-02-FULL-35-15 > 2-02-FULL-35-15. The sequence goes on along the minus strand of JAHFBE010000004.1, from coordinate 43,982 downwards.
TCATCCAGAAACACCAATACCAACTACAGGAAAAGAATTTGAACAAGGAGTTGTTAGCATGGCTCGTTCAAGCGGTGATGATGGACTTCTTGCTTTTTCCTATTCTCAAAGAGCAAAAATGGAACTATACGCTCTCTTTGGAACAGATCCAGAAAATCCAGAACTTGAAGTAAGAGATAAACTAAAGTTAATTGGAGACAAAAGCCTATCTAACAAAGAAAGAGCAGATATTATAAGAAGCTTTGGGGAAGAATTTGAACTTCTTGCAAAAGCATTTGAAGCAGGAGACTGCCAAAGACCTCTGGTCTTTCAAAGATTTTTTGAATTGATGGACGAAAATAATTTAAAATGAATTAAATCTTCATCAAGCTAGGACCAGGCACATATTCAATCTTTAAATCAGGACTGCGTAATGCTTTTAAAACTTCTTGTCCAAGTGGTGTAAGTTCTACTTTGTTTGATTCTGCTTTACGTACAATAAGACCATTATCAAACAGTCCAGTATAGAGATCACTTTCTCCAAGCACATCAGGAAAACTTGATTTAAGATCCTGTTCATCTACTGGGGCTGCTATTCCATCTTTAGATTGTTCTTTAGTTAACTGATCTAATCTATCCAAATAATCAATAGCCCAAAATGCCTCTGCTGAAAAAAGACCTGGACCAGTAGTTGTTACATATGCTCTATCAAAGACTACTTCTCTAACAAGATCCTTGTTAACATATTTTTGAAATTCTTTAACATCTATCCATGATTTATCTTTGTTTGAAGGAAGTTGATAAACACCAGCCTCATTCTTAAATGCTTCAAAATTAAAACTCTTTGAAATATCTATACGACCTAATCTTAAATCACGTAATTTTGATGCATATTTTGGTTCTTGATAAGGTGTTAGTTCTTTTCTTGGAGGAGTAACTTCAACTGGTTTCTTCTCTTCAACTATTGGGGCAGCAGGTAGCGGTGCTTGCTTAGAAGCATCCCTTCCTTGACACCCAGTAATTATAGAAACAATTCCTCCGAACAATGCAGGTACAACTCTAAATGGATTCACGATTTTAACCCTCCTAAAATATTAGTTTTTGTAATTGGAAATTATTATAACAAAGTAAAAGATTTTTAATTCTTATTTTTTATTCTTAATTTTGTGCAGACATTTTTTAATCTAAAAAAACCTATTAAACAGAAACAAAAATCTCATCACCCTGAACTTCTACATTATAAGTACCTGTAAAAACATCTTGCTTTGGATGACTAACACATTTCCCCGTAGCCAAATCAAAAGTCCATGAATGCCAGCTACATACTACCTGACATTTTTCAGCATCAATAGAACCATCTGTTAAAGGTGCACCAGCATGAATACAGTGATTATCAATGGCATAGTATTTGCCTTTTACATTAAAGACACCAATTTCTTTTCCATTAGCCTGAACCGATTTTCCCTGACCATCAGGAAGTTCATTAACCTTACAAACTTTGACTATATTATTTGATGTGGTTGACATAATAAAAAATATTTTATCACATATCATCTTTATTCTTACGCAAATATTCTATTGGGTTGTTTTTAATATATTGCCTGATTCTATATAATTCTTTTTCATCCCGAACAATATGTTCATAATAATTACGTTGCCACAATTTTCTATCAAATGGTTTCCATTTTAGATTTTTCACGTTTCTAATATATTCATTTGTGGTCATTGTTTTAAACCATTGAACAATTGATTGTAGGGGCAAACCAATGTGTTTGCCCGATGTTTCCAAACCAATGTGTTTGTCCCATTTTATATTTGGGCAGACACACGGGTCTGCCCCTACGGAATCGGTAATCACAATAATTCCATGGAAATGATCCGGCATTACAATAGATTCATCTGTTTGAACATTTGAAAATTTATTTGGCAATTCATACCACCATTTTTCTATCATTTTTATGACACATTCTTGCACAAAATAACATTGCCTGTTTTGCGTACAAATTGTGACAAAATAATAACCATTTTGTGAATAATCATAATTTTTCAATCGAATTGATCTGCGATGATGAATTTCAGGATTATATTTCATAATAATTTTTATTTTACAATTTTTGTTTTCACACACATGTAACCGTGGGTTACATTATTCAAAATATTTTCCCAAAAACATATTTTAAATAATTAAAAAAATAAAAAGATTCATGTAACCGTCGGTTATATTTCAGGTGTTTATCGGTAATTGGATTAAGAGAATTTTGATTTACATTTAGTTGTAAAAAATTATTGTTCAAAAGAATTAACTTTCAGGTAGAAATAAAAATTCTCAGCATATATATTTCGTGATTACACGCCTAATACTTTTCCTTATTGTGGAAAGCTTAAACCATTTGATTGAATTAGTCCTTAAAGCAAATTAGCTTTTTTAGAAAATCACATCAAGGAGCCAAATCAATGAAAGTACAGTACACAGTAAATGCTAAGGTCGCATTAGTTCTAATATTCTCTTATATTATTTCGTCCATAAGTTTTTGCTTAGTGCCAAAAGCTTATGCACAAACCGTTTTATCACCACAAGTTTCCCTCTTTGCAAAAGCGGGTGGAGGAGACTATTACACTATTTATTCAAGTGGTTTAAAAAAAGAGGATTCTTATATCGGTGGGTTTCAGTCAATTCAGCTTGACCCACAGGAAGAAAATATCTATTTCTTTGATCCTGTTCTCAGAGTTATCGCCAGGATTAACATCCTTGATGGAAAGATCTATAAAGTAATTGGTAAACCAAAAAGTAATGATATTGTAAATTACTCTACCACTGTAAAATTTGCAGATGCAAGTTTAAGTCAATTTATTGATTTTACCTTTGATAAGTATGGAAACATCTATATCCTTACACTTAATAGACCTGGTGAACCTTACAACAATATCCTTCCAAGCGATCCCAGATTACTTAAAGCTTCATTAAAAGACGGTACTATAAAAGAAGTTTTAAAATTTGAAGATCAATTTGCTTCAAGTAACCAGAGTAACTATACTCCAGCAATTACGTTAACTAATTTAAGTACAGACCATGATAAATATATTTATGCTTATGGAAAATCAAGTCTTCCTAATCTCAGTGGTGGACTATCAAGCAGTGTAACTATATTTAGGATTGATTCTCTTTTTTCAACTAGTGAACTTTTTGGTGCAAGTAATACTTTTAAACAATTAGGTCTTAATCCAAAATATCTTCTCAACCCTGACGAATCCTCAAATTTCTCTATAAAAGGATTGACTTTTGATCACAGTGGAACAGTATTTGTAGGGATAAATGATTACCAGAATTCAAAGTGGTCATTCTTTATTAAGCAACTGGTTCCAAATACAAATAATGATGGAACCTTTATAGAGCAATCATTTGTAGGGGATGGAAGCGGAAGCTCTACTGATATTGGAGATGGTGGACTTGCTAAGAGTGCATATGCAGGAGTTTATGCCTCTAATTTTTTAACTACTGATAAAAATGGAGATGTTTACTTCGCTGATAATTCAACAAATAGGATAAGAAGAATATTAAACGACAACAAATTAATTACCACTGCCGCAGGCGGTAGAACTGAAACATTGATTTATGGTCAACCAAAATCTCCAAGAGCAATTTCTCTTCAATCACCTATAGCAATCTTTGTAGACAAATATAATAATCTCTATATTGCAGAGAGTAACAGAATACTATCTGTAACGAATCAGGTTCTTCATGCTGATAAGTCAAGTAACCTTGTAAAAGTTGCAAATCTTTTAATTACAAAAATCGCAGGGAATTTAATTGCTAACCCAAAGGGCGATGCTACTCTTCCTGATTTAAAACTTGATTACACATATGCAGGGGACAGAACCGTTGAAGTAAATGGAGAAAATATTCCTGATGGAACAACTGTAAAATTACTAAGTGTGAATTCCGATGGAAGCACCACTAATACTAACAACTCTGCAAAACTAGTAAATGGAATAGCTTCCATTCCTATAAACATAGAAGCAGGAAGTAGCAAAGTAATTAAAGCTGAAACTGATCCATTTATTCCAGCTCCAGGAGTATATTTACCAGGTGTAGCTCCTCTAGTAATAGATCAGATCCCTCCAGAACCACCAATAAGTGCAATAAAAAGAAATGAAGTAAACCTTCCTTCAATTGGTGCTTCAGGCGCAGCAACAAATATCAACAAAATTCCTATTTTGGCAAGATTTGATTTTTCTAGATATGCTGGATGGAAACACACATATGCAAGCGATTACAGTAACACTCAAATAATAAGTGGTACAGCTATAGATCCTGACAACAACGTAACTGATGCAACATCAATAAATTTTGGTCCCATAAATGATGCTATTTACTTACCAAATATTGCACCATGGTCCTGGAAAAGTAAATTTACAGTCTGGATGAGAACAGATTCAGGAACTGCAAATATCCCGATTGGAATTGGACCTACATGCAGTGATGCAAGCTGTAGTGCTGCAGGACAATTTGCAAGCAATAATCCAACTAACTTTGCATACACAAATGCAAGCGTAACCACCACCTGGCAAAAGTTCTCTGTAATTAGCGATACAAACCAGGATAATCAAAGTAAAACACTTATTATTGGTGGACTTGGTCAAAACAATAATAAGAAAATTTATATCTGGGGAACACGCTTAGAAAATAGCCTGTAGTGTCTAACACTATTGGCTATACCAGAATAGATACCCAGGCAACCTATAGGAAAAAGCTATGAAAAGACATTTCTACCTTGAAATAATAATAACAAGAGGAAAGCGCTTCGGAGTTTCAGCTTATTTCTTAACAAGATACTTTAAGAAATATAGTTTCATGTTTAGAAAAGTATTTCTTCTTTTCCTGTGTTTGAAATTTCTATTTCTTGATCCGTTTTCATTCTTGCCTTCTAAAGCCCAAACAACAAATGACTTTAACCTTTCAATAGTTCAGTCCAAACCAGTAAGCTTTGATACTTCTTTATCCCCAACAGCAATTCAATCAAGTTCTTTACCAGTAAGCTTTAATATTACAAATCTTGCATCCGCTATTCAGCTTTCTTCCAATCCTGTAAGCTATAGCACTATAGACCTTGCATCTGCTATTCAACTGTCCTCTAATCCTGTAAGCTACTCTATATCACAAACTGCTGAAGCAATTAGACTTACCTCACTCCCTGCAAGCTATTCTCTTACTTCATTTACTGGTGAAGCTCTTAAACTTACCAGCGATAATGTTTCATATAAAGTGTTTAATGGAATACCTCTTCTTGGACTTATATCTCCCAACCTCTTACCAATATCACAAAACGGAGGATCTATTGATGTAAGTTTAGAAGGTGACAATTTTGTACAAGATTCAGTTGCTTCAATAGGAACACTGAAAATCCAAACCAAATATGTTTCACCAAATAAGTTGATTACCACTATTCCAGCAAACTATTTAAATAAAGAAAATAATTTTGAAATCTTTGTAGCAAATCCACCTCCTTTAGGTGGGGTAAGCAAAGGCTTTAATGTAATGGTAGTAAATCCAATTCCAATTGCAAAAATCAATGCAACACCAAGCATTGGAGTAGCACCACAGATTATTACTTTTGATGGAAGAACTACTGAGGATTTACTAGCAAAATATTTTGGACAAGCGCTTAGTTATTCTTGGAACTTGGGGGATTTAGAAAATTCAACTGAAGAGAATCAGAATACTTCTACAGATCCCGTAATATCTCATACTTATAAAAAACCGGGGAAATACATAGCCCGTTTAAATGTAGTAAATGCTTATGGAAAAACTTCTGCTATTACAAAAGAAATCGAAATAAGAGAAAAGAACTTTGCTCCCGAAGGAGTCTTTATATTAAATGAAACAAAGGGAGATGTTCCACTTAGTATTACATTTACTGCAAATGTTAGTGATAAAGAGAATGATGAAATATCCTACTATTGGGAATTTGGTGATGGACAAACCAGTACTGAACAAAACCCATCTCACACATACACAATTCCAGGTAAATATCAGCCAAAGCTTATAGTTAACGATATCCTTGGAGCAAAGACAACCATCACTTCTACAAAAATTACACTACTCCCACCAAACAACTTACCAATAACTCAAATCGCAGCAGTTCCAAAAGAAAGTATTTTAAAACAAAATAAGGAAGGGTTTTTCACCAGTGAAGTTCAATTTGTAAGTAATGGAACTTATGATCCTGATAATGAAGAGCTTACGTATACTTGGGACTTTGGTGACAATACAACAAGTAACGAAGTAAGTCCAAAACATGAATACAAAGATTCAGGAACCTATAATGTAAAACTTACAGTTAGTGATACTCGCAGGGGAGAAAGCTCAAAAACAATTTCAACAATAGTTTTAAAGCCACAACCACTTGCAAATGCTAAGTTAGATCAAACGACAGGAAATGCTCCTTTTGAAGTTACCTTTGATGGAAGCAGTTCACAGGATTATGACGGTAAAGCTGTAAGTATTAAGCTGGATTTTGGAGATGGTAATTCTCAAATAATAGATAGTACTCAAGGAATAATTAAACACACCTATCAGGATCCCGGAGTATATCTAGCATCATTAACAGCGTTTACACCTGACAACAGACTTAAAAAAATAAATATTGGAAATGTTATTGTTGGAGCAAATAATACACCAGTCGGACAAATAACAAAGCTAGAAGGAAATGATAGCGGTATTGTTGGTCAGGCAATGATAAAGCTATCTGCTGTTGGAAGCTTTGATCCGCAAAATCCTAATACACCTCTTCAATACAAATGGATATGGAGTGCTAGAACATGGGATGTAAATGGAAATTTGATTGATCTTTCCGATGAAGTGAATAATGAGCTAATCTCTACAAATGAAGAATTTGAATATACTTTTACAAAAGCAGGACAATACACACCAATATTAGAAATAGAAAAATCAGATGGAACAAAAACTAGATTCTATGGGGAGACTTATACTATTACACCAGATCAAGCACCTGTTGCAATAGCTAAAATACTAAGCGATAAAAATATTGGCGAACCGGGACTAGAGATAAATTTTGATGCTTCTGAAAGTTATGATCCAAAAGCAGGTGGTGGACTACAAATTCTTACATGGGACTTTGGTGATGGTGAAAAGTCTACAGAGATTTCACCAAAGCATACATATAACAGTGAAGGTACTTTTACTCCAACTTTAGTTGTCGTAGATAATGAAAATAATGTAGGCTTTGCACAGGCTTCTTCTATAAAGATTGCTAAATATGCCACTGCAAGGAGCGTTAGCAACGAAGCATTGTTTCGTTCAAATAATGTCATTCTGAGCGATAGCGAAGAATCTACTAACGTTAAGAGATTCTTCGTCGCTGATGCTCCTCAGAATGACACTTATACAAAAGAAGAAATTGAATCTGCAATTGAGTCAATGATAAAAGAAGTCACTGATATATTCATTTCATCTGATAACAAAAAACCAGAAATTGGACCAATAACAATTGAGCCTAAGACCGTTAATCCTGGTGGAGCAGTTAGACTGTCCTGTTTTGTCAGAGATAATATTGGATTAAGTAATTTTGGCTATACGTTATATGGGCTGGATGAAAAAATAATTACGCAAAAAGTAATTGATTTAGAAAGTAAGAACAAAGATAACTCAATAACAAATGAACAATACTTAGAAGAAAGTATTAGCATTCCTGCAGATCTGCCTCCTGGATTATATACATTAAAACTATCAGCTACAGATACAAATGGAAATCAAATTGCAAGGAACAGCTCAACAGCAGAACAAGAAACAAATGAAGAAATTGCTATAACGTTTAATGTTGGCTTAAATGTAGATGAACTTGGTGTGGTAGTAGAAAGAATTGCTTTACCTAGTGCTGTAAGTGATTTTGTAGAAAAAGGATTTGGGGATTTAGGGAATAGGGAATATGGGGAGAAAAAAGAACTTACCCCATATGTCATTGCGAGGAAGTTTGAAAAACTGACGAAGCAATCTCATGAGCGTTCTAACACTTATGAGATTGCCACGTCGCCTCCTTTAGAGGCTCCTCGCAATGACGTGGAGATTCAAGATTTGATTAATCAAGGATTTTTTGTAAGAGGTTTTGTTGGTGAAACAAAATCACCACAAAAGAGCGGAGAAACTGAAGCAGCTTCTTTAAATACCCGTGTAGCTGCTTCAAATTCTGCTCAAAAAATCACAAAGCTACAAACTGCTGGGTTTGAAATCTCAAACTTTAACTATGTAGTAAATCCATGGGTAACAATTAGCCCAAGCAGCTCAAATTCATTAACACTGGATGTTATTACTGAAAGAGATGGATACATTGAACTTGGCTGGAAAGGTTCTCTTGCCAATACTCCTTTTGCAAAATGGACAAAGACAAATGTTTACGTAGATTCAAAGCTTGCAGGTTCAATACAATGGTGGGCAGGCGCTGGAATATCATTTACAAGCACAACTACAAATCCAAGGATAAAAGTAGAATTTAGACCAACAGATAATTCTGGAAATGAATTAGCTTCAGGAACCTGGACATCCGGATATTTTACATTTACAAAAACAGTTCAGCCACAAATCTCTTCAATTTTCCCAACAGAAGGAACTGCTGGTCGAGGAGCATTTGACTTAAGAATTAACGGAAATAATTTTAGAGAAACATCTCGAGTTTATTTTGATGGATACTTACTTACACCATTTGCAAATGATGCAAATACAATCTACATAAGAATACCAGCTAACCTCGTTCAGTATTTAGGAGGAAAATCAATATCGGTTTTAAATTCTGACGGCTCCCAATCAAACATTTCTTACTACACAGCAAAGGCAAATCAAAGCAATGTCTGTAACTTAAAGAAAACATTGCCGCAAACATACTGGGGAAGTGACTCTACTACAGTACTTAGTGGAAACAATACTTTCTTAAGTTCACCTTCTGCAACTATTCAGGGTTCAGGTTCAGTAAGTACTCCATTTTGCCTGGATAATACTTATGATGTGAAAACCTCACTCAATTTATCTCACTACAAATCAGGAACTCCAGATTGGAACTATGTGGATTTCTGGATTGATGGAAACCTTATTAGCAGAAGCTTTGTACAAACAAGTCAAACTCTATCCTGGGAAAATCTGGATACAAGAACTCTTTCAAGCGGATTACATGAACTAAAAATAAGTTTTAATGGAAATCCAAATGACTTACTTTATGTAAATGATGTGATATTTACAAACAACAGTGGTCCAAAACTTTATTCAATAAGCCCTAATAACATTTCTCTGGAAGGAAATAAGAGGATACTTACAATTAACGGAGATAATTTTGATCAAAATACAAATGTAACCATTGATAATCAGATAATTACTAAAAACTCCGTAAATAAAAATCAAATTATAGTTTATATACCAGACAAATTCTCAAGTCCTGGAGCAAAACTAGTACAACTCCATGGAAATGGAAAAGATTCTTCAATTCTTTCTCTTGCAGTCACAGATGATTTCAAACTGGTAGATAGTTCCTTTAAAATTACACCGATACAACCATTCCCCGGAAACAGTTTTGATGTAGAACTAAAAGTAAAAGGAAACAATCCAAACGCTACATATACAGCTTATATTGCAGTATTTGATCCTGATGGAAAACTTCTTACTGCTATAAATAACTCAAATAACTTTTCTACTACTACGATAAATGGAGTAAAAGATTCAAATGGGGATACATTCTTTAAAGATTCAATTCCATTAAACCTACAATCAAAAAATGGAAATTGTAAAGTAATTGCTACTGTTCAAAGAAACTCATCCATTGGCGAAGAGTTTACAAGTATTGAAGCATTGAAATATTTAGCAGCAAGAAGTATCTTGAGTGAATATTCAGATACTTTAATTCCTGCTTCACACAGATTAACTTTTACACCAAAACCAGCAGTAGGAACTATTTTTGGAATTGAAGAGAACTCTTCCGACAATGTAGGATTTGTCCAGGTGGGAAATAAAGTAATTCAGGATGGACACTCCATAAAATACAAAGTACAAATTTCTACGGGTCAGGAATACTCTTCAAATCTAAGATATAATTTCAAATCTGGAGATGGCAGAGAAAGCTTAGCTATAGCAAATGATAACTATACTTTCACTTATCAAAACACAAACAAATCTTTAACTACTCCACAAATCGCAAATCCACAGGTAGACTTATTCTGGAATGAAAATGGTGTTCAAACAAAGATAGGAACATATAATGGACCAACAGTTTTTATATATCCAAACTACAATCCAATAGCTAAAGCAAAAGTTTCAGGAGATACATTTACTACTACACCACCATTATTTACTACCTTTGTAGATTTAGATAGCTACGATCCAAACCAAAGATTTTCAAGTGCTCTTGATTTTGTAGACTCAAAGTTAAATAACTGGAAACTCTTTGAGCTAAGATTTAATCAGGATTCACAGTTAGTATCACTGCCAATTGATGGAAAAGTGTCAGAAGATGGGAAGAGTTTCTATTCAGGAAGTCTCTTTACTCCGGGAAGTTACTTTGCAACACTTACTGTAAAAGACAAAGCCGGATTGACGGATACGGCTTCTACAGAATCAGTTACACTGACAAAACCTTCACAAAGAGTAATAGTATTTGCCACGACGAATCCTTCTGATAAAAAAGTTTACGATCCAAATGTCATTGCAGGGAGCAATAGCGACGAAGTAATCCCCAGTGGGACTGCAGGAATCCCCGTAAGATTCAAATCTGATGTAAAAGTTCTTGGTGGTCATGTTCAGTCACAAACATATAAATGGGATTTTGGGGATGAAAGCTGTAAGGGAAATTCTCTTCCAGATGACTGCACCTCTCCAAATCCTACGCACTATTACTTTGACAATAATAAATCTTTTAATGGTTCGCCATACACAGACAGGAAATCGGTTACACCAAAACTTACAGTTTCTACGGTGTTTAGAAGTGGACAAAAAGAAACTTGGGAAGCAAGTGCTGGAACAATTACATTTAATGCTGAACCAAACTTTGTTCTCTTAGATGTAAGACCAGAGCAAGCTTCAGGAATAGTCCCATTGACTGTAAATCTAATGATCGATAATGAAACCGCAAAAGCAGTTAATGCAACAGTTTCAAAATATGAGCTTGATTGGGGTGACTCTGTCATTGCGAGCCCATTCGCTTCGCTCAGGGTAAACTCTAGCGAAGAATCTCATATTGAATTAGAAAATATTACCCTTGATCAGTTACTCACAAAAACTTTTACTCACACTTACACTACGCCAGGAACATATACACCAAAGCTAACAGTTTATATAGAAGAGTCTATAAGAAAATTTGTCTTTAATGTTCCAGAAATCACAGTAGCCGGAACTGGTACAAGTGGAGTCTATCTATTAGACGATCTCTCAGATGTATCATTTACAAACCAATCAATTGTTACCTTTATGGTACTAACATCCTTTGCAAATCCTGATGATCCAAACAACAGCTTAAAAATCAAGGTAAGAGATGAAGACGAAAATGAAACTACGACAGAACTAGATCAAACTAGTGAAAATCAAACGATCTCATTAAGTGAAGGTATAAACACTTATTACTTTGAAACTGTAGATTCCTCCGATGAACTCTTTATGAGTGAAGAAAGAGAGATTATAGTGGATACAGAAGCACCTCTACTAAATATAGAGTCACCTAATGAAAATGATTTAATTCTTCCTGAGAATAAGCTCTTAATTTCTGGAACTATTGAAGATAAACAATTTCACTCAATTTCCTACAGAATAAATGAAAATAATTCATTCAAGGAATTGTATGAAGATGACATTGAGGAGCTTGATAATGGTAAAAAAGCTTTTAGCATTGTTATTGATCCAAATACTTTAGATTCCCCTCTATCTAAAGTAGAAATCAATGTAAAAGACAGAGCTGGGAATATTACAAGTGATGAAATTAATATAAATGACAACAGACAAATCAAATTACTAAGCAATGTATCAAATAACGATGTCCAAATTATTTATAATGATGGTCAACCTCATAACTTCAAACAAGGTGAACCGTTTGAATTAGTTATTAAGTCCAAGATTTGTGACGATGATGATTTGCCTGTAAGTGATAGTGAGACACCTTTTGAGTTACAAGTCAATGATTTATCCAAATTACAATTTGGAACTAAAGAAATCCTATTGAATGGTAAAGGTGCATATCCACCAATTAACTCAAATACAATTAGTAACTCTGGCACCTTGGGCGATATAGATGGATGTAGTAGCAACACTTATGATGTCTATGAATCTTTCATACTAAATAGAACTTTATCAAATGAACTATTTGATATTAATGCAAACTCTCCAGATCCTACTTTATACTGGACTATTGGGCAGTATAATTTTTCCCATACAATCACTTCTACAGACACTTCAAGAAGTCACTTTGGTACAACTTTAGAAAACTATTCAACTCAGCTCACGAACAATTTCATTATTAACATTACAAGGGATTATAATGCGAAAATATCTGCTTTAAAACCTCAGAACTTACTTTGGAATAAATTAAATAATATTACATTTAATTTAAACTTATACGATTCTATTCCGATAAAAGATCAAGACCATCTTCCACGTTTAGGGCAGGCATATATTCAAACTCCTACAGGAGAAAGAGATAATGTAACTGTTAGCTGTAATTATCAGCCAAATATTTTATCCCCCACAAGAGAACTAGCAGCAAATTGTTCTTTTAGTTACACACCTAAAGAACTAACAAAAGATTCTTCTTCATATACACTTACTCTTCCTATAAGTTTTTCTCCTGATTCAGGGAATCTAACTGATAGCTGGTCTTCATACCTTGCCAATTTCAAAGATATTAAGTCAAATCCTGAAGTTGCTGTAGAGATTATTCAGCCGGAAGAATACACTGTTATCCAATCTTCAAAAACTTTAATTAAATCTATCTTAGATAAGGCTAAACTTCCTGTTGACTTACAGGCATTAAGCACAGATAAAATTAAAAATCTTGCAAAGTATGGAATTAGGTTTGGTTCTGATGACGTTATAAGAATCGTTACCTCTAGTAATAACAATGATTCAGTCATTAAAGGAATTATGGCAAGTAGTCTGAATGAAGACACTGTAAGCTTTGAATATAATTTAAACTTCAATCTCAGTACAGAAAACAATTTTAAAGATGCTTTTGAAAACCTAAGTGCCATTGGTCCGATTTTTCTCTACAATGAAATTACTACTTTATCTCCTTCAGTTTCTACATTTCCGACTGAGTCATATGCTGAGCCACAAGAATTAATTCTCTTAGACAAGCCAGTAGTAAAAGGTGCTTTAAAAACAAATTCAAAAACGAATACAAAAGTTTTAAATCTAACAATTAAAAACAATATTCCGAGTTACGGACCAAAAGGAAAGAGATTCCCTCTGGAATTAGTGGTAGAGCCTAAAGATGAAAGTGGCATGATTCTTGGAAATCTCGGGGAATTTAATACATCAGTTCTTATTCCAAAAGGACAACAATCAAAAACTAAAAAAATAGAAAATCTACCTCCTGAAACTACAGAGGCACTAGTTACATTAAACAGAAGTGATGATTTCTTAAACTTCGTACAGGATAAATTAAATAAAAATAAATTTAATTTCAATATTCTTAATGGTCAATTCAAAACAGTATCAACGGTGCCAATTTTCGACCCTTCTGTGCAGATAACTTTCTGTAATCTGGAGCCAAATGCTGCAAGTATCAGTCAAAGTATAGATTTTAACTATGCTCTCAAATCTACAAAGTCAGCATATGTCTCAATTAATGGAAAGAAACCTGATGGCACTATCGATAAATCAATTCCACTTCCCGTAGAATTTAAAGATAAAACTGACTGGGCTCAAAGTGGAATAATCTCATTCACTCTTCCTCAAGCATGGAGTATTTATACAGAAGTAATATTTACTCTGACTTCTGGTGGAGAGAGTGATGTATGTGAACTAAAAATTGGTGAAAGCTCTTTCTTTACAGAATCAAGCAATGAAACTGATACTATTAATCTTCCATTTGTAACTAATGGAACGGCTACAATATCGGATGATCCTATTCTTGGTGTTAAAGGATTAAGTTTCTCTTCTAATGACAAAATATCTTTAAAAGATTTTAAACGGCTTCTAAAAGATCTAAAACTTTTAAGTGAAGACAATAACAATGGCTATGATTTAGAGACACAGGAAGCCACGTATGAACTTCTTTACACGATAGATCAATTACGATGTGTACTAAAAGATGATAATAGAGAATCAAATCTTAAAGCACAGATTACTGGTAGTACTTTAACTTGTGGAATATCATCAACAAACTACTTAGAATATATTTCAACTTCAACTAAGACAAACCTTCCTTATATAGTTTCACTTATTAATTCAGCAAACACTTTAAGAACAATCGGAACAATAAGTCCACAAGTAAATGCTTCTGGGCTTTCAAATTCCGTTCTACTTAATGGCTTAGCAAATGCAGCAGCTATAGGTGCTGGAACCTTGAGTGCTCCAGATATAGCAGCTATAGGACTGCTTGGGCTAGTTCTTTATTTCACTCTTTCACATGCACAGTTAAAATCAGATACGACAGATACTACATGTACAAATGTAATAGGTATAATAGATAGAAGATTTTTCATAGGGAAAGATTTAAATAATTTAGATATTAAGAGAACAAATACAATGGTAAGTATTTCAGCTACAAATGAATTATTTAATACAAACTTAAAAGTTATTGAACCATTTTCACATATACCATTACAACCAGGAATATTTACTGGCTGTATACAAAATGGACAATATAATATCCATTTGCAATTCAATGAACAAAACACTTTCAGCATGACTGCAAATGTTCCTCAAAAGACTCTATTAAATCTTCCTTCACCAATAGGTAATTTCTGGGGTGGGGTTTTTAGAAAGTATGGGAGATTCACAACTGTAGATAAAGTAATACAGTCAAGAACAATCCTTAACAGCCCAGAAGGTGATATTCAAACTATTTTAAATCCAACAGGAGCAGGTGCCTATCTAACAAGACTATCATTACAACCAAATATAAACGTTTCAGTATCAGAAATTGCAGAAGCTTTAAGACTTTATGCTTCTGGGACTTTTGAAGCTGGAAAACCATCTAGCAAAGGAATACTTGAGCCGGATCGAGCTGAAGCCTTTATTGATTTAGTTGTTAACACTTTCAATACCAACCTAATTACCAACGAAACCTTTCCGCTACAATTTGTACTTCCAAATTCTCAATTAAATTTTGATAATCCTGGTGAAGCTTCTAGTGCAATATTAATAGATAAATTGGGACAGTAACCTATGATAAATATAAAAGAAATAAAATATAAATATAAAGAAACACCTATTGATTCAACGTTAATAAGAAATCTTGAGTTAACAGTTAATCTAAAATTTGTACCAGAAAAGCAATTATGCGGACAATCAATTCTTTTAGAAGATGAGTCTGATACATTAGAAGCAGTTGCTAAAGCAAGTATTTTTGACCGACTCAAAAATAGGGTTGGAGAAGTGGTTAAGCTTATTGGACGTTTAGACAAAACTGAATTTGGCAATATCGCTTATCTTATTGAAGAAATATTAGAGTAATAATAAAAAATTTAAACTCTAACCATCACCTTCGCCAAAAGTTTGCGATGGTGGCATTAATTCTCTAAATGCATTTGGTGGGAGGTTATTCTCTGGTTCTGAATTAATGTCTACTTGTTCCAAGAGCTGATCTAGTTCTTGCTCACTCATGGCTTTTAGCTTACTAAGCTGAGCATCAAGTGCTCTAAAGGGGTTCATATTCACTGATAAACTACTCATTATTTAATCCTCAATTCTCTGCAAATAAACTAACTTAAAGAATTTAACTCTATTTCTTAATTGCAATACAGAGTTTACCTCTGATTCTTAACATTACTTTATGTCTTAACATCAGTTTTCTTAACTATTTCAGAGATTTTTCCTGAGTTTGTCTGAAATTAACCTTTGGGAATATCCCTATTAACATGGTTTCAGCAATATCAAAAACTAATTCATTTAGTAAATCTCTTTATGATTGCTTGAGTAAAGAAAAACAACCAATGACAAAAAGAAATTTGGAAAGTCTTACTCCTCCAGGAACAAAAGGAATAACAGATCTTTTTCAAGCAAATGATTTCTTTGATAATCCAACTGAAAAACAAAAAACAGTCTTTAATAAGTTGTGGATTAATGATCTTGTAAAAAAACCTGAACATATTTTGAAGTGTTACAAAATATTATATGCTCATGGATTTACTCTTCAAGAAGCTCGTACCGTTGTTGAATACTCTAAAGAAAACGCATATCGTGCCAAAGAATCTGCCCACGACAACGAACGATTTGGTCTCACCGGCTCCCAGGCTACCAGTGCAAATATTTTTATAGGAATAGTAAAAGAGCTTTTGGATAGTGAGTCTACTCCATGGTTTGTAAAGAAGATTGTTGATTTGGCTTATGGAATTACAAAGGGAATTAGAAGCTTTACTCAGTATTCTATTTACGGCAGGCATGATGATGACGCTGCTATGAATCAGTATCAGGCTAGTGTCTATGGAAATAAAGTAGCTGGTAAGCTCTCTGAAGCTTCTGTCTTCACTGAAACTAAGATTAATTCATGGGCTTATGCAGTACTGGAAGTCTTACCGCATAGTGTCTCTGATCCTGCTAAAAAACTCCTCTCACTTCCTACATCTCTCTGGTGGAGAAGTAGAATGGGAGCACATATAAACCAACAGTTTTTTACTGACTTTTTATCTTATCTATGGAATAAACCACTTTCACTATTTGGGAATAAGAAAAGCAAAGAAGAAATAAAAGCGATTAAAGAAAGAGATAACATCTCTTTTTCTTATTTTATGGAAAGGCATTATAAAAATGCAGGATTAACTAAAAAGAAAGATCAAATCTTTTCTAAGTTTTTAAAACAGTCATTTAAAAACATAAAAAATACATTTAGCTCTGATATTGTGACTCAGAAAAGTTCTTCTAAGAAACTTGCCGAGACTATTTCTCCTGTTCTTGGAATGTATGGTGTTTTCTCTGTAGCTATTGGGAATATCAGTAGTACGATTTTAAAAGTATTTCATATAAACAGTAAACTACTTGATACCTTAAGTGCATCTGCCTTTGTCTCACAACAAATGATTTATTTACCGAAAATAATAATGCCTATGTATAACGAGACAAAAGAACTGGATGAAGCATTGAGAGCTACAGAAAGTACTGAAAGATTCCAAAAAGCTGAGATTGATAACCTGAGAGAGTTTAATAAAGAAAAAAGAAATCTTTCATATTTTGGATTTACAGCTTTACCGCTTAGTATCTTAAATACAGCATTTAGAATGTTTAACTTTGAAGATGGATTTATGCAAAGAGTGAAAGCAATTGCAGAAGATGTTTCTGGTGGTGTCTCAAATAGATTTTTCTCTCATAGAAGACATTTAATCGGGAAACAATTTAGACTAGAGAATCCGGAGTTTTATTAAAATGTCATTGAGAGCCGAGCAAAGCGAGGCGTGGCAATCCAGATCTATGTTTACATAAATTGCTCGGGATTGCTTCGTCGCTAACGCTCCTCGCAATGACGTGTTACGTTTACAGCCCTATTAATTTAAACTATAATAAACCCAACCTTGGAGGTAATAATGCTACGAATAATATTATGTTTTTTAGTTTCACTATCGATTTTAATTTCAAGTATTGGTGGATCATTTGCTTATGATCTTGATGACAAGCTAGATGTAGATTTTATGAAAGCAAAAGAAGCTGGATGCCCAGAAATAAAAATCAAAGATCCAGCTGCCGCTGCAGCCTTTGCATTTCTTCCCGGTGGAGGATCTTTTTATACCGGTCAGATTGGATTAGGAGTGTTAGATTTACTTCTATGGCCTATCTCCATACTCTGGGATGCTCCTACAAGCGCAAGCAGAGCTATTAAAAAGAACAAACTTGCTACCGTAGAAATGTGCAAAGATAAGCCTGAACCCAACAAGAGCTAATTAGTTTTCTCAATGTTATCTATTATTTATCCACATTGACATGTAGCGTTAGGAGATTGCCACACCTCATTTTATTCGGCTCGCAATGACATGTTACAAATTATCGCCCTAGCTTAAATTCTGTATCTGCCAGGTTAATCTGAAAAGCAGGGTGGAAAAGAATTGCAAGTCTTAAATGTCCACTATTAGTCTTTCGGGCTTCTTCAATAAGCCTTTCACCGGGGAAATCCCATCTGGAAAGAATAGTAGAACCAAAAAGTGTCTTTTGTCCCTTTTCACTAAGTGCAAATTCTATATCTTTTAGTCCTACTATAAAACCAAAGGAATTTTTTGCTGCTCCAAGCGCACCTCGTGAATTTGGATTTTCTCTTAGAACTTTTTTAATATCTTCACCTATAAAAACTTCTGAATTCTCAAAATATCCTTCTGCAGTTTTACTATCCGGGTTTTCAAGCATAGATTTTGTTTCTTCATCTCTTTGCTTTGCTTCAAGTCCAGAAACCCATTTTGGATTAACCGTAATTTCATATAAAATCTGTGACTTCGGAGAAGTCTTTGTTAGTTTCTGAACAAATGTAGATAGCTTTTCATTTCTCTCCAGATTTATATTTCCAGCCAGACCCAGCGACAAAGACTTTGTAGGATTACTAATCATATAATCCTGCTCAGCATCTGAAATCTTTCCCCATGTCACATTCCTTCCCATATTAAAAGAATATGCTGGCGGTGCAAACTCTCCTTTTGCTTCTTTTTTATCATCCTCATCAGGAATAAAAGCAATACTTGACACAGAACCATAAGCCCCCTGACTAAATCTTATTTCTCTTATAAATTTTCTGTCGTCTGAACCAAATATGTTAAATCCCTGTCCTGTTAAAGAAGCAAAGGAATAATTTTCCCCGGCACCCTTACCAGCCAAAGTATCACAGAAAGGTCCTTTCATAATATTTCTAAAAGTACCTCTTTTAAGTACAGTATTAAATTGCTGCCATGTAAGCCTTCTACTTATTTCATATGCAGCATAAGTGTTTGCATTTTCTTTACTGCTTACTACCCACTCAAGGTGATCATTTGTAATTTCAGTGCTTGGATTTGAGAAGGTACCTACTGCATAAGCACTATTTGCATGATCTGTATCTTTAAGAGCAAAATCTATTTGATCTTTAGTTACTCTGGTAGCAGAGTTTGACATCACGATCTTTGCATAGGTACTGGTATAAAATTCCTGAGCAGCATCTTTATCAACATCTTTTACTGCTGATGAGTTATAGGGGTAAAGCTCACCATAATATGAGACATGCTTGC
This sequence comes from Candidatus Melainabacteria bacterium, assembly GCA_023250205.1. Lineage (GTDB taxonomy): Bacteria > Cyanobacteriota > Vampirovibrionia > 2-02-FULL-35-15 > 2-02-FULL-35-15 > 2-02-FULL-35-15. The sequence continues at coordinate 24,620 of JAHFBE010000004.1, read as the reverse complement.
CTAAATTACTTTTAACATTACTATCCACATTTGCAAAAGCTAAAGCCATTGGCGTAATTTTTAAATTTTTACTTTTTAAAAGAGTCCGTGCACCAAGGGTAGTAGGTTGTTTTAAAGAATTTAGAATTATTTGATCTGTAGGATTAAATCTTGGGTTTACCGGTGCACCTTCTGCAGCCCAGCTACCAGGACATTTTAATGCCATATCACGAAGTAATTCCTGAGATTTTTGAGAATCTATAAAATCAGGATTTTGTACACCATAGTAGACATACCATTTACTCAGATTAATTTCATCAGTAATCAACTTTCTAACTTCATCAGTCATATGACCTCTGGCAATTATAGAAAAATGATATTCGTTTGAAGTTTTTAATTTTTCAAAATCTTCTTTTTCAAAGGGTCTGTTTGGATTTTGATTTAATCCAAAATAAAATTTTGTGCCAGGCTCTTTTCTGGAAGCCTCAATATCTTCTTTTGTAATCCTATCTTTCGGAAGACGCATTGCAATTGCCATTGCAGCAAAAGAGTTTTTATTATCCCTTGCAAACTTTTCAACCTCATCTGAGATTGAAATTATAGGACTTTTCAAAATTTCATAAGCAAAAATAGAATCTGGAGTTTTCTTTATAAGATCAATATGCCTTTTAGTGATTAATTGAATTCCAGAAGCTGGTTTATTTACCTCTTCTTTTTTTTCTGCTTTATCAGCTTGTGCTAATAATATAGATCCTGGAACATATGGTTTACTTATCGATGATGGTGGAGGCAGATCCTTTGGTGGGGGTTGAGCAACTAGGCCATCGTTATTTGCTGAAGCAATAACTCCAGCAGTAAAAACAACAGCTGTTCTTAATCCAGAAGAAATAGAGCTAACAATATTCATAATTTGACTAATGGAGAATTGTATCTTGCTTGTAAATGTTTTGGTATATGTATAACCATATGATTCTCTTCTTAGAAAGTAGACTCTATCAATCTCTCAAAAATGTGATTTAACCCTGATGTATAACGTTAGATTGCCACATCTAGTTTTCCGCCTAGGCGCCCGCAGGCAAACGGACCCATCCTTTAGCGGGTATTCAGCTTGCAATGACGTGTAATATTTGTAAGTGATAGAATACAAACCATGATTAAAGTACTTGTTTATCACAAAAGTCAAACTCTTCCATTAGTAAGGCAAATAGGAGAAGCGCTTAAAGGCTTAGAAGATGATTTTAGTATTGAAGATCATCCAGTATCACAAGAGGCTCCTTACCTTAAAGACAAAGAGATTCAAATAGGAGTTATCGCTAATGAACCAAATGAATTTGGACTAAAAGAAGGATTGATTTTTTTAAGAGATAAAGAACCACAATTTAAAAATGTACATGCTCCAAGAGAGTTGGATCATTTAGGAAGAGCCTATCAGTGCATCGCAGAATATTCGATAAACAGATCAACAGTAATTCATGATGTCAAGAAACTAATAAGAAGTTTTTTGGGATAGGATTACCTAATCCTGTTTATGGCTTTTTAAAATAAAGTCTGCTATTGCCTGCTCAAGCTCTGCCTTTACTGTATTTATTTTCATTAACTCCATAGGTGAAGCAGACGTTCCATCTTCATGGTGTGTTTGCAGTTCATCATACCTTCCCTGTAATCCCATTACCCGATCCTCGGCTCTTTTTGACTCAATCACAGTATCAATGAGCATGTTTAAATCTTTATAATCTATTTCACCATCCTGATTCAAATCAGCACGCAGAAGCTCTTCTTCAGTTAGCTTACGTTTACCATCCAGAACATCTTTCAGGATCAAAACATCATCAAAATCAACTTTTCCGTCATTATTTAAATCACCCAGTTTATAAGTTAATTTTTGAGGTGTTTCATCAATATTTTCAATAGCAGGAGTTTCTGTTAATTTTCTCTTTAAAATATGCTCAATATCATTTATATTCAATTCAGGAGTTTCCTTTTCTGAAGAGAAGATATTGATCAGCTTATTGAATATTGGGTCAAGGTTCATAGTTGTTTTTATAGTAATCTCTTAATTCTTCCTTAATCTACAATGAAACTTACTACCGGGTTTAATCCCGACAGTATAGTTATATCCAATTAAAATTAAAAATTGATAAATGAAATCTACTCTAAGAGACCGAGGTCACTGCTTTTAGCGTGATAAATAGCACAATCGACTGAGACGATTACTCCAATGTACTGTAAAGTTAAAAAATCAAGATTGTCTTGAACTTAAAAGTTAGAATAAATTCTTTGATAAATTGATGCTTGTGAAATAGCTTCTTTGACTGACTTCCCGATATTTTCTAAAAGACTTGATTTACCCATTTGTTGAACTAGACCACTTAAAGCTGACTGAAGATCAGTAATAGAACCCATCAATTTTTGTCTTTCAGCTTGATAGCCAGGAGAATTCTTATCGAGTGATTCCAATCTATTTACAAGATACTCTAACTCTTCTTTTATTTGCTCATGGCGTGTCTTAAGCGATTCAACACTATCTCTATCACTTACAAGATCAAATATTTGTGTTAGACCAATAACATTTTGCTGATTAGTAAGAGTTATAGCTTTAAAAGCATCTGGCGTATTGTTTTGCGTAGTACTAGTTTCAGTAGTATTACTTTCAGTTGGTTTTGTTTCAGTAGAAGGTGGTGGTGGAGCACTTCTTAATGCCATTGGTTTAATTTGAACAGTTGCTGGAGCTTCAGCAGGTGTTGCCTGATTACTTTCAGCAATTATCTTATCCCAATAAGTTTGCAGATCGTTAGTTTGATTTTGATAATCCTGAACTTTGTTTAATTCTAATCTGACTGCAACTAAGTTAGGATCTTCAAAGTAGAAAGACTGAGGAGCTATATAACCTAAATTTCTTGCCATTTCATAAAATTGATTTTGTGACTGTTCTAGATAATTTTGTGTGTTTTGTAAATCAGTTACTCTGGAGTCAACCATTTGATCCATAATTCGTGCAAATATCTGATTAACTGTTGAATTTTCATCTTGTAAATTAAACTGCTCTCTAAGTCTTGCTTCTTCTTCTGCGACTTGCTTTAATGCATTATTGATATCATCCACGCTCTGATTATCGACTCCAGCTACTTCATAATTTGGGATTCTTCCAATCATACGAGTAGTTAAAAGACCTCTTAATTCCATTGAACGGTAGTCTAAAGAAGCAAGGTCTGCAAGATTTTGATTATTTTCAAAATCTGACGAGATATCTGTTCTTAACTCTGCCAGCATTTCGGCATCAGCATCTTTATCATCCGAACTTAAAATATTTCCAATCTGCAAGAAGAAGTCTTTCTCTGCATTTATATCCATCAAATACGAATTAGTCTTTAAAAGTTCAGCCTTCAGAGATTCAGGATCCTGATAAGCTGTTCCATTTACAATTGCACTACCACCAGCCATCATCGATATGAATGCAAACTGAAGAGCATTTAAATTATTAGACTGTGCTTGTGACTCAAGGCTTAATGAATCAAATCTCTTAGAAGCATCTTCAAGTAATGGTTTTAATTCAGGATTTTCTTTTGCTTCAAGCAAGTTATCTAACAACGCTGTTTTTACATCTAAAATATCCCTTCTAACTTCATCAAGGTTTTCACCATCTCCACCCTTTAGCGCAAGCTCAAGAGCATCAAGCTTGTCAAAGTCCTGAGTTATAAGTGTCTCTAACTCTAATGTTCTGTATTCTGCAAGTGTAGTTTGTTCAAGTTTTTGAAATGTCACTGATTCAGATTGGAGTCCAGCAATCGTATTATTAATTAATTCTGTTGTATCATCACCAGTTGAACCAATGATTTTTTTCATTTGTTGAGAGAAATCACTATTATTATTAAGTTCTTGGAGATATGTTGTTGTGTTTAATATCTGTTCTTTTATTTGATCAACACTCTTATATACAACACCTGCAACAGTAACCTGAGTTATGTCACCCTTCACCATTGAGATAAATGCATCGTGAAGTTGATCTAGTTTTGCCTGTGATGCTTGTTTTGAATCATTATTAACACCAAATTCATCTGCTGCGGATTGTAAAAGAGATTTAAGCTCTGGATTATCTTTTGCCTCTGCTAAATTATTTAAAATATCTGTCTTCAGTTTTGAAATTTGCTCTCTAACCTGTGAAGCATCTCCAGTGTTAGTACTTTCTATTTGTTTTAAGGTAGCATTTAATTCTTTAAGAGCATCAAAGTCATTTTCTATAATATGTTCCAGCTCAATCGTTCTATATTTTGCTTCTGTCTCTTCTCTTAATTTTGTAGCATTCTCCACATCAGAATCAAAGCTATAAGCTGAGTCTACAATTAAACTTCCTTGAGCATCTCCCTCTAAAGCAGCAATTGAAGAGATTTTACTTAAAAATTCTTTATTTGAAGTTAAGTCCTGCAGATATACAGTGTTATTAATAATTTGTGCCTTAATTTCATCTGCACTCTTATAAGTAACTCCACCTAAAGTTATTTCTGAAGATTCTCCTGTAACCATTGCCATAAAAGCATTATGTAAGTCTTCTGTCTGTTTTTGGAGAGCAAGTGTTGTTTCATCAATTCTATTCAGGGTAGCAGTGTTTGATTGAAGGAATTCTTTAAACCATGTTTCGTTTTGTATGGTAGGAATACTTGAAATCACATTCTTTTTAAGATCAACGATTTTCTGTCTGATTTGCTCTTGATCATTGGTTGAATCACCATCATCAATTTCTCTAAAAAGATTATCAAATGACTGTATACTTTGAGAGTTGAAGCTAAAGTTTATACCAGTATTTCCAGACTGAATTTGATAAAGCATATCTTCAAAAGCAGTTAGCGTATTGTATCCACCTTGGGATTCTCCATCTATTGCCTGACCATTAAAGAAATTTTCTTTGTATACATTTGACTGATATTCTTTATGAATATTAACCAGACTATCCCAGAATTTATCAGAAGAAGATAATTCATTTCTATATGATGTCATTCTAGTAAGTTGATCCTGTAATTGTAAAACCTCTTCATTTGGCAGTGGAGTAATTTCTGTTCCTTCTTCTTGGGGTTCCATAGAAACATTTTGAATAGAAGCCATTAATTCATCAAGTTTTAATTGAAGTTCTTGAATTTGTTGCTCTGCAGTAATCTCAGAAGTTCTAATTTCATTTAGTCTCGCGGAAGGATCATGATCCAGACTATCTCCCTGTGTATATAAAATATTTAACTCAGCCTCTCTTGCAACTGAAAGTTCTTGTTTTACTGCTTCAAGATTAGTGTTATCTACATAAGGATTAGCTTGATTTCCCTCTGTATTCGGATCAAAATCGTAGTCCTCTTTCATGTAGAGACTTCGCAATAATGATTCCAAACTTTCAACCTTGCCTTCAGCTTCAAATAGCTGATTAAAGCCGTCAGTTGGGCCGTTTGCAGAATTTCCTAACGTTATATCAAAGAGAAACAATGCTAGAGCACCTCTCTATTTATATTAAATAAAAAATACAAAGAATCTTTGTATTTCATTGGCATTTAATACTCAGTGGATTAAAATTGGGTTAAAAAAAGATGTGAATCTATCACTAGGTGACATAGGGCACCATTTAATTCTTAAAATTTACGAAATCCTTTATAAACTTTTTAATATTTTAGGTGACATTAGGACTTGGAAGCTCTTCTACATATTTTGAAAAAAGATATAGATAGTGATTGTCTTGTTTAGTCTTTTCACTGTCAGATAAATTGTCCCTGGTCTTTTGAATATAATTTACAAAAGTTCCATCTATATCACATGCTTGTATTTGTTCTAAACTAAGTCCAACGTTTCCACTCAAGAAGTCTGAAAGCATATTTATGTCACTTGAATCAATTACTTGGATCAAATTATCATTTTTATCTTTCCATGGAGTTTCATCTACATTACCTTTTACTTTTGGGTTAAATTTTTGAACCATCGCGCTAACATCTTTATCGTTTACTTCACCATCTTGATTAATATCCATAGTTTGTATCTCAGATGATGTTAGACTTGTAGTATCATTTTTAGCTTTAATTAAAAGCGCAAGATCAGCAGTATCAACAATACCATTATCATCAAGATCTCCAACTGCTTTAGACTTAAATTTACTTTCAAACAACTCAATATCTTTTTGATCAAATATATCATCATCATTCAAATCAGCAGCATCTTGCTGTTCTTTAGTTAAGAGATTATCTTTCCCACTGTTTTTTGCTAGACTCAAATCTGCTTCATCCACCTTATCATCACCATTAAGATCACCTTTTTTAAGAGGTTTTAATATCTTTTCAAAATATTCAATATCAGCTTTTGTAAACCCGCCTTTACCATCCAAATCAGCAGCTGTTTTTTCCTCTTTTGTCAGATCATATTTTTTCTTAATTGCAAGCTCAAGAATATCTAAATCTTTTTGATCCATTACACCGTCATTATTTATATCGCCAACAGGTCTTTCTTCAGAACGATTTTTTAAAATATTCAAATCTTCTGCATCTACGTTTTCATCACCATTTGAATCTGCAGCTTTAAATTCTGCATCAGTTAGCAACAATTTGCCATCTATATAATCTTCAAGTACATTCAAATCCTCTTCATCAAATTTTTTATCATATGTAAAGTCAAAATTCTTAGGACCTTTTAAACGCTTCTTAAATAGTGCAATATCTGCTGGATCTACAGAACCATCATCATTTATATCAGCAGCATCGTAAGCAGGATCAGTAACATCAAACTCTGGATCTATGCCAATTTGTTTTGCTAACTTCAAATCTTCATTATCAATATCACCGTCATTATCAACATCACCTTTTAAATAAGGTCCCAAATCTACAGGATCATCAGGATCATCAGGATCGACAGGATCGACAGGATCGACAGGATCATGTCCACCGCCGCCGCCACCTAAACCATTTATAATTTGCTGTATAGTTTCCATTACCTGTGCCCAGTTAATGTCTGCATAATTAGAATTTTCTAATGATTGAAGCAAAGCATCAATTAGTCCCTGTGTAACTGAATCATAATTTGAATGATTCTCCACAAGTGGCTTTAACGGTTTTGCTCCGCCTGTAGGTCCTTGAGGCTTAGCACCAGGAGGTCCACCTTGTTGTCCGCCAGGAGGTCCTCCTTGCTGTGGACCTTTTGATATATCTTGGTTTGGATGTGGTGGTCCATCAGTTGAATCAAAAGATATTCCGCCAGTTATATCATCTAAATTATTGACTCCACTAACATCATCAGGAAGAATACCACCTGTTCCGAGAAAAGATCCCTCTTTTAAATAAGTACCTTTATCAATTTTATGTGCATTAATAATGCTTTGAAATTCACCAAAATCCAACCCGCTAACTTTACCATCACCATTAAAATCTGCAGCTTTAAGTCTTTCAGCATCTTCAGGTTTTTGCTCACCGGTAACATAGCTTAGGAAAAGTTTAATATCATCACCATCTATTTGACCATTTTGATTAATATCACCTTTCACATATTTCTTTGCAAGAATATCATCTAAATTATTTTCATTATTATCACCAGAAGACTTTACTAGTGAAATATTTTCAGGTGGAGTTGAATAAAAATTGTATTCTATTAATATAAACATATACGCCTAATAGGCTCCTTAATTAAGAAGGGATATTAACGGTGGACTATTAATAGCTGATTAACGTAAAGATTAAATATGTCTAATATTTCCTAGCAATAGCTGTAATAGCGCTATGAAACACAACTTTATGTAGAAATCATTTAAAAAGGTTAGCCCTATTTTGTTCTTTTAGTTTCTAACTTTACTTTATCCGGTCCACTAAAACATAATCCTGCAACTTCAAGAGTCTGATTCCATGAATTTTTCCGAACAGGCTTCCAGGTTTGAATATCCATTGAGTCTAATTTCTTTTTATTACACTCCATGCAGGAAGCAAAAAGATTTCCTTCTTCAAAGTTAAACTGTGGTAGTTTGCTAACCGGTAAATAGTGATCATAGGTAGCAATATACTCTCTTAAAACATGATTGGTTATACTTTCACCTTTTTCATTAATATAAGTCTTAAATGCATTTTCTGTCTCAGGAATAGTCCTTTTAACAATTTTTGGATCTAGTAATTGCTTCCCACAATATACACATGTCCAGTTGTCTCTATCCCACACTTTGTATAAAAGTGTTTCAGGTGGTTTCTTACGACTGGGTTCTTTTACATCTTCTTGCTCTAAGTCTTTATTTACGATTTTCTTTTGAAGAACCGTTTGATTTTCTGAGTATGTTTTAAAAATAATACTGCTTAGATTTGATAAATAATTAAAAAAATCTTTTTGATAATTTGGCTCACCAACAATCTCCCCACTAAAAACAACTTGCAAATCATCTTCATAAATCATTCCAACTTCAAAAATAGTTTTATTTCCAATCTTTGTCATATTTGCAAATGGTTTATTAGAATAGATAATCTTGCATTTTAAATTTGATGAAGAAAGGATTTGCACGAGTGGCTTAATATCAATATCCTCAATCTTTTCATCTGTAAAGCTTTCAATTGGAGTATACAGCTCAAAAGCAGCCTGAGAATATGAGGCTGTAGCAGCACTAGTTGAAGATGAAGTCTTACCTCCATTATCTATTGTCTTTTCACTCTTCAATGCCGGGTCAAGAGAATAAATCGATTTTTCTTTGTATTGTTCTTTATAGTATTTAGTAATTGCATCTTGAACTAAATGAAAGATCAAGTTATAGACATCATTTGGCTGTGTGTATCTAACTTCTTTTTTTGAAGGGTGAACATTTATATCGACAAACTTAGATTTAAAATTTAGATTTAAAATAACTACGGGATATTTCCCTTTTGGCAATAATCCTTCAAAAGCACTAAAAATAGCCTTAGAAATAATTTGACACTTAACTGGTCTGTTATTTATAAAAATGAATACAGACTTTCTGTCTGGTCTATAGACTTCAAGCGCACTAACAAATCCCTTAAAATCAAGAAAGTCATTCTTTCCTGAGACAGGGATAAGTTTATTTTTTAAATCGCTTCCAAGAAGCTCCTCAATAACTTGCTGTAAATCATTTGAACCACTTGATTTTAAAGCAACATTTTTATTACTTGTAAGTGTAAATGAGATCTTAGGATGTGATAATGCCAAAGGAATTAATATATCAAATATATGTCCATATTCAGTAGATTCTGACTTTAAGAATTTTTGTCTGGCTGGAACATTGTAAAAGAGATCATCTATTTCAAATACTGTTCCAATAGAAATTGCTGATGTTCTTTTATTTATCTTTTCATCCTGTAACTTTATTTCAAACCCATACTCCTGGTTTACATGCTTTGATCTACATGTAACCTTACTTACAGCACTTATTGAGGAAAGAGCCTCACCTCTAAAACCCAGAGTATGTATATCCCATAATTCATCAAAGCTTCTGATCTTGCTCGTGGCATGTCTGGCAAACAATAAATTAATATCGTCAGGTTCAATACCCATACCATTATCAGAAACTTTTATATATTTCCCACCACGCTCAATTTCTACTTGAATTTTTGTAGCACCAGCATCAATAGAATTTTCTACAAGCTCTTTAATTACAGATGCTGGTCTTTCAATAACTTCACCAGCTGCAATTTTTTTTATTAAATCTTCTGAAAGTTGTTTAATGTAACCCATGGTTACATTATAGAGTGTTATACATTATTAAATTTTCACTTTGTGCGCCAATTTAGTAAAAACAACTTTATCCCCATCATAATCTACTTTAATAATGTCACCTTCAGAAAATCTCCCACTTAAAAGTTCCTTTGCAAGTTCATTTTCAAGCTCTTTTTGAATTAATCTCTTCAAAGGTCTAGCACCAAAGGTAGGATCATAACCAACTCTAGCCAGATGTTCTTTTGCGTCATCTGTTAATTCCAGCTTTATTTTCCTTTCCTCTAATCTCTTTTTAATATGCTCTAACTGAATATCAACAATTTTTGTTAATTCACTTGTTTTAAGCGGGTTAAAGACAACTATTTCATCTACTCTGTTTAAGAATTCTGGTCTGAAATGTTCTCTTAAAATACCAAAAGCTTTTTCTTTGACCTGTTCATAATAAACTTCAGAATCTCCACCATCCATGCTGAGTTTTAATTGATGTTCAAGGATAATCTGACTACCAATATTACTTGTCATTATAATAGTTGTATTTTTAAAATCAACCACTCTGCCTTGAGAATCAGTTAACCTGCCATCATCTAAAACCTGCAAAAGGATGTTAAAGATATCAGCATGTGCTTTTTCAATTTCATCGAATAAAACTACAGAATATGGTTTTCTTCTCACCTGTTCAGTAAGCTGTCCACCTTCTTCAAATCCAACATATCCAGGCGGTGCACCAATCAATCTGCTTACTGTATGCTTTTCCTGATATTCACTCATATCAATTCTAATCATATTTTGCTCATCATCAAACAAAACATAAGCAAGCGATTTAGCTAATTCTGTTTTACCTACACCAGTTGGACCAAGGAAAATAAAAGATCCAATTGGTTTTTGTGGATCACTTAAGCCAGATCTTGATCTTCGAATTGCATTACAAACCGCTACAACTCCTTCTTCCTGCCCTATTACACGCTTATGAATTTCATCTTCAAGTTTTATAAGCTTTTGTTTTTCACTTTCAAGCAATTTGCTTATAGGAATATGTGTCCACTTAGAAACCACTTCTGCAATATCATCTTCATCTATCTCTTCCTTCAACATCCTTCCATTACTTTCAGGAGAACCTGCTTGTGATGCCTGTTTTAATTTTTTTTCTAATTCATTTAATTTTCCATACTTTAGCTCTGCAGCTTTCTGTAAGTCTGTTTCTCTTTCTGCTTTATCTATCTGTCTTTTTGTTTCCTCAATTTGTTCTTTAATTTGTCTAATTACAGAGATTCCACCTTTTTCTTTCTGCCACTGAGCTTTTAAGATATCAGCCTTTGCCTGTAATTCATTTAATTCCTTTTCTAACTTTTCAAGCCTTTCTTTAGAGGCAGAATCATTTTCTTTCTTTAACGCTTCTCTTTCAATACTGAGCTGTATTCTTCTTCTTTCTAGCTCATCCAATTCAACCGGCATAGAATCAATTTCTATTCTAAGTTTTGCTCCTGCTTCATCTACTAAGTCAATCGCTTTATCAGGCAAGAATCTATCTGAAATATATCTATGACTTAAAACTGCAGCACTTACTAATGCCGCATCTTTAATTCTCACACCATGGTGAACTTCATATCTTTCTCTCAAGCCTCTTAATATAGAAATAGTTTCTTCTACTGAAGGTTCATCTACAAACACTGTTTGAAATCTTCTTTCAAGCGCTGCATCTTTTTCAATATGCTTTCTATACTCATCCAGAGTAGTAGCTCCTATACAATGCAATTCCCCACGAGCAAGTGCTGGTTTTAAAAGATTGCCAGCATCCATAGCACCTTCACCAGTTGAACCCGCACCTACAACAGTATGCAATTCATCGATAAATAAAATCACTTCTCCCTCATGAGACTGAACTTCTTTTAAAACTGCTTTTAATCTCTCTTCAAATTCACCACGGAATTTTGCACCGGCAATTAAAGCTCCCATATCAAGAACAATGACTTTTTTATCTTTTAGTCCTTCAGGAATATCACCTCTTACAATTCTTTGTGCAAGCCCCTCTACAATTGCAGTCTTACCTACACCAGGTTCACCAATTAAAACAGGATTATTTTTTGTTCTTCGGGATAAAACCTGAATCACCCTTCTGATTTCTTCATCTCTTCCAATTACAGGATCAAGTTTTCCTTTTTTTGCAGTTTCTGTAAGATCACGTCCATATTTACCCAGAGCATCATAAGTAGCTTCAGGAGTAGGACTGGTAATTCTTTGATTTCCTCTTATTTTAGTTAATACCTTTAGAATCTGCTCTCTTGTAACACCTTCGTCTTTTAAAATTTTGTGAGCTTCACTCCTGGAATTAGCATCAGCAATAGCAAGTAAAATATGCTCTACGCTTATATATTCATCTTTCATGTTTTTAGCTTCATCAAATGCCTTTTCAAGAAGTAGATTTGCTTTAGAACTTAAATATAATTGATCTCCACCAGTAGCTGAAGCTCTTCCCTTGGGCTGTTTTGCTAAATATTCATTTATTTTATCTATAATTCTTTTTTTACTTACACCAACTTCATCTAATATTTTTGAAGCAATTCCATCTATTTGCTCAATTAAAGAAATTAAAATATGCTCAGGCTCAAGTGCTGAGTGTTCATACTTTTCAAGTATTGATCTACATTCTGCAAGTGCTTGCTGTGAATTTGTTGTTAATTTATTAAAATCCATAATAGATAATTATAATGATTAAGAATGTTTTTGTACTAGCCAAAAGAACTAGCACTATATGCAATACAATGTTTTCATTCCAAGTTTCAGGGTTTTACTAACGTAAAGATAATTGTAGTTAATGGTTTTTTAAGGGTTTAAGATTGTTTCTGAGGTTTAGGTGGTGCACCAAACATAGTCTGCACACTTTCAACATTTGATGCTATTGCACCACCAACACCCAATGCCCCAAAACCAATTAAAACTGTTTTTATAACATTATCTTCCACAAAAAATCCTATACTCCCTAAAAGTGCAGAGCATCCACCAAGAATCCATTTTCCATAACCATTTCCCCAGCCAACTTTTTCTTCTTTTTTATCTTTATCTTTTTGTTCTTGAGTAGTTGTTTTTTTTTCTTCTCCTTCTTTCTTAAATCCTAACCCTTCTAATACACCACCGATTGCAGCACCCACAATTTCTTCTGGCTGTGGTGCAGGGGAAGATGAAGTTAATGGACTGGTTGCTGGTTTTTCAGGTACAGAACTTGAAGAAACAACAGAACTAGTTGAAGGATCTAAAAGTAAAGGTAATAATTCTAAAAGACTTAAATTAATACCTCGTCCTTCAATTAATGGAGCTAATCCACTATCTTTAGCAGCTTGTGACAGTTTAGGTAATAATGACAAAGATATTTTCTTGTTTTTACTTAATTCATTTAACTCCTTATCAGAAATGCCAAAAGTGCGAAGTTTAACAAGTATTGATCCGGCAAACATTTGTGAAATCGGATCTGACGCGGTAAGCTGAGTTGAAAGTCCAATTAACATGTCAAAAGTATTTCCTAGAATTTCTCTAACATCTTTAGAGGTCATTCCTGTTTCTTGAATAGCTTCTGAAACACATGGTTCATTTAAAAGATTCATTAACTCATCTTTTGTAATAGATTCTTTTTCATTAATTTCATCTGCAATTCTTATTTGTGCTGCTATTACTTTACAGACTGATTCTTGAGCTTCAGGATCTGATGGCAATTTAGCTCTTGCTTCTGGATTTCCTGAAATTATTTCACTAATAAGATTTTTATCTATATTCTCAGCTGGTAAGCCTGTTTCTGAGCGCCTTCTCAATTCATCACGAACAAAGACAGCCAAAGACAATCCATTTTTTAAAGTTTGTATTTTTGTTGAATCTAGCATTATTTAATATTTCATTTTAGTCTTACTAATAAGTTGATATAGTGTCTTTTAATCTTCCCTGAAGTTCATCTTCAATTGCTTGCTTTCTACCTAAAGCTTCATCTGTAGTTAGCCTTAATCTCTCTTTTAATTTAGAGAGAAAATCTCCTCCTTTTTTAGCTTCAAAAATTGCTTTATCTATACCTTTCACCATAGCATCAATATGTAACATTGGATACTTTTTAAGTTCTTCCTCAAAAGGCCTTACATAGTCAGGGAGATGATCATAAGCAAATGAACCTGTTGTACGCATATGTTCATAATATTTTTTAAATACATTTTCTGTTCCTATTTTTGCAAGTTCTTTATAGTCATTATCGTTTAATGTAATTGATTCAAGTCCATTTTTCTTTAAAAATTTTGGAATATATGTTCTGTAAAATTGTTCTCTACGTTCTTCATCTGGTCTATTTAAATGCAAATCCTCCATCCTTCTTTTCAAAAATTCAAATGGATTATATTCACAATTAGAAGTTGAGACCAACACTACACCTTTACAATCTCCTGTTTCACTTTGAACCCTATCAACAATTTTTGCCCATGCTTGAATAACTTGAGGTCTATCATTTGGATCAGTTGAACTCCTATTATATTTATAATCCCCCCACATATCATGACCTTCAAGAAGAACTTGAGCTTCATCTAAAACAACAACGACATATTCACCAGTTTCCTTATAATGTTTAATTGCATTTGCAACGACTCTTTCAATTCTCTGTGCTATTGTTTCACCACCAACAATCGTATATCCAAAAATAGAAATAGGCTTGCCAGCTCTATCTATAGTTTCAACCTTAAGAAAATCATCTTTTGAAATCCATACTTTAGCCGCTTTACAGGCGCCCTGTTTAACAAGTTCCCCACCAATAGCTCTTCCACTCATAGTTTTGCCAACCCCAACAGGTCCGTAAGCATTAACTACCACTCCTTGTTTTTTTGCTTTATCTACAATAAATTCAAGGGTCTCCTTTTGATGTTTTTCTAAATCCATCTCATCCAGGGTTATTGAAGCATCTTCCTTTGTAATATAATTAGGAAGAAGTTGTTTCATCTTTTCCTCTTCAGGGTTTTTACAAACAGTTGCAATCACTACTTGAGCTAATCCACTAAGAATATTGGTAGCACTTATAAAACCAAGTATTGCTTTCCAAAAACCACTTTCTACTTTTGTATAGAAATAGCCAAATAATGCCCCTACTCCTGTACTTACTCCACCCCACAAATGACCTTTTTTTACATAGTCTGTTATATCAGTCTTTTTTGATTCTGTTACAGCCTCATCAATACTCGTATATTCCCCTCTCAGTTTTCTTCCTGAAAGAGGTGTTGTAGCTCCTGAGACATAACTATCCCAATAACCGCTTGGTGAAAAAGTAACTCCTCCAACCATATAAATCCCTCTAGATTATTTCCTTCTTAAATAATTCTTAACCAAAACTATATTTAAATAATAGCGAAATTAACGGTCTTGAATCAACCTTTTTAAGCCTACAAAAATTAATTCATTATAAAGATTTGTTCTTACTACTTAACTCAAAGGCTTTAATTCAGGCGCTTCATCCTTTGCTCCACCAATTCCAATTAACCCTTTGGAAGCTAATTTCAATTCACTATCTTCTCCTAATGGCATTAGCTCAAGAAACATCTCAGTCATTTCTACCCTATGAGATTGCCAAGCATAATCCAAAATATCCAATGCATTGTTTTTACTAGAAAGTTCTTCTCTGGAAATATCTTTTTTAGTATTTGTTGCCCATTTAATTAAATTTTCAAGTCCAACTGTATCAATTAAAATCATTACAAGATCTGAGTTGTGCTCTAAAGTAGGGTTAAACAAAATCACGTTTTTATCAGATCTTGAAATTGGAGAAAGTGGAATGTTCTCCAATTGTTTAAGTGCTTGTTTTAAGCCCTCATTTGGCTTGTAGTATCTGCTTAAAATATTTTTTATAACCCTTTCAAAGTTTTCATTATATGGCAATAATGATATTGCTGTTCCAAGTGGAATTGACGGCTTACATTCTCTAATTTGCTTAACTATTAAATTAGCCAAAGCTCCTTGCCCTTCTGGATTACAGACATTTACTAACTGGTAGATTGCAATAGCAGCAACAAAAGGATCTTCTTCTTTATAAAGCATATCTTTTACAGTTGGCACTGCATATTCTTTATTTGCATTTGCATAGTGGCTAATAGCATAAAAACGTTTTCTTCTTATTTCATCACTAAAGTCACCTTGATCTTTAAATCTGTTTGTAAATATCTTTGTAGCTTCTCCGGGTGAATGGATCGCTATAATGTCTGCCATCTCATTTCTAATATCATAATCAGTCGTAGTGTCATAGATTCTTTTTAAATGTTCTTTTGGAAGAAATCCTGGAATCTCTTCTAACTCCTTTAAACAAAGGACAAATATTCTTTGTATCTGTTCAATTTTTTCCTTATGCTCAGGAGAATCATTATTTTCAGCCAAAAGCTTGTCATTCATTTTAATTAAGAAATCAAATATATGTTCAGGAGGTGTAATTTTTAGGAGTGATTTTGCTAAAGCTTCGGGGTCAGTTACATGTCCATAGTCAATTTCTGAGAGAATTTTGTTTACAGTTTTATCATCCAGAGATGACAAAAAATACATAGCAAACTGATGATTCGTATCAAAATTTTCAAATCCCTGTCTTTGCTCCAAAGAAGGAAGTAAAAAAGAATCATAAAGCTCACTTTCATTTTCAGTAGAAAAGAATGTTTTTAAAAGAACAACTTTTTCTTCAAAGTCCAAAGACAAAATCAGCCTTTTCTTTAATACTGCTATTAGATCTGTATTATTCTTTGAGAAGCTGGATATCAAGTCTTCCATCGTTCCCTGAACATTACGATCTATTCTTGTTGCATTACGAAAACGAAGGATATCATTTGTTTCTAGTTTACTTCTTTGCCAGGAAATATATTTTTCCAGTGTTTCAAAAGGTATAAGTGCATTTCTCAACCCAACCAGTAAATGAGGATACTGACGATGATCAACCGTTTCTACAGGGAGTCTCTCAGGCTCAGTTCCCTTAGAATTATTTTCAGATTTAGCAGAAGACGGATGTACTATTAAAGCCTTACTTTTATCAGAAGGCGGTAAAGGATTTCCACCAACCCTGTTAATTATGTTGTCCATTTGTAACTCTTGATGAATATTATAAGTCTATATTGATCGATAATCTATTTTATTTGGAAAATTTGTGTAGTAATTGAGTAAGCTTTTTCATACAATTGGTAAACTATTAGCTATGGATTTTAATTCAGAGAAAATTGAAAAAATTAAAACAGATTTTTTAATCATTGGTGCTGGTGCTGCTGGTTGTTTTGCTGCATATGAAGCAAAAAAATTAAATCCAAATATTGATGTTTTAATTCTTGAAAAGGCTCATATTGATAGAAGTGGTTGTTTGGCTGCAGGAGTGAATGCAATAAATGCTTATTTAACTCCGGGGCAAACACCTGAATCATTTGTAGAGTATGTAAAGAATGATTCTATGGATCTTATAAGAGAAGATCTTGTTTACACAATTGCAAAAGAAATAAACAATGTAGTTAAACTTCTTGAAGAGTGGGGTTTACCAATACCAAAAGATGAAAACGGAGAGTATTATACCCGGGGACGTGGATCTATTGTCGTGCAGGGAGAAAGAGTTAAACCCATCATTGCTCAGGCTACTAAAGCCACTAAAGCAAAAATTTTAAATAGAGTTGTTGTCACAAACCTAATCAAAGATAAGAACAAAGTCTGCGGAGCGTTTGGATTTGGAGTAAGGGATGGGAAATTTTATGTGATTCAGGCTAAAGCTGTTCTTGTAGCAACCGGTGGTGCAAGCGGAATTTATAAGCCAAATAACGAAGGTGAATCCAGGCATAAAATGTGGTATTCACCTTTCAATACTGGAGCAGGCTATGCAATAGGTATACGAGCTGGTGCTGAAATGACTACATTTGAGATGCGCTATGTAAGCATGAGAATAAAGGATCTAATGGCACCAACAGGAGCAGTAGCTCAGGGTGTTAAAGCACAGCAGGTAAACTCCCTTGGGGAAAGATATCTAGAGGAAAGATATCTAGAGAAGGGTGGTAAATCCATGCCAACTGCAATGAGAATGTGGGCTACATTGCAGGAAAACAAAGAAGGAAGAGGCCCTTGTTATTTAGATACCACACACCTTACCAAAGAGCAGGCAGAAAAATTAAAAGCATTTTATTTGCATATGACGCCAGGATTAACTTTATACTGGACAAGCAGAGGAACTACTCCTGATATAGATCCACCAGAGATTACCAGTACTGAACCATATATCGTAGGTGGACATGCACAGGCAGGTTACTGGATAAACACAAACAGAATGTCTAACATTGAAAACCTTTATGCTGCTGGAGATGTAGCAGGAGGAGCACCAAAGAAATATCTCTCTGGAGCAGGTGCAGAAGGAATGATTGCAGCAAGAGATATTATTCCAAATCTAAATAAAATTAATTCTGAAGACATAAATGATAAAGATATTAAAGATGAATTAAAAAGAGTATTTAATTTCATGGAAAGACAAAGCAAAGAAATCTTGCCTGACGAACTAGAACTTAGAATGCAAAAAATTATGGATGAATATGCCGGTGGCATTTCAAGTGATTATATTTTAAATGAACAAAAACTTTTAAAAGCAAGAAAACATATAAAACAGTTAAAAGAAGAAACAAAATATCTTTATGCTCAAAATCTCCATGAACTTATGAAATGCCATGAAGTCATAGATAGACTTGATGTAGCGACTGTGTTAATAGAACATCTTTTATATAGAAAAGAAACTAGATGGCCTATTTATCAAAGCAGGGGGGACTATCCCAACCGTGACGATAAAAACTGGTTAAAATTTATAAACTCAGTCTATGATAAAGAAAAAGATAAAGTAAGCATTATCGAAAGAAAATGTGAAACTCTTAATTTAAAAACGCTTCAAAAGTAGGCTAATTACAAATCTTCAACAGAATCTACAGTAAATATTTTATTTTCCTTATCTTTTATTTTTGACTTAATGTTATTTGGCAAATGAATCTGAGTAACTTTATGATTATTTTTTCCATCTTGTGACAACATAAGTTGAACATCACTATAAAAGAACATGCAATGGGGTGGATTAAAACGTCTGGCTGATTCTCCAACTATTAGCTCCATAGCTTTTCTGGCTAACAATCTATCCTCTTCAGAAAAATCCTTAAATCTAACTACTAGATTTCCCATATAAGTAGAAGTTCTTTGAATCCTTGCAGCAGCTATTGTAATAAGAGCATTTCCCTCAAATTGAAGCTCAAGAATTACAGGAACATCATTTTCAGCTGCACTATCTAAAAGAACTTTAATATCAGTAACATCGAGGGTATTCCTTGCTCTCTCTAAGAGTTCATCAATTGATGGTTTGTCAATTTTTACCTGAGGGAAAACTGGAGTTGGCGGCTTAACAGGTGGGTTTGAAAATAATTTTGATAATCCAAACATAAGAACCTATTCTACAAATCTGCACCTTATAGAGTCAATTAAGATTTAAATGCTTTTAGCAGCTAAACACATCACAATTTAGATCTTAATAATAAATTAATATTGAATTTTAAATCAGAACGATTTACCATTAAAAGGTATGGGCATTTACATTGATCAAAATTTATGTAATGGTTGTGGGTTTCCAGATCATGAAACTCCTTGTAATATGGCTTGTCCTGGCGATTTAATTTTAATGCAATCAAATGGAAAAGCACAAATTGCCTGCAATGCAGATTGTTGGGACTGTGTTGCATGTGTAAAAATATGTCCACAACAGGCTATCGATATTAGACTTCCATTTGAAATTACAGGTAAACAAGGTTCTTTAAAATCACGCGCCTACAGAGATAAAACCATCTGGACAATTAAAGATGAAAAAGGAAATGAAGAAGTCTTTGAAACCCCAGCCAGGAATGAAGCCAGTTTGTCCACACTAATTAATCCTGAGGAATTTACAGACTCAATTGACTCTTTTAAAGGTATTTCAAAGACTTTTCTAGATCTAGGAAGTGGGATTTAAGAACGACTAATATTAAACGTTTAGGTCTTTTAAATTGCTAGCTCATAACGTCATTGCGAGGAGTCCGCCTATGGCGGACGACGAAGCAATCTCAAGAACGTTTGGAGATTGCCACGTCGGCTCTTTCAGAGCCTCCTCGCAATGACGTGAATAGTTATAACAAATTTTACCTTAATTGATTTTAGGAATAGAGCATGCTTTAATATCTAAACTACAAAACTTTAATATTAAAGGAGATTTTATGAAGTTAAGAGGCATCCCGTCATATATAGATACAACGGGCTTAAATCAAAAACAAGTATCAATGCTAAGACATCATTTAGAAAGAACAGATCATTCTGAAGGAGATAGCTCAAAAAAACAACAAAAAATAGACATTGCCAGATTACAACAAAGAGGATATGAAGTTATTAAAAACTAATCCTTTTTGTATTGCTCCAATCATTAAGCTAAAATTACACGGTTATTTCTGTAATTGCTTGGCTTTAGTTTCAATGAATTTAAAATTATTTCTATTAATTATTTCCCTGTCTCTTTTTGCTTTGCCATCAGAAGCACACCATGGCGGAGAAGGTGGATTAGGTGGTGGTGCTGGTATTGCCGGTCCTATAGTAACCATACCTGCATATGCTCTT
>JAHFBE010000004.1:0-4348 GCA_023250205.1 Candidatus Melainabacteria bacterium | reverse complement strand
TCCAAAAGGAAGTAAGTTTGTAAGTTTCATTACAAATTATCTAGATTCAAATAACTACTTAAATAGAGGACTAAAACTATTAGGAAAACGAGGAGAAAATTACGATGTAGTAGAAAATGCTTTAACACCATCTCTTACTTTTGGACTTGGTATAACAAACAAACTTTCTCTTAGTGCACAAATACCTTACCCACTCAAATTTGGTATAAGGACTATACAAGGAACACCTGATATTAACAGTGAAGGAAATGCTCTGGGAGTCGGTGACATAAATTTTTTTAGTTTATATGAATTTATTCATAGCGACAAACACGATCTACATGCGGCCTTGCTTACAGGATTAAAAATACCTTCTGGCGTTAGGAGAGACTTAAACAGACAAGGGAAATTATTTAATGCTGAACATCAGCCTGGCACAGGTTCATGGGATCCACAAATTGGTTTATCAGTAAGTAAACATTGGGGAATATTTCACTTCGATACTAATGGCATGTATAGGTTTTCTACAAAAGGGACTCAGAATACTATTTTAGGCGATGTAGTAAGTTATAACTTTGCAGTTTCATATCTTGTAGGAACAAGGAATAGCTTTATTGATAGAGTGTTTCCAAAACAACTGGGCAAGACAAAGTTAAAGTGGCATCTAATTAGTGAAATGAATGGAGCATGGGTAGAAAAACCAAAATTAGAAAAACATAGAGAAGAAAACGAAGGTGGAAATCTGGTTTATTTATCACCAGGACTTAGGATGATCGTTAATGAAAAATGGATTACAAATTTATCCGTAGGATTACCAACTATTCATGATTTAAATGGCAGACGTAAGCCACCAAACATAAGATTAATATTAGGCATTACAAGGGTTTTTTAAGTTAATCTCAGGCTCCAGCTGTTACAGGTTTCTGTTTCTTGCCTTTACCACTAGATGTTTTTGACTGTTGACTAGTATTTGTACTTGAAGCAAAAATAAAGCTATTTAAAGCAGCATATACACCTTCTGTTTCATAATAATCAATATAATTTGCATGATTTGCCCCAGGTAACTCAATATGTTTTTTCTCATACTTATTACCATCAAGCTTGTCAAATAAATCTTTTCCTTGTTGGGATGGAATTGCATTATCCGCAGTACCGTGTACAACAATAACATTGTTTGCTTTAACATTGTTTATAGAATCAATTGAATTAAATTTCTTCATATCCTCTATATATTTTTTCACAAAGTTTTTTACAAATTGAGGCATAGAGCCATTTCCAAAAGAAGATACAGCATCTTCACTCTTTGTAAATGTAGATTCAAGAAGAAGTGTATCAATCTCTCTTTCCTGAGCAAGTTGAACAGCTATTGCTCCACCAAGTGAATGACCAAATACTGAAATATTTTCAGAACCATATCTACTTGCAGCAAAATCATAGATTGCTTTTGCATCATCAACCATACCTTCTGGGGTTAATTCTTCATCCCCTAATGAGCTATTACCAAAACCTCTTGGATCAACTATTAAAATATTTGCATCTAAATTCTCTTGAATCTTTTTAACTTCTTCAAGGCAATGCCCAATATTGTTTCTAACACTATGAAAATAAATTAAAGTTTTCTTCGTATCATTTTTTGCTTTAATAAGATAACCATCAAGTTTTTGATCGTGTGATGTTATATCAACTTTTTCCACTTTATCTGCGTCAATCCCAACTTCTTCAGGAGTTTTCTGAATACCGTTTGTACCTCCAGCTACAACTGTATTTTTTATTGTTTTTGATAAATCAAATTCATAACCACACATCTTTCCAACAAATGTAGCAAAAAGACCTACAACTCCAAGACACCATCCACAATTCTGCAACCATTTATTCTCTTTAAAAAATCCAGTAAGTCCAGTAACCATGCCTAATACAGAAAGCCCAACTCCCACATAAGTAGCTCTTGATGATGTTTGTAAATGTCCTGCACCGGGATTTTCTTTTACCCATTTTCTTGCAAACTGAACATGATCCTCGACATCATCCGGTGGCTGTGGACAACCCACTGGCCAGTATAAAGTTCTTTCAATTGCAGATAATGAAATCATTTATAAACCCTGAGAAATTCTCCCTTTACTTCTAATAGTAAAAAGTTAATACGAATAAAGCAAGTGAATTTATCTAGATTAAGAAAGATTAGTCTTAATCTCTTAATCTAAATTATGGTATAGAAAATTTTTTACTTAAAATTCCGCTACGATTCCAAAGCCGGAGCGAAGCGGAGTCCTGAGGCTTTAGCCGAAGGAACTCATAACGTTATATTTAAAATTCCGCTACGATTCCAAAGCAAGCTATAAGCAATAACCAAATGAAAAAGTGAAGGTAGAAAAAAGTATAGCTAAAAAACAGCTTTATCGTTGAGATATTCCCACCCATTACATATTTTGCATCTTTAACTGTTGACATTATTTAAATCCTCTTCAAACTTGTTTATCTTATCTAAGAATTTCTTATAGTCACACTTTGCTAGCCAATAGCCTCTAACCTTGTTCTTATCAACTGTCTTTTTAATGTTTGGTGGTCTCAAGCCTAGAAGTCTATCCTGGCACCATTTATTACCTTCTCGAAAATGGCAGTCACCAATCTGGCATCCCATTACAAAAACACCTTCTGCACCTTGCTTGAAAGCTTCTTCAATCATTACTGGTTGAATCATTCCAGAACATGTTAGTTCAACAATAGCAACATTATTTTTGTCCTTAAGATGGTTCTTTTGAACGTGTTTCTTTAAATCAACACTTCGTTCACAAACTATACCTATAATTTTTTTCTTTTTTAATTCAGCCATTATACACCTGCTCCTGCTGGCTCTTTTAATATATCGCCAATTTTTGCAATAATTTCTTTTGAATGTTTTTGAGGTAAATCAATTGCTTTAAATGCACATGCACCAACACATAAGCCACACTCTGCACATCTTGAATCAATAACAATTGCAAGCTGTTTGTACTTTGGATGATCTGTTCTTGGAACCATATAAATAGCTTCATAGGGGCAATCTTTAGCACACAATGTACATCCTACACAGTTATCAAGAGATACAGTCGCTGGAGATTTTGGTGTATCCACAATTAAATAAGGAAGTAGTAAAAGTACTGCCACTGCAATAAACAAACCTGTCCAAACTATTAAAGCTGGCATTCCTGAGAACAACGGGAAAATCCAGAGATAAAACCAATCAACCGGAAATTCATGCGGTGTTTGCGTTAACACTGCAGGTTTTCCACTGACTACAGGAATAAGAGCTGCAGGAATCATAATAGTAGAAAAAAGCAACAAGCCAAGCCCAAGAGGCACATCTGTAACAGGTCTTGAGATCCTTAGATAGTGTAGCCATAACAAATACAAGAGGAAGAATGAAATTCCAACGTGTAAGAAAAATGACATTGCCATAGTGTAGTGAGTAATAACTTCACCATTCACAAAAAGTTTTGCAATTGAATGTCCAAATAACGGTATTTGCTTAAGTGCATCAGTCATCATTAAAACAATCATATATGAGCGTTCATCCCAAACAAGGATATAGCCAGTTATACCGATAGCAAACATACAAAGCAAAAGAGCAACTCCGGAATACCATGCAATCCATCGATACTTCCTATACCTGTCAGTGAAGAAAACTCTGACAGCATGAATAATAACAGCAATCATCATTGCATCAGCAGCATATCTATGTAAACCACGAACAATTTGACCAAAAGGAATTTTTGTAGAGATATAATTTACTGAAATATAAGCACTATCCAAGGTGGGTTGGAAATATGCAAAGAGTAAAACCCCTGTAACCAACAATGTCCATAAAAAGAGATTTGGAACAGCTCCATGATAATAAAAAGGATTGTACTGTTGGCTGAATACTTTATTTAATAACTTTTCAAAGTCAACTGTAAGAGTTTGCAGTTTTTCTAATATTTTCTTGTACATTACTTCTTCAACTTCTCCTTTCCAGGATTCGTTTCTTCATTATCATCATTATTAGTAAGAATAACAAAGGCAATAGCAGCAAGAACTCCAAGCATACCAAAATACTTTGCAAAGGTTAGATCTTTATAATTTAATTCACTGGTAACCATAAAGAAAATAATTACCCCAGTACCAAGAGCACAAAAACTAGCAATTAATAGTTGGAATAATGCTTTCATTTCTTCGTTTTCTCCATTACAAATGAATTATAGAACCATTCATACAAACCAAATTTAATTCGAAGATTGTTCTTTTCTTTTTCTTCTTTATAAACCCAAAAGCCTATAACTAAAAGAGAAAATAAAAATATAAGTCCAGAAAAAATTGATGTGCCTAAATGAGTAGCTGATTTTTCATATGCTAA
>JAHFBE010000082.1 GCA_023250205.1 Candidatus Melainabacteria bacterium | reverse complement strand
GCTTGTGAACCTTCTTCAAGCCATATCTGGAGTTTGCTTGCTAAAAATTCTGGTTTTTCAACTGCTGCTTCTTTTAGGCCAGTGATAATTCCTGATAAGTCTGGCTGCTGTGAAGTTAGCTCAGGAACTGGTATTTGTTCTGACTGGGAGATTTGCCCTTCTGGTCTTTGAAATTGTTTTTGCATTGATTGATTAATCTGAGAAACAGTGCTTTGAGCTGGCTCAGGTGGTTTTCCTGCACCTCTGAATGAATTAATAACGATTAGAAACCCGATTACAGCTACTACAATTCCTGCCCAGCGAGGCATGCTTTTAAAGAAGCTAATAAGCTGATCTATTATATTCGGCATAGCAAAAGGTTTTCCTGGCTTAATTCCCGGAGTTTTTCCTGTAGCAAATTCTGCTACTGTAACTTTTATATCATCTACTGTTGTAGTAGGACTTGTAATTGCAGCTATGCCTTCACGTAATTGTTTAACTGAAATTTTTGGAAGGAGATCACTGTTTAATGCAACTGCAACTGTAATTTTTGAAATTCTTCCTGGTGGAGTGCTAACTGTTTTTTGTTTGAAGCTTGGGTATCTTTGAGTTACTCTGTTTGTTCTGGCATAATTTTTACCGCCATCTACACCAGGTACTGCAGGTCCTACAGCATGTGTCTCATCTGAGCTGCCACCTAATCTTTCATCACCGATTTGTTCCTGACCGACTACTCCATTAGCAAATGTGGTTGCTGATTCTTCGATCTTCTTTCTGCTTATTTCAGAGCTTACTCTTACTATGTATCCATTGAAACCAAGTAAAGGCTGTAAATATTCTTCAATTCTTTTTTGTATTATTTTATTTACTCTTTCAGATTCTTCTATAAGTTCACTTGCTGCAACTTCTTCTGTTTCTACTGAAGAATATGTTTCTCCATTTGTATCAATTATAGAAATATTATTTTTTTGTAAATTAGGAACATATCCTACTAACAAATTTAAAACACTTCTTACCTGTGCTCTTGTCAGTTTTAAGTTTTCATCAGGTAACTCTATCTGTACAGTCGATGTGGTAGGTGCTTGATACTGGCTGAATAACTGTGGTTCAGGTATGTTTACACGAACTGTAGCCCATTTAATTCCAGTCATTCTGCTGATAATTCGTGAGAGATCTCCATTAACAGCTCTCATCATTTTTATTCTTTTATCATAGTCTGATGCAGCCCAGTCACTCTTATCAAATAAATTAAAACCGTCTTCCTGTAATAAATCGCTCCTTGCCAGTGTAAGAGCAGCTTTGTCAAAATCTTTTTGAAAGACCTGTACATTTACTTTCCCAGGCAAATCACTGTCAGATATTCTTCCTTCAATATCGCTTAATTTTAATTTTGAAATAATTTCAAATGCTCTGCCCTGATCAATTTTTTTAACAAGTTCAATCTGAGAGCCTTTATCCTGACTGTGTGTCCATGCAAAAATTACTATAATAAGGGTTAACACAACTGTTACAACACCAGCACCAATTAAAACCATTTTTCTGTTTTGTCCGAGATTTGCCATTGCATTCTGGACATTTTGTGGATTTAATTGTGTTTGTTCTGTTGCCATCTTTTATTACGCCTCGTCGCATCTTCAGTTTTTGTATTTTTTACTTAAGGAATTACGATGACTCCTCGGCTATTTGCTTTCTTATTTTTATATCGCTCAGATTTTCGGTAGAAAATCTTCGCTTATCTTGCCTCCTATTACCTACACCTGCATTTGCGTTAATTTTTCCACTGTACTTATAAACTTACCCGCTACCTGTGTAGTTAAACCAAGAGCAATTTCTTCTTCTGCCATTGCAATCATTACTTCATGCAGATTAACTTTGCCTGTAGTTACAGCAGCTTCAGTTAATTGTTCTGATCTATTCATCATGTTATTTACTTTACCTAACATGCCACTTAAAACATCTTTGAATTGAGAACCGCCAACACTAACTCCACCTTTTAATGTAGGTATCTGAGGAATTTCAGGAAGTCCTGGGATCATATTTTTAAAATTTTGTGGTGCGAAATTTTTCATTTGTTATTTCCTTTTTTATTTTGGGCCTATGTTAGTTTGTTCATAATTCCATTTACATATTTTCTTGTTTCTGGAAATGGTGGAATGCCTTTAAATTTTTCTACATTCCCTGGTCCCGCGTTGTACGCTGACAGAGCCAAAACTACATTACCTTGGTAACGGTTTAGTAAAGAAGATAAATATCTAGTACCTGCTCTTATGTTTTCAATAGGATTTAACGGATCTTTAACTCCCATTGCCTGAGCTGTCCCTGGCATAAGCTGCATTAGCCCTAATGCCCCAGATTTAGAAACTGCATTTGGGTTAAACCCTGACTCTTGTTCTATAACTGCTTTTATAAGCTTTGGGTCCACATTGTTTTCTTTTGAAATTTGTTGAATATGAAATTCCATCTTTTGTTTAAATAGCGTATTTGAAAGATCTTTAACTACACTTGAAAAAGAATTCTTTACATTTTGCTTGGTAGATTCTTCAAGTTCAGAAACACGTTTTGATATTTCTGAAATTCTCTCCAATGCAGAATTTAACCCTTCTGAATTAATAAAATTATTTACCACTTAAGATTAACCGCCCTGTCTGCCAATACTTAAAGTTTCTTTAGCTGCAGCTTTTGTCATTTCAACAATAGATAAATTTGCTTTGTAGTTTCTTACTGCATACATCATTTCAACCATTTCAGTTAATGTGTCAACATTTGACATTTCTACATCACCGTTAGCATCTGCATTTGGATGTCCTGGAATATGAGCTTTTGGTCCTGGTGCCCGATCTTCTATAATTTGACTTATTGCAATACCTCTGCCAGGCTGGTTTCCAGAAAGAAAATTCATTAAACTTTCTTCTTTTATTCCAAGCTGCCTTGCCATAATAATTGAAAATGGATCTGCTGCTCTCTGGCTGAATACCGGGATTTGTCTCTTATAGCCTGGTGTACTTGAATTAGCTATATTCTTGGAGACAA
>JAHFBE010000063.1 GCA_023250205.1 Candidatus Melainabacteria bacterium | reverse complement strand
CTAAATTTATAACTTATGGCTTAAAACTTACAGTCTGTTTAGTGTTAGTATTTATAGGAAAATATGCCAAATTTAAAACACATCAAAGTAAGAATCAAATCTATAAAGAGTACTCAGAAAATTACTCAGGCAATGAAATTGGTTGCTGCAAGTAAGGTAAGAAGAGCTCAAGTCAGAGTTCTAAATTCAAGGCCATTTACTCAACAAATAATGAACTTTATAGGAAAAGCAGTAAGCTCACTTTTAGCCATTGATAAAAATGAAATTCCTCTTATGAGGGAAAGAGAAATTAAATCTGTTGGGATTATTGTTGTAAGTTCAGATAGAGGATTGTGTGGAAGTTATAATACCAACCTTATTAAAAAGGCCGTAAGAAGAGTTCTTGAACTTGAAAAATCAGGCATAACTCCAAAACTAATAACAGTAGGAAATAAGGCTAACAATTTCTTTAAAAGAGCAAAAATCGAAATAATTGAAAGTTTTACCCAGCTGCCAGCTATTCCTTCTATTGAATTAGCAAATCTCATAGCATCAAGTGCTGAAAATGCTTTTTTAAATGGGTCAGTTGATAAAATTGAGATCATGGGAACAGATTTCATTTCAATGCTAAGAAATGAAGTTTATATCAAGCAATTTTTACCTATAATTTCAAATACTTCTGAAAGTCAGTCTGAGGATAGAAAAGAGACATCAGAAGTACTTTTTGAACCTTCACTGGATACAGTGCTTGGTGCATTACTTCCTTTATATCTAAGCAATATTATTTACCATGCTTTATTAGAAGCATCATGCAGTGAACTTGCAAGCCGTATGAATGCAATGTCAAATGCTACAAAAAATGCAAAAGAACTAATTGAGAAATTAACTATTGTCTACAACAAAGCTAGGCAGGCTGCTATTACTCAGGAACTATCAGAAATTGTTGGTGGTGTTGAAGCCTTAAAGTAAAAAATATTATTTAGAAACTAAAAGTTGTTTTCTTCTCATCAGGTTTGTAAAAATCATCAGGCATATCAGCCATTGAATAAAGTTTTTTTAATAAATCAAACTCGGTAATCATGCCTAAAAGCTTTCTATGACTATCTACAACGGGCATGCTTCCAAATTTATTTATGAGCATTACTTCAATAGCACCTTTTAGTGGTGTATCTGGACCAATGGCTTTTACCTCACTTATCATGATGTCGCCGATTTTAAGACTCTTTGGTCCGTCAGTTAGGGCATCGACTATTTCTCTTAAAGTAACCAATCCGATAAGTCTGTTTCTATCATCTACTACAGGCAGATTTCTAATTCTTTCTTTTTTCATGAATTGTGAGGCCTGAACTATATCATCAGTTTCATTTAAAATGAAAATGTCTGTGTTCATTACATCTTTAACACGCATGGAATATACCGCCTGGGTTAAATTTACCCTAAAGTGAACGCGTTACAACAAAAAGCCTTTAGGGCTATCACCTGATTGCAAATTTCTTTCTATATTTCTTGGAAATTTGATTAATGCCAAAGTTTAAAAACAGGACAATAAAAATTAAAACAACCCCTGTTGCAAATGCTTTAGCTCTTGTATCGTAGCTTGTTGCTTGATAATAAAGATGTACAGCTAGAGTTCTTGCAGAGTCGGGCAGGAAATATGGATATTCCCCTGACATTAGGCTAGGCATAGCAGTTATACTTCCACCTGCGGCAAGAATTAAAATCGCAGATTCGCCTATAATTCTGCCTATGCTTAATAATATTCCAGTTAGAATCCCTGGAAATGCAGATGGTAAAACAACGTTTGAAATAGTTTGCCATTTATTAACACCCAAAGCAAGACTGCTTTGTCTAAGGCTTTGTGGAACAGAAAGCAATGCTACCTCAGAAGTCCTTATTATCACGGGTAGAACCATAATAGCTACTGTTAGTGCGCCAGCAAGTAATGAATATTCAAATTTTAAAAAGATCACAAAGAATGCAAGTCCAAATAATCCATAGATTATTGAAGGGATGCCTGCCAAATTTTCAATAGCAAAACCTATTAATCTTGTAACCAGATTTTGTGGAGCATATTCAATAAGATAAATTGCAGTTGAAATTCCAATTGGTGCAGCTACAATAAGGGCACCAATAATCAAGTAAATTGTTGAAAGTGATTGATATAAGATTCCTCCGGTATCATGCCTACCACCATTAGGTGGAGTAAATAAATAGTTAAAAGATAAAGCAGTTGGTAAGCCAAAGTAAAAAATATAACCAATAATAAAAACTAATACAGCAACAATTAGCCATCCAGAAAACCATAAAGTTCCAAGAGCAATTTGTTCTTCTCTCTGGATCTTAGATACATTTCCTTTGTCGAACTTAACGGCTTCCATTTATTGACTTCTCCTTATCCCATAAGCTTTTTTTAGAAATAAATAATAAATACTGTTAGTAAAAATAATGAAAATAAATAAGATTGCACCAGTTGCAAATAAAGCTTGCAGATGTGGTCCTGGCTCAGCATATTCAATGTCACCAATTATATTTGTTGTTAATGTTCTTGCAAGGCTTAAAAGTCCAAACAGTGAATTGGCTGAAAAATCTGGCGTAGTTTGTGTGTTTCCAATAACCATTTTTACTGCCATTGCTTCACCAAATGCTCGGCCGATTGAAAGGGCAATTGCAGTCATAATCCCTGATGAGCTTGCGGGTAATATTGTGCCATAAATCGTTTGCCATTTTGTGGTACCAAGTGCAATGCTACTTTCCTTTAACTCGTTTGGTACAGCTCTGATTGCATCTTCTGAAATACTGATAATTGTGGGTAGGATCATAATCGAAAGAATAATAATTGCGGCTAAAATTGAAAGTCCTGCAACATCAGCAAACAGTTGAATTACGGGAACTATAAATGACAGACCAAATAAACCAAAAATTACTGATGGGATTCCTGCTAAAAGTTGTACTGCTGGTCTGATTATTTGTTGAGCTGATAATGGTGCAATTTCAGCAAGGAATATTGCACAAGCAATTCCTAACGGAGCACTAAAAATCAATGCACCGATTGTTATATAAAATGAAGTAATGATCATTGGAAAGATTCCAAAAAGCTTTCTAGTCACAGGCTCCCAGTCGGCACCAAAAATAAAATCTTTTAATGAAACGACTTTAAAAACTTGTATGCCGTTATAAAAGACATAAACTGTTATTAGGAGAAGTGACAATACAGCAATAAAAGCACTAAAAAAAAACAACTGCCCCATAATGTTATTTAAGAGGTTTGTCCAGAAGCGCTTTTCTTTTTTTATGAAATACTTTTGCATTTTTTAATAAGAAAACAAACAGGGGTCTTTCTCAATCAATTCATTTTCCTGATTTGCAGGATAAATCAAGGAAGTCCTTATTAAGGTAAAATTGAATGTCGCATAGAATAGAGTAATAAAAAATCGTTTAAATTACCACAATTGTTTTCTTAACTTTGAGAAAGTTATGTTTTAAGGTAAATTTATGAGCGTAATAATATAATAACTAACCTAAAGATAAAACGTTTATGTCTTCTATTGACATTTTTTCAAGAATTGAACTTTCGCATAAAGAGGTTTTTAAAAGCTTCTTGGATTTAAACATTTTTACAAAGTTTGTTTCCCCGTTTTTTTCTGTTGAAAATTTTACTTCTTCAAATTCAACCATAGATACAAATTCTTATTTTTCTTTAAAGTGTTCTTTGATTGATATACTTCAGCTTTTTGTAACCGTAAAAGAAATAGTGCCGGATCAGAAAATAGTATTTGAACTAAATGGTCTTATTAAAGGAATACAAACTATCTATTTCTTAAGAGATGGAGAAAACAGTACAGTTTTGAGAGAAAAATTTGAATTCTCTCTTTATAATCAATTTAACTTGCCTATCCTGAGTTTAATTCTTTCTATTTTCTTTTATTTTGATGGTTGCATAAAACACTTTAGACTAAAAAATCTTTTATATAAAACACCTATATTGAATACTTCAAAGGAGAAAGATCGAATGAAGGATTTCTTTTCAATTAGAAGTTATATAGTTGTTGAAGCAGATATAAATGAAATTAGCTCATTGTTTCAGGATATAAATAAATTTTCTCTTTGGTTATCTCCATTTGTAAAAATCAATCCTTTAAGTGATGGTAGTGATTTTAAGCATGGGAAAGAATTTTCATTGACATTTTCTTTACCAGTCATTGGTTCCTTCCAATGTCGAATAAATAAGAATGAGTTAAATAAAGTTGAAATTTCATTTTCAAATCCGATTTTAAGTGGTATTAATATATGGTCAATGTTATCTTGTGATAAAGAAATTGTTATTGAAAATGTTCTTGAAATAGATGATTCTTCAGTGTATATGAAACTTATCTGGCTATTGCTAGGAAATTCCTTAGTAAGACTTGAGTTAGATAGTTGGAATAAAAGATTAAAAGAAATTGTTGAGAAAACCAATCTATATAAGGATATGTTGACTAATCCTTCTAGCTTGTAATCCTCAAAACAATTTTTCCTCTAACTCCACCAGCTTCTAATTTTTTATGTGCATCTATTACTTGACTTAGAGGTAAAACAGAATCTATGACAGGTTTTAGCTGTCCTCTTTCAATTAAATTTGCCATAATATCTAACTTTTTTCTGTTGCTCTGGACAAATACAAAATGAAGAGAAATGTTTTTCAGGTAAGCTTGCTCAAGATTTGCATTAACTCTTACAATGCTTGAAATCCTTCCAAATGGTTTTGAGACCTCGATACTTTTAGTAAGAACTTCTCCGCCAACAGTATCAAATATTACATCTACTCCTTTGTTGTTTGTATCTTTCATTATTTCTTCTACAAAATCCTCTTTCTTATAATCAATAACTTTATCTGCTCCAAGCTTTTTTACAAGATCATGGTTCTTACTACTACAAGTAGTGTAAATATACGCTCCACATAGCTTTGCAAGCTGAATAGCATATGCTCCTACTCCACCAGCTCCAGCATGTATTAGCACGGTTTCTCCAATTTTAATATTTGCTCTGTCAATTAATGCATCCCATGCAGTTCCACATGCAAGTGGAAAACTTGCTGCTTCTTCATGAGAAATATGTCTCGGTTTTTTTGAAACAATTGATTCTTCTACAATATGATACTCTGCGTAAGCCCCTGGTGCTCCATTTATTCGTGGCATATAATAGACTTCATCGCCAACTTTAAAATCAGTAACCTTTTCACCAATAGCTTCAATTGTTCCAGATACATCAAACCCAAGTATTGTAGGGAGTTTAAATACAGAACCAAACATGCCCTTTCTTATTTTGCAGTCTACAGGATTAGCTGATGTTGCATGAACTTTAATTAATATTTCTTTACTCCTTGGTTCTGGCTTTAGTGTTTCACTCTCTGCAAAAACATTAGTGTCACCAAAATCTTTAATGATCATTGCTTTCATGGTTTTTGTTAGTGTTTTCATTTTTTGTTGCTCCTTAATATTTAATTGTAATCTAAAACTAACGCTTTCCTTCCACCTCATCAAGAAAGCTACTTGCTGTTTCTAAATTCATTCCATGTAATAAACCACTTGGACTGTGTAAGGCTTGCCAGTTTAGTTCTCTTCCTCTTGAAGCCGCACTATCAAGAAATCTTCCTGTAAAATTCACCTTTGCTTGATGCAACTTTTCAACTACAAGCTTTCCGTATCTAGGGCTGACTTTAAGTAATTCGTTGTGTAACTCTCCTCTTGTTACTTCATAACTTTTTCTTTTTTCACTATATTGCTGTTCAAGAGCTAGTGGCAAAATCATTTGATGAAAAGTAGGAAAAGTAAACCATTGTATTTGGTCCCATGGTCTACTTTCTTCTTTACGAGGTGGAAATGTTCTGTCAAAAATATTCCACAAATAGGCACACTGTGTTTCCTTAAATTCCTCTTGCTTTGTAAATGATTTTTTATAGTCTTCTACACATCTTCTTAAAATAATCTCTTCATAGCAATCAAATATAAAAGAAATTTTTCTATTTAGAATCTTTACTTTTTGTTCAGAATTTACATTCTCATTTTTTTGATAAAGCTTTGTAAGGCTAGCCGCAACAAATGGTGCATCATTAACATTAATTAACCTTGGATGGAGATTCTTTTCTACTGAATCTATAACTAGTTCTATAACTCTGTTAGGATCCAATCCATACATGGGTTTTAGGTCATATAAATAATGTCTTATTTCTGCAAATTCGTACTCATCGCTAGTTTTATCTAGAAACCTTTTTCCAAATCCTGCTAATGCACAGTTTGAATTAGTTATAATTTTTCTTAGATCATCATTGATTTCTACTAATTTTTTGTCTTTTGTTACTGCAAGTATGCTCCCATTATCTCCATATCCAATTGGACGATATTTCAACGAATCAACCACAAAATAACTTAATCCATCATGTCTTCCGCCGCTTGCAGCTATTATATGAGTTAATAAACTATGTCCTGGATTCTTGCTGCTTGTAATAACTTCTCCCTTTCTTGCTGTTTCAATAATTTCACTAAGATTTTTAACTCTGGGTGTAAATTCTTTTATAAATTCTGGTCTTGTAATCTCGCCTTCTCTAGCTCTAAAAACAGGGGGTATTTTCTTACCGTTAGTTAACTCACGAAAAATCTTTTCTGCTAAAACTCCTCCAATTTCTTCTGCAACTAGTGGTTCTTCTTTTGTTATGCCATCTCTAAGACGTTCTAATAAAGGATAAATTTCATTGCCAGTACTATTTAAAAGTACTATGCCAAGTGCTTCATAGAGCATTCCACGATTTCTTAAATCTTTTTCTGTTTTCAGTCTATTGTCAACTATTGATAAAAGCTTAATTCTAACTTCTTTGGAATCTTTACAGGCTTTACTTAATACTTTAATGTTTGTATAAAATGCTTCATCGTAAATTATATGTTCAACTCCAACTGGCAGTCTTTCAACTTTAACTTTTACATTGCTCAAATTATTTAGAAGGATCTCATTTATTTCATTAACACTTAATTTTACAAATTCATGTGCCATATTAATCTCACCATTTGAAACAAAATTCTTTGGACTGTCTTCTTTATACGGCTCAAAATAAAATGAAGGTATTTTACTTAAATGTTCTTTATAATCGACAAGCTCATAGATCGCTTCTATTTGTTTTTTATGATCTTCTGCTTCTAAATTTTTAGCGTTTTGTGCTACAGCGCTCTTTAATCTTTCTCCTTGTAAAGCCAGGGTCTTTATAAGAAGTGCTTGTTTTAGATTAAAAAAGTAACTGCCCTTAGGCTCGGTAAGTATATTTTGTTTATCTAAAAACATTCTAAACTCACTTAGACCCTTCTCCTTACTAAAATATTTTTTACCAAGAGCATCTATCGTGTCATCAATCATAGAAGTATTCTCAAAACTACGAATTTTGTAGTTGTAAGGAAATGCTTTATGTAAGTTTTTATAAATGTTTGACCTGAAATCTTCTGACTCTCTTTGCTGAGGTTTTGGAGGATCTTTGGGGTTCTCACTTCCACTGGCTGAATAAATTAAGGAAGCTAACCCTAATGTTGCTAATCCAAAGATTTTTCCTATCATCATGAAATAATAAATCTTCAAAACGTTCTTAAGTCTGTAATTTGCTTACAGAGTAAAAAATGTTTCTTTTTAATTAATTGAATAAATGTTACCAGTACTAAAGCCTAAATTCAAGTTTTAATAATTGTTATGCAGTTTTAGTAAACATTTTAGTTAAGATTTTAAAAGTTTCTTTTTTTATTTCAGAATAGCGCATCTCGCCACAAAATATTTTTGCCATTATATTTGTGGCTGAAGATATTTTTAATACTTTGTTGTAACAAATTTCAGGGAACATATAAAGCATTCTTGATAAATTGTTTGCAACTTGCATATCTGAACCAATTTCATTATGAATGACTTTTGTGTAATGTTTAATAGCTGTATTATCTCCTGAGATGGCATTACAAATAGCTTCTGCAGCTTTTATACCTGAAAATATTGAAGGTCTTATTCCTTCTGCAGTAAGTGGATCCACCACACAGGCTGCTTCCCCTGCAAGTAGTGCTCTTTCATTTTTTGTATGAAGGATTTGATTTCCATTCCATAAACAGATAGGATGCCCATATTGCTTTGTAGACTTGAAATCTATATTAAAAATCTTTGAGTATTCACTTGCTATAGATCTTAAATTTTGATGAAAACTATTTCTAACAATTCCTATTCCAATTGAAGAGCCATCAACTTTTGGAAAATTCCACAAATAACCATTTTTTACCATTCCAAATTCAAAATGTGCAATGGAGCTATTAGTAGGTCTTTCAGAAGATTCGGCTTCAATCGCTCCTCCAAAATTGCATTTCTTTTGTTTAAAGCCTAGTAAACTTGACATTGGACCTTTTGCCCCATCACATGCAATTAGATAATGAGCTTTTTCAACTCCACTTTTTGTTTTAATTTCCCAACAATTACCTTTAAATTCAACCCCGATAACTTCAGTTTTATCTTTTAGTTCAGCACCTAATTTTTGTGCTTGTTTTATGATGTAAAAGTCAAAATCATTTCTTCGTACCATCCAAAGTGGCTCTTTTAGTTTGAGTTCAATTTCTATCGGATTATTTCCTTGCCAGGTATATCTGAAGATTTTTACTTTTTGAGAAATTACAGGCGAAAAGTCAAAGTCAAACCACTCTTGAATAATAGGGGCTACACCTCCACCACATGGTTTATAACGAGGGAGAGACTCCTTTTCTATTATTAATACTTTATGTCCAGATTTTGCTAAGTGGTAAGCTGTACTTCCACCAGCTGGTCCTGCTCCTATAACTATACAATCGTATATCATTTTATGTTTATTACTATTTTAACTCATGTTAAAATTGGCTAGTATTAATGGGAAAAATAAATGAATTGCTAAAGCTTGAAGAACGTCCATGGGGCGGGTATGTAATATTGCTTGATGAAGCAAAATGTAAAGTAAAAAAATTAATAATTAATCCCCAAAAAAGATTTAGCCTTCAATATCATCATAAGAGAAATGAAACATGGACTATTATCAAAGGAAAATTAAAAATAACTGTTGATAAGAAGGAAGCAGTTTATTCCTATGGAGATACCATTTCAGTCCCAATTGGAACTCTTCATAGGATAGAAAATATAGGAGATGAATTTGCTGAAGTAATTGAAGTGCAAACTGGAACATACTTTGGTGAAGATGACATTGTAAGGATAGAGGATGACTTTGGACGAGTTAAGTAAACAATGCAATCAAAAATACCAAGTAAATCTTATTGGAAAGCACAAGAACCTATAGCAAAACTGCTTACAAATAAAATAAAAAAAGATAGTACTATTCTTGAAATTGGTATAGGACAGGGTGGAGTAACAAAACTTTTATTGCGTAAGCAGTCACACGTAAACATTACTGGTTTTGATATTAATAAAAATGTTCTTGAAATTACTGAAAAACTTTTTAAGAAAAAATGCAAAGGAAAATATAGGCTCTTAAAGTTAAGTCAAGATGTAAATTTAGTAAAAAAGTTTGGAAAAGAAAAATTTGATTTCATAATTTCCTCTGGCTCTCTGGATTATTCAAAGGATCCAGATAAGGTAATTAAGCAAATGAAAGATTTGCTGAAAAAGGGTGGATTTGCTGCTTTTACCTTGTTTGATAATATGAGCTCTTTTGATTATGATGGTAAAAGTCCAAAACAAAGATATTTGAGCTCGGTGGGGATTAAAACCTGGGGATATAGAGATTTCTATATAAAGAAGCTGCTGAAAAAATTTGGATTTGAAACCAAATCTATAACACATATTAAGAATGCTTATAGAAACTCACATACAGAATTATCAAAGAGTGAGCTCGAAGCTATAAAGAAAAATTTAGATCATCCATACGAAGATCATTTTGTGATTTTGGTTAGAAAGAAATGAAGAAGCTTGTTGAAGAATTAGTTAATGCTGGAATTGATGAAAGTGAAGCAAAAAAAGAAATCTCAATTCTTGAATTAGAAATAAAAGATAGTCAAAAAATAAAGAAAATTGTTGAAGAAAGAATAAAAACGAGGACACCTCTTCAATATCTTCTTGGCAAAGCGTATTTTATGGATTTTGAAGTGAAAGTGGATCCAAGAGTTTTAATTCCAAGACCTGAGACAGAGATTTTGGTGGAAGAGACAGTAAAAAGACTTGTCATTGCGAGGAAGGACGAAGTCCTGACGAAGCAATCTCATAACCGTGATAATGAGTATAAGATTGCTTCGCCTTCGGCTCACAATGACATAATGACGATTTTAGATATAGGTACTGGTTCAGGTGTTATTGCAATAGCCTTTGCAAAACGATTGCCAGATATTCACATTGTAGCGATTGATGTTAATAAAGAAGTAATTGCTCTTGCTTCTGAAAATGCAAAATTAAACAATGTGGAAGATAAAATTAAATTTAAAATATGTGATGTGTTCTCAAGCTGTTTTGAAGGATTGTTCAAAGCAAACAAGTTTGATTTAATAATTTCAAATCCACCCTATGTTGGGGCTTGCCATGGCAAGCCCCAACAGCCAGAAGTTAGACATGAGCCAGGGATGGCTTTATCGGGATCAAAAGAAAATAAATCCGGGCTAATCTATTATGAAAGGATTCTTTCTGTCATTGCGAGGAAGAACGAAGTTCTGACGAAGCAATCTCATAACTGTGATAACAAGGGTAAGATTGCTTCGCCTTTGGCTCGCAATGACACAAAATTACTAGCATTAGAAATTGATCCACCCCTAGTAGATGATTTGAAATCTCTATTGAAAAAAAATAAATTAAATAATTTTGAAATAGTAAAAGACTATGCTGGGTTGGATAGATGTTTGTTTGTGTATTTGTAGGTTGTTATTCTTTTGATAAATCTAATGAAGCGGAATTAATACAATACCTAAGCCCCGTTGGTTTTGGTCCATCTTCAAAAACATGACCTAGATGTGCATTGCAATTAGCACAAACCACTTCAACTCTTTTCATTCCCAGAGTATTGTCAGGTATCTGTTTAACACTAGTGTTTGAAATTGGGGCAAAATAGCTTGGCCAACCACTTCCAGAATCAAATTTAGTCTCTGAAGAAAATAATTCACTGCCACAACAAATACATTTATAAATGCCTTTTTCTTTTGAGTTATAGTATTTCCCTGTAAATGGGCGCTCAGTTCCTTTTTCTCTTGTTACATGATATTGTTCTTCAGTTAGATTGTTCTTTCGCTCAGAGTTGGATTCTTGCATATGGTATTCCTC
>JAHFBE010000003.1 GCA_023250205.1 Candidatus Melainabacteria bacterium | reverse complement strand
TATACTCTATTCGCTTTCTCCATTTAAATGCAGACAAATCCCTATTCGCTGTTTGCTCTATAAGAGGTGCTAATACAGACGCAAGAGAAGGAGAATCATCATCTTTTTCCATACGCACAAAAACAAGTGGACCCCATTTATCTACTTCAAATGGAATTAGACTAAGATCTTTTTTATTAATTCCAGGCATCTTCCCTGGTTCCGGGATATAGCAAACTTGTCCTCCAGAAGGCTCATAACACCAACCATGATTTTTACACTCTAGTATTCCATTTCCATCTTTATCCTTTTCCAGAACACCGCTAGCTCCTTTTACTACAGGATACAAACTATGACGGCAAACATTTGCAAAAGCTCGTAAATTTGCATCTTTATCTTTTAAAACAAGCAGAGGTTTTTTATCAATCTTCTCCTGAAAAAATGTTAATGGGTTAGGAGCTTGCTCTACATGCCCAACTCCTATCCAGTTTCTTCCAAATACTTCCTGAAGCTCCGCTTTATAAATTTGAGGATCTGTATACCAGGCAGAAGGGATTTTTCTGGACTTTTGATCTTGATTAAACAAACTAAGTGTTTCATTAAGCCTATCAAGATCTTCTTTTCTATAAGAAGCAATTGAGCTGCTTTGATGCACTGGTAAAGATATTCTACTAACAGGTTGAGTAGTCACAAAACCTCCCTTTGTTTTTTATAAACCAATTTAATAATGATTATTTAAATTATAAATCAACTTTTCAAACATGAAATGTGAATTTTGATTAAGTTTCATTTAGTAAATTCCTTAACTTAGTAGTTCTATAATTGTTATTACTATGCTGAAATGTCTTAAATCTTTATTTGGCTTGAATAACTATCTTGAACGTAAACTTGTTCATCCCAAAGAACGATTCTTTTCCAGCAGAGAAGAGTTATCTCATAATGTTATAAGAATTGTATCTAAAGTGATGAACATTCCAAGCACTGAGCTAAGTGAAGATAGTATTCTTGGGGATCCAGATGGGGATATATTCTTTACTGAAAGTGCCACGATTGGTTATAAAATAGTAGCTCCCCTTGAAAGACTTATTGGAGAAATTGATCCTGCAGTAGTAAGAGATTGGGAAGATAAAAGTTCACTGTCAATTGGTGAAATAGTTGATTATTATGCTGTTAATAGAATAAAGAGGCAGTAGTTTTAGGCAGATTATAAATAATTATTGATTTGGGTATAATAAATCAAAAGGAATTAAAACTATGTCAGCAAATAAAGATCAAAAACGTCAAAAAGACAATCCACAGGATAAAACAAATACAGAAAATAAAACAAATGCAGAAAACAAGAAAAAAGGATTTCAGCCTCCACCACCAAAACCTTTTCAGCAGTTCTCAAATCCAGGGAAATCAAAAGGTGGAAACCCAGGGCAATCTTTCAATGCATTTCACAGAAGATTAGGGAAATAATATGGGTGTTTTAATGGAATCAAGTAGAGGTTTGTCATATACGACAAACCGCAACGTCGGTGTCACGCTACAGAAAAATAGCGAAGTGATCTGCGTAGCAGTCACCGAGCGTTATAAAGAAGCATTTCACCGAAGATTAGGAAAGTAGTTTGCAATTTAGCGTTTCAGAGCTATTAAATTATTATCGCTGCCCAAGGCTTCTTTTTTTAAATCAATATGGTGACAAAAATCTAGAACTTGCACCAAGTGATTTTTTAAAGCGCTTATGGAAATTTGGACGCACCTATGAGTCAAATGTTATAGATTTCTTTCAATATGAAAAACCCAAATATAAAATTGGAGATTACGAAAAAGGGCTTGAAGAAACACTAAAGTTTATGAAAGCTGGTGTTGAAACTATTTATCAGGGGGTCTTAAAAAACGATGATCTCCGGGGGATTCCTGATTTTCTAATCAAAGCCCCTGGACACTCACTGCTTGGTGATTACTATTACTATCCTGTTGATGTTAAAAGTGCATCAACATCAAGAGAGCGATATTTATTCCAACTTGCCTGTTATTCATATCTACTTGGAGAGATTCAAGGATTTACCCCTTTGTACGGTGGGCTTTTACTTCTTGATATGGATTTGCAGATTAAGCATTTTTACTCATTAATGAAACAGGTAATTAATGGAATTATTGAAAGCAGAAAAATCTTAAATGATCCTGAATCTATGCCTGATTTATTTATAGATTCAAATTGTCAAACCTGTCAGTGGTATAACGTTTGCCTCCCAGAAGCAAATAAAAAAGAGGATTTATCATTAATATATGGCATAAATAAAAAACTAAAAGAAAAGCTTTTAAATATTCCAATTAAAAATTATGCAGAGCTGGCAAACTGCACAGAAGATGATTTCTCTGAAATAGAAGAATTAGCAGGAGAAAAAAAGAAAACAGTATTAATACAAGCAAAATGCCTAAAAGAAAAAAAGATTTACATAAAATCTACTCCTGAAATAAAACAAGAGGAAAAAGAGATCTACATAGATTTTGAAAGTGATATGGTTCTAAATGAAAAAGGGACTGAGCTACTAAGAATTGATTATCTGGCTGGACTATTAAAAATTACTGGAGAAAAAAGTGAATTTATTTCTTTACTACTAGAAGAATCAGAAGAGCAACTTTCAAATGATCTGGCTAATTTTTTAGATAAGCATAAAGATTATACTTTTTATCACTACGGACATTACGAACAATCAATCTTTGAAGAAAAATGGAAACATCTTCCAAAAGTAAATTTAATCAATGTTGAAAAGATAGTCAGAGATTCAGTAATATTACCAGTCAGTAGCTATTCATTGAAAAATATTGCAAAAACACTTGGATTTAAATGGAGAAATAAAGACGCAAACGCAATACAGTCAATGTGCTGGTATAGCAGCTATTTAGAAACAAAAGACAAGAAATACTTAGACTTAAGTATTGAATATAATCATGATGATTGTTTAGCTTTGAACTTTATTAAAAACTGGCTTGTTAGTTTAAAAGACAATGTTCCCGGAACCCTTTTAAACCATAGTGACTACTCTTTAAATCATTAAATCTAACTAATGTTTAACTTTGCTTTAATCATTATTACTTACAATCTCGGCAGATTGAAGCAATCTTCAATTAATTTTTAATAGACACAAGTGGAGGAGTATTTATGCCTAGCCCAGAAGAAATGTGGATGCAAATGATGGCTCAACAAAGAGATCCTCAGTTAACTGCATTTGGACAAACAGGAACCAATCAATTAGTCAATTTTGGAAATATCAGTGGACCAATAGCTTTAGGATTAGCACAATTAATAGGTCGTGATTTTAATATTCCAGTGACACAACTTGGATTAAATAATGTGGCACATACATTAAACGATCAAAACTTTGTTAATCAACAAACCGGTGTACGTGGTGACCTTAATGGTGATGGATGGCTTGGTTTCTATGATGTTGCACTAGCTCTAACTGCTGGAGCTCGGGGAATGAGAGTAGCTTAAATAAGTTGTAACTATTCAGTCTTTTAAATTGCTAGCTCATAATGTCATTGCGAGGAACAACTTTTAGTTGTGACGAAGCAATCTCAAGAACGTTAGGAGATTGCCGCGTCGGCTTTTTTAGAGCCTCCTCGCAATGACGTGAATAGTTACAATAAGTTTAGTTTTATCTTCATAAATTATTTTGTATTAAAGAAATATTGTTTACACTGAGATGTGACAATATTTTAACGTTATGAGATTGCCGCGCTCGCCTCGTTCCGCGGGCGGAGCGGGTCGGTACTAAGGTACCTCCTCGCAATGACGTTATATGTAAAAGCTTTACACACACCTCTTTAAAGAAGCAATACCATAAAGCTTCGATATCAAGTAAACTATAAATGTATACAATTTCAAAGACATTCTGAATAAAATAATGCAGCAAACCGTTTTTCATGTTATTTCACATACTCACTGGGATAGAGAATGGTATTTGCCATTTGAAGTATTTAGACTGGAACTTGTAGAACTAATAGATAGATTATTAAATCTCATAGAAAAGAATAAAGATTTCATCTTTCATCTGGATGGTCAAACAATTATTTTGCAGGATTATTTAGAAATAAAACCTCATAAAAAAGAGCAAATTAAAAAGTTTGTAAAGTCAGGAAATCTTTTAATTGGACCTTGGTATGTTTTATCAGATCAATTTTTATCCAGCGGAGAAGCCACTATTAGAAATTTGCTCTATGGTATTAGAGACACAAAAGAATTTGGAAATGCGATGCTTGTAGGTTATTGTCCTGATCAGTTTGGACAAATAGCACAACTTCCTCAAATTTTTAGAAGTTTTAATATTAATTCCGCTATATTAGGTCGTGGTATTCAGGATAGTATTGCTGAACACAAATGGGTGGGATTAAATGGTGAAAATATTCTAGCTATTTCTCTTACACACTGG
Organism: Candidatus Melainabacteria bacterium; assembly: GCA_023250205.1. GTDB lineage: Bacteria > Cyanobacteriota > Vampirovibrionia > 2-02-FULL-35-15 > 2-02-FULL-35-15 > 2-02-FULL-35-15. The sequence continues at coordinate 52,050 of JAHFBE010000003.1, read as the reverse complement.
TATAACAATGCACAAAACGTTCCAGCTAAAGATACTCACAAATATATAGATAAGATTTTTGAAACACATTCGAAGACAACATTATCGAATCATATTCTTTTAATGAATGGCTGTGATCATCTTTATGCACAGGAAGATCTCCCTACGATTTTAAAATCCTTAGATTCAAATCAGAAATGGCAATTAAAACAGGACACACTACCTAAAGCTATTCAAAACATAATTTCAAATCCAAATAGTGAAAACTATCCGATTTGCTTTGGTGAACTGCGTTCTGACAATAACAAATATATTCTTGCGGGTACCCTTTCCAGCAGAGTTTATTTAAAACTCATGAATTACAAATGTCAAACATTATTAGAAAAAGTTATTGAACCATTAGCCACAATATTAAGCATTCAAAATAAGCTTAATTATCCATTTGATGAAATTAAATATGCTTGGAAACTATTAATCCAAAACCATGCACATGATTCAATCTGCGGATGTTCTCTTGATGAAGTGCACAGAGAAATGGAAATTCGTTTTTTAAAAGTAAATCAGGTCTTAGATAAACTTAAAGAAAATTTATTATCCACATTCTCAAATGACAGCACAAAACAATATCTTCAAGTAACAAATCTAACTAATTACTACAGAAAAGAGGTAATTGAAGCAGAGTTGGAGCTACCACTTGGTCCAGTAGCAGAGCACGCTTCTGCTACTCCTACTATAAACAAACCAGAAATAAAAAATATAACTTTAAAGCATGACAGTAGGGAGATACATCCTGAAATACTTGAAAGTTATCAGACCTATAGAATGGTGCGTTCAAAACATGAAGTACCATTACTACAAGCATTTCAAAAGATTAAAATTTTGTTTGAAGCAAATATTAAACCCTATTCAATAATTAGCTATGAGATTTCTACTGATGAAAAAGAAAGAAAAGCAATGTTCGGAAGTAATAGAGAGGTCTTTCAAAACGAACAATACAAGTTAGATATAAATAAAAATGGCTCTTTTTCTGTTCATCTAAAAGAAGCTAATCACAAATTTGAAGATATTCATTTCTTATCAATTGAAGATGATAAAGGAGATGAATATAATTTTGTACCGAATGAACTTGGAGAAATCGTTTTATCTACAAATTGGAAGTGGAATATAAGAATCATTGAAGAAAATAATCTTAGAAAAAAGATTTTATTAACCTCAAATGAAGTAGTTAATATTAAGCATGAAATTACATGTTATAGCAATTCAAGAAGGATTGACATTAAAACCAATATTCAAAATACTTTAAAAAATAAAAGGATCAGATTACATATCCCCACACATCTTCAAACAAACTATATTACTGCAGACACACCTTTTGGAATTATAAGAAGATCTCGTCCACCTGTTGATTGGATAAATTATGCGAATTCACAACCCTTATATAACTGGATAGATCATAATAATGACCTCAGTGGACTTGCATTTTTTGGCGGTGGGCTTGCTGATTACGAACTATATAAAGATGGAAATGGTTTTGCAATAACGTTAATTAGAGCAGTAGAAAGACTTTCTACAGTAAAATCCCACTCATTGATTGAAACACCTGAGGCACAATGTAATAGAGAAATTGAATTCTCCTATTCAATTTTGCCACACGCTGATTGCTGGGAAACAAGTTTAATCCAGGATGAATCTTTGATTTATCAAACTCCGTTAAATATAAGTCAATCAGATTCCTGTTTTAATTTAGATTCATTTATTACCGTTTCCCCAAAACTCACAATAAGCTCATTAAAAAGAGCTGAAGACAAGGAAAATATATTCATATTAAGAGTTTTCAATCCTACAAATGAACAGTTAAGTAATTGTGAAATCAAAGTTAATTTTGACTATAAAAAAATATCCTCCTTAACCCTCAGTGAAGAAATCCTTGATACTTTTAAACAAACCAAGATTGCATTTCAAGCTAAACCATTTCAAATTCTCACCTTTGGTATTGAAGTATGAACTGTTTTCGATATTGCTTAACAACTATTTTATTTTTAATGTTACTAAATGTTTCTGCTAATGCAACCGAGCTTTCTCCTGCAACAAAAGAGATTTTAAAGAAAAAATTTGTAGGCATCTCTTATAAAATTGACAATTCATTTACAGTTAATGATAAAGTCATCTATCTCCCTCTTATTACACAAGATCCAAATATATCCAGAAAGGTTGAGATTGTATCAACTATAGAAGATCCATCTGATAAAAATTTTCCAGTTTTAATTCAACTTTCAAATGGATGGTTCTTTGCCAAATTAATAAAACAAAAAGACGGAGGCTTCTCCATTATTGATCTACAAGCTGTTTCAGAATCAATTCGAAACAGCTTTTTAAGCACGAGATTCCCAAAAGATCTCGTTATTCCAAAAGGATTTACCTTGAAAGAAGATTTATCAATATTAGCTAATGGACTACAAATAAAAATCGAAAAAGATCCAAATCCACTCTCTTCATTAAACTTAAGTGGATACTTGTATCTTACAAGTCCTGATACAGGAAAAGTCGTTTATTTAGATCTAAGTGACAGTTCAATGATTTATAAGATTCAAACAAAAGGGGCTCCCTGGGATATTTCATTTGACAGAGTAAACAAACTTTTCTATGTAAGTGATTTTGCAAAAGATCTAATTTACACTCTAAAACCCTTAGAAAACTCAATTCACAATACTCTTAAATTTTCTGCGATGTCATCTCCTGTAGACATTGATCTGTCAGAAGATGGCTCTCTAATATACATACTTGAAAGCCTGACAAATAAATTTACTGTATATAAAACTGCTGAGTCAAAAGTTTTATTTTCCGTTATGGTTTCTCCAAATCCTGCAGGATTTTCCATAATAAAAAATCTGGATTTAATTGCAATATCATGTCCAAGTTTAAACTCCTTAGAATTTTTAAGTTCAATTGATTTTTCCGTTAAAAATCAATTGATGCTCGGAGAAGGAAATCCTCAAAAATTAATTTATAATCCTATAAATAATTTTCTTTATATTGCAAATAGAACAGGAAACAGCATTACAATATTAGACCTGATTAATAAAAAAGTTAGAAACACTATTCCAGTTGGTGAAACTCCAACTGCTCTTATATTTGATTCAAATTATAAATTTTTATTCGTAGCAAATGCAAAATCAAATACTATAAATATCATTGACCTTGAGAATGAGATTGTTACAGATGCTATCCCACTACCAGTTGAAACACAATTTCCAAGCGATCTAAAGATCACTCCTGACAATAAATGGCTATTTGTTACAAGCGAAACAACAAATGTAATATCAATAATAGATTTAAGCCTTAAACAAGTAGTAGTAAAATTGGATGTCGGTGCCACGACACATGCAGCTTACCTTTTAAGCAGAGAAAGTAAATAGATGCAAAATATTAAAGCTGAAAGCATTTATATCCACATTCCATTTTGCAAGACAAAGTGTCCATATTGCGACTTTGCCTCTTGGGCAAAAAAAGAACACTTAATTGATCAATACTTTGAATCATTAATTTCTGAGATAAGAACAAAGTGCGAAGCTTATTTTATATCTCCTACAGGATCTTATAGTAAAAAAAATATTCAAACTATATTTATTGGCGGTGGAACTCCATCACTAGTAGAACCTAAATATTATAAAAAATTATTTGCTGAACTAAATCAATTTTTTACTTTTGACAAAGCCTGTGAAATAACAATGGAATTAAATCCAGGGACTGCAAGGGATGATTTCCTTGAAGGTTATACAAATCTTGGGATAAACAGGATAAGCATTGGAGCTCAAAGTTTTAATGAAAATATTCTCTCAACTCTTGGCAGGAAACACTCTGTAGATGAGACCATTGAAGCAATTTTTAAAATTAAAAAAGCAGGGATAATAAATTTTAATCTTGATTTTATTTACGCAGTTCCTGGAATAACAAAAGAAATATGGAAAGAAACTATTCTAAGAGCACTTGAATTTGAACCAAAACATATTTCTTCATATTCTTTATCAATAGAACCCAATACTCCTTTTGAGCTTATTTACAAAAATCCAAAGCTATTACCTACTGATGATTTTTCTTTTGACTTATATTTTGAACTATGTTCAATCTTAAAAGAAAATAATTTCACTCACTACGAAGTAAGTAATTTTGCAAAACCCGGATATGAATCAAAACACAATATAAATTATTGGTTGGCCAAAGATTTTTTTGCATTTGGAACTGGAGCTCATAGATGCTTAAATAACTTACGCACTAGCAATCATAAAGATCTCGAAACATATATTTCATATCCAAATATAGAAAATATAATTGATTTTCATACAGACCTAAAATTTGAAAAAATTATGTTGAATTCAAGGCTAAATACAGGTTTTGAGCTAGATTTAATAAAAGAGATATCCTCAAGAAGTAAGAAAGAGATATCAACCCTGCTAAATGACCTATCAAATGATGGTTATTTAGAACTTTTAAACAATAAAATTCATCTTACTGACAAAGGATTATTTGTAAATAATGAGATTCTCCTTAAATTAACGTAAACAAAAAATGATTTCAATAAAAACAATTACGAGAATCCTTGTATGGTCATTCATTGCTTTATGCATTTTAATTACTTTTTTCCTTTTTTTTCTAAATAACATAAACAAATTTAAAAGTGCAGTAGAAGGAAACTTAAAGAATCAACTTACCTGTACTGTTAAACTTGGAGAGCTTCAATGGGACTGGGATAAGTTAAAACTTGGAGTAACTACTTCAAAAATCACTTTATATGATCAAGAAAATAACATTGTTTTACAGGGTGGACCAACAAGATTTGTCTGGCATTTAAGAAATATAATCACTGGCTCTTCTTCACATTTTTACAGTATAGATTCAACAAATCTTTATTTAAACCTGATTAGAAATAAAAAGGGAGAATGGAACATAATAACAGTCTTTCCAACAGGACCACCTCCAAAAGTTGACAATCTAAGGCTTCATAACAGCATCATTTATTCAATTGATGAGTTAAATCCAATCACTCAAAAGATCCTATACAAAGATCTAAATCTCACTTTTGAAAAAAATATTTTTTCAAAAAGAAGAAAAATTGATTTAACAACAAAAATAGGTTCACCGAAAAATAATTCATTTATAAAAATCAAGGGGAAATATAGCGAAAAGAAAAAGTTTACCTGGGCAAACAGTGAACTTAATCTATTTTTCACAGCAAATAATTTAGAGCTTTCAAACTGGTACGGTTATCTTTGTGATCTGGTAAAAGAACCTCAAATTACAAAGGTATCAGGAGAATTCACTGGTACAGGACGGATTAAAAAGAACAAAAAAGAAAAACAAATTAAGCTTAGAATAAAAACTGATACAAATAACTTTGTTATTGGCTTTCAGAATAAAGAGGCAGCACAAGTTATAGAAATACCAAAAACAGATTTGTATGTAAATGCTTTTATTGATCAAAATAAAATTTTCTTAAAGTCATTTAGATCAAACATCGATGAATTAAGCTACTCTCTTAATGGTTATATTTATAACTGGTCAAAGCCTCTACCAGAAGTAAATCTTAAATTAGACACAAATAGATTTAATTTTAAAGCTGTAAAACCATATTTACCACTTTCTTTATTACCTGCAAGTACAAGAGAAAGAATTGAGCCTATCAATGATGAAGGTTATGCCCAACTCGATATAAAGCTAGATGGACCTTTAATTGCTCCAAAATATAATGGTACAGTCATACTTAGTGATTTTAATCTAACTGCGGAATCCGGATTTTTAAGTGCAATTAATGGCGTAGAAGGAAAGCTCATTTTAAATGATCAAATATTAACTATTGATCATTTAAATATTCCAATTGAGGGTTCCCCACTTATAGTACAAGGTGAAATAAATAGTGAAAATGGGAAAAGTAATTTTAGTATAGGTGGGAAAGCTCTTAGTATTCGAAGTATATTAAGTTTGCTAATTGAAGCCGGGTTTCAATCTTCAATCTTAGAGGGAATAAGCTCAGACGGAAAACTTGATGTAAATCTTACCGTAGCAAATGCTCCAAACACTGCTCCTGACATAATGGGTAAACTAAGTTTTCATGATGTTGAACTTTTTCTACTTCATGATGAACCATTAGAAATTAAAAATTTAATTGGAGAGCTTTTACTGGATGGAACTAAAATTGCTTTTAATAATTTAAACGGCTTAATTAATAATGAAAGCTTTTTTATTCACGGAGATTTATCTCTGAAAGAAGATGAAAAATTAAATCTTTTAGTTGAAGCAAAGCATTTAAAAGTAATTCCTTATGTGTTGTCACTAATAACTTCAAAAACACCATTTAAGCCAATTGCTGAGACTGTTACAGGTGAAGCTAATAATTTGAGCTTAAATATTTTAGGCTCCCTAACAAAGCCTATTTTATATGGAATGCTACAACTAAACAACATATCATTTAACATTCCTAAGTTTCCAGACAAAATTCAAAATATAGAGGGAAGTCTGAGCTTTCAGGGGACTGAGTTAATTATTGATGATTTAAATGGCAAAATTCAAAACTCTGATTTTGCTATTGCCGGATATATTCAGGATCTCCTATCATCCCCAAAACCAAGGATTAGATTAGTTACTAATGATATAGAACTGGGTAATTTATGGGATTTTATAAAAGAGCAATTAAAAACCACCTCTCTTAGTACACAATCAGAAGCTCTTGAAAAGTTTAAAGGAATTGCTGCGCTAGATATATTTTTGCATCCTGATACTGTCCTTGGAAATATTTATTTTAAAGATGTAGAACTAAAATATAAATTACTTCCATTTGGATTAAAGAACTTAGCCGGCAGACTTGTAATTGGGGAGAAGGATTTAAACTTATATGATTTAAAGGGTTCACTTAATGAAAACAATAATTTCAATTGTAATTTAACTGTTTCAAATTATTTAAAGCCTAATTTTAATATTCAGGGACAGCTATGGACTGATTTAAATATACCTTCACTTCTACAAGCCATAAACGCCCCTGAGCTAAATAAAATAACAACCGATGGCTTCATCCCAACAATTGCAAACTTTGACATAACCTTTCCCTGGGTTAATTTATCAGTTTACTCAACATTAGATGAAATGCTAATGCTTGAAGTACAGCCATATATTAGAAAGCCTATAGACAAAGCTTATGCAATATCTACAAAGCTAGATTACAATGTAGAAAACATGGATCTTTATATAAATGATTTTAATATCAAAGCTAATAAACTATCTCTTACTACGGGTGGAAGTATTAAAAAGATAGATTCAAAAGATCCTGAACTAATGCTTTATTTTATGACAGATGAACCATGCGGTTTATTTATGATTATTGAACCAATCATTCCACTAATGGGGCTTAAAGCATGGGGAAAGATTGAATTTCAAGGCTCTATTTCAGGAACTCCCTCAATGTATGCAATTTCAAGTAATGCCTCCGTAACAGAATTAGAATTACCTGAATTGTTTAATAAAAAGCTTACTGCTTCGGATGGTTCATTGAGTCTTTATTTAGATACTGAGCAAGGTATTGCAAATTCAAAAATAAACAATATTAAATATGCTTCATTAAATGCAAACTCGCTTTCTGCTTCTTTAAGTTATTCAAATCCAGTAATTTATTTTAATGAGATTGCTTTAGATGCAAACCCAGGAAATATTTTTGCGGTTGGCTCATATGACCCAAGAGACAATGGAATAAACTTTAATATAAATGCATCAGATCTTGAACTTACAAGTCTTGGAGCATTTATATTTCTTGATCCTGATAAATTATCAGGCAGAACAAATTTTTCTCTTATGGTTGACGGCAAAGGAAAGACAAAGGATGAATTTATCTCAAGGAGTGCAGGACAGCTATCATTCTCCGTAGTTGATGGAAAGCTTGGACAAGTAGCTCTTTTACAAAAAGGTTTACAGGTTGCAAGTATTTTCACTCAGGGAATTTTTGGATTCAATTTAAAAAATGTGTTTTCATTATTCTTCAAATATCAAGATGGTAGCTTTAACAAAATAAAAGGGAGTCTGGATTTAAAAGATGGAATAATCAAAGCAAATGAGATTATCTATCGTGCAAAAGACTTATTTTTAAATTCCTTTGGTTTTATAGATTTAAATAATTCATTCATCGGATTATCTTTTTATGGATACCTACCTACAAAAATCCCTACAAAACAAATTACCCCGGGAACTGAATTAGCAAAACCAGTTAATCCATTCACAGGAGCAATTTCAATAATTCCAGATACAATTGGAAAGAAAAGATTTTTTATTCCGTTTTTATCTTCTAATTCTCCAAGACACTTTAAATTTGAAATAAAAGGGAATATTAAAGATCCAAAGAAAATCACAAGTAAAGCCAGACGTAGCTTTAAATGGTTAAAAGGAAATCGCTTAAGAAAAGAGTACAAATTTGTACCTAAATCTGAAGATTAGATTAAATTCTTTACTTCTCTTTCCTCATCCTGCTTACTCATATTTGGATTTTTGATTTTCATTTCAAGGACTTTATCTAAAATTTCACCTATTTTCTTGCCTTCTTGAACACCAATATTAATTAAATCCTGACCTGTGATTTCTAGTTTTATTTTTGAGGTCTTTGAGAGATATTCATCAATTAACAAAGCTAACTCATTCATGTCATTTCGAGGACGCGAGTCCAAAGCAATCTCATTAACTTCTTCTCGATTTTGAGATTGCTTCGTCGTTTCACTCCTCGCAATGACACTTAACATTTTAACCATTACTATGCTTTCCATAGATAAATTTTTTAATTCTCTATAAACAAGCATAGGATTAATTGAACTGTTTCCATTCAATTTATTTAACACATTAAACCCAGACCGTATAACCTTTATCTCATCCCCGGGCATTTGTAGATTTTTCATTATTTGCTCCTGCATACCAGGATTTAAATCCTTCATAACAATGGCAAGATAAATGAGCCATTGATTTGGCATATCATTGCCAATAGTAACGCGATTGATCGCGTCACTACGGGAATTCAATTCCGTTGACACCATCCTATAAATTCCGGATTCAAAAAATTCTTTAACTGCCTCTTCTACATTAGACAGGTTAAACAAATACCTGATTTCAATTTTTACTCTATCACCCCTGATTTTTTCAATTAAATTATCAAAAACTCCTGAATCCATGGTCTCTTTAAGAAGCTTCCATGTATTTTCCTCAATCTTAAAACCCAGTTTACAAGCAAATCGTACAGCTCTTATCATTCTGGTAGGATCTTCAATAAATGTATTGTTTTGTAGTCTTCCTTCATTTGGAACAATATTGATTTTTTTTAATTCAAGATCTTCTAAGCCATTAAAGAAATCTTCAACTTCCCCAAAATCATCTGGCATCAGTGAAACAGCTAGAGCATTTATAGTAAAATCTCTTCTTTTTAGATCGTTTTTTAAATTTGTAAGTGTAATGTCAGGAAGTCCAGCTGACTCTTTATAGTTTTCTTCTCTTGTAGAAGCTAAATCAATTGGAATCTTTTTTCCATTAACATTAAAAATCACTTTGGCAGTATGAAATCGATCATGCTTTGCTGATAGTTCATAATTTGAAGACTTTCGAACAAGCCCATCAGCCAATCGTTTTGCCGGAGAATCTTTTGCATGATCTTCAACAACTATATCTATATCCAAATTATTAGAACTAAGTAAAAGATCTCTAACCATCCCACCTACAAGATAAGATCTCAATCCTAATTCTTTAGATACATTCCCAATATCAATAAGTAAAGAGTAATGATCCTTGTCAATTTTCTTTAATATTTCAGCTATATTTTTTTTCATACCCAAGCTCTTATATTTTCCTAGCTTTTCTTTGCTATTATAATCCCTATGAGCAAAGAAGCCACAGTATTATATCCCGAGTTAGAATTTATTTCTAATCCGCCTTCCTCGCTCATTCTTCGCTTGTCAGGCTTTGCATAGTGCATCTGAACTGTTTTCAATAATGTTTTCCAGATTTTACCGAATAAATCGGATAAAATCTTACCTCAAAAGGAGTTTATTTAGACATGTCACCCACAGTATCCTATAATGAATTAAATTTAACTGAGATTAAAAAAGTTCATGAAATTATAAGCCCCTATTTAGTCTGGACCCCTTTAATATCTACAGCTACTTTTACTGAATTAATCGGTACGAATATTTTCTTTAAACTTGAAAATTTTCAAAAAACTGGTTCATTCAAACCACGTGGTGCATTAAATAAAACTCTAAAAGTTTTGAGAACAAAAAAAATAAAAGGTCTTGTTGCAGCAAGTGGTGGAAATCATGCTCAGGGGGTAGCTTACTCGGCTCAGAAGCTTGGACTTAAAGCAAAGCTCGTAATGTTTCAAGGTGTTCCTGACTGTAAAATCGACGCCTGTAAAAGTTATGGAGCAGAAATCGTCATTCATGGAACAGAACTGCAACATGCTCTTGATTATTCTTTCGAATTACAAAAAGAGTTAGGATACGAACACGTTCATGCATTTAACGATATAGATATAGTAGCCGGACAAGGTACAGTAGCACTTGAAATTATAAAAGATCTACCTGAAGTAGATACAATTATCTGCTCAATTGGCGGAGGCGGATTAATCTCAGGACTTGCAAGTACTATTAAACAAATTAAAAAAGATGTAAAAATCTTTGGTGTTGAAACTGTTGGCGCTGATTCTATGTACCAAAGTTTTAAATCAGGCAAAATCGTACCCCTCCCCAAAATCACTTCATTTGCTGAAGGACTTTCTGCATGTAGAGTCGGTGATATTACTTTTAATTTAACCAAAAATTATGTAGATGATATTTTTACAATCTCTGACGAGAAAACAAAAGATGCCATTCTAATGCTTCTTGAAAGGCAAAAGATATTAGTTGAACCTTCTGCAGCATGTACAGTAGCTGCGCTTCTTGAAAGAAAGATTCCTGTGGGGAAAAATACTGTTGTTGTACTTAGCGGTGGAAACCTAGATTTAAGCAGACTTAAAACTTTTTTATAATTTATTAGATTCTACTTTAACTTCTTCACCATCCATCTTTAAAATAAGATATGGCTCAGAGTCTGATTTATTTAGATATATTCCAATAGATTTCTCACCATCATGAGTCGCTAGAAAAGCAGGAGAGACTTTGTCTTTTAAGAAATCTTTCCCAAGATCTACCGATATACCCAGAAAACGAAGATAAGAATGTCCTTCGTACTTATTAATATTCAGTTCATGCAATAAGGGTTTAGTAACTCTTTTCCCCTGCAAAAACCTTTTTGCTTCATATGAGACTTTTTTAGTTGCCCCTCTCCAATAATCAGGATTTGCATATTTCCCAAGATAATTTGTTTCATATCCCTTTTCAGTAAAAATGACTTCTATAACTGGTTTATTTGATTTTGGATCACAAAAGGTTATTTTGCTATTTCCTATTTTTAAGTCATCAACGGATATCTGTGGTTTTAATGAACTCCCACTGTAAATACTAGGAATTGGGATTTGATAGCCAAAGTCTAAATCAGCTTTTGTTCTATCTTTCCTAACTCTAAAATCTATAACTCTGGTTCCTTGCTTATCTCCTCTGTCCTGAATAGTAATTGTCACAGTATCAAGAGCTTGCAGCAAGTTTACAGGTCCAAATCCATTAATCAATGTATGAAGTGAAAATTTCTTCCCCCCCGTTCTATCAATTAAAAAATCAAGAGGACTACCTTCTCGTGGAGGTTCCAATAAACGCCCTGTATTATAAGCCATTAATTGTCTTTGTAAAATCTTGTCACCAGAATCATTTTGTACTTCAAGGACATAACCAAGTTTATCTTTTGATGGTCTTAATTTCCCTTCTTCTAATAATCGTGGTAGTTTAATTTTTAATTTCTCAATTAGTCCAACAAAAGCAGAGGCTATATCTTTATCATATAAGTTAAACTCTATTGGTCTCAATCTCTTTATCTTTCCATCAATCCACTGATGAAAAGATTCAAGCCATCTTTTTATATAATTTTCAGCTTTTGATAGATTTTTCCTGGACTCTGCTTTAACCTCAGACAAATTATCCAAAACTTTTTTCATTGTTTCTGGTGTAGCACCAAGAGGTTCTAACCAGTGGGTTATTTTTGCAATAGCATACTTTGCTCTTCCCTCAGCATTTTGGCGACCATCATAAGAACTATTAGCATCAGCTGAAACAGGGACCTTCCCAAGCCCTTCATTAATATCTCTCCACCATATACCTTCTACAAACCTTCTTTGAAGGATCGTTCTACTTTCATCATTAATATGAAGACTCTTTAAAAGATCATCCCTTTTACCAGAGAATATTTCTCTTAAAAGTTGCCCCAAATAAAGATGCTCAAGATCTATTGGTGCTCCATTCACAGGGATAGATCTAAGTTCTTTTCCTAATACCTCTGCCTGCTGAGATGTTAAATTATCAGGAAAAGTAATACTTGAATCAGGAATTGTCTGTAAAGGAGAAGCTCCATTGCCATTAGCTGAACTTTGATTAAGTGCAGCAACTAATATAAATGGCTCCAAGACTCCCAGGTTTTTTTCTATTCTTGTCATTTGTTACTTATAATTGATTTATATTATACTTACAAACTTCTTACAAAATAATCTATTTACAAGTTACTAAGCAAAGTTTAATAATCAAATCAATTTAAAGCTTTTACAAACCCTGACTGTGTAGCTCTTACTAAAAGAAATGGTTCTGACTCTTTCGTATCCTGCTCAGGAGACCAGAACCCAAGGAATTTTTCTCCATTTGAACCATAAATATCAATTTTAACTTTTTCATGAGAAAATCCGGAAGGAATCCCAATTTGATTATGAGCAAGAGACACAGACTTATATCCACGAGCATCAGCAACATTACAAACCTGCGGTAATGGTGGAAGTGTTTGTCTTTTAGCTAATAAGTATCCTAAAAGATCATGGGGTACTTTATTTCTTGCCCCACGGTTAAATTCAAAATCTGCATGACTTCCCAGATAATTAGATTCATAATCACCTTCATCTCTACTTTTAAGCAAGACTTCAAGGACTGGCTTATTAAAATCTGGTTTCGTTTGATCTTTCTCTTTTGGTTCATAAAACAATACTCTCATTTTTCCTGAATTAATATCTTCAGGAGAAACATAAGGAAACAATTTACTTCCTCTAAAAGAATTCGGGACTACTATTTCTGCCCCGTTATTATAGTCTTTAGCATTATTAGCACCAAAACGAAGATCCACATGTTTGCCTAAATATGGCGCATGGTCGAATACTGTAATCGGTCTAAATGCTTTATTTAATTCGCATGAGTACCCTAGAAGAAGCATAATTAAGTTCATCTTTCCTTTTCTTACTCTTTGAGTTAAATATTCATCTACGCTACCGCTCTCTGGCAATGGAAGTTTCCTTCCTTTGTTAGTTGCAACAAGATATCTCTCTTCTCCTACTTTTAAAACAAAACCATGCTTTTCAATTACCGGTTCTATAACACCTTTAGAAGAAGATCTTACAAAAAACACATTCAGTCTTTTAAGAAAACTATCTATGAAAAGCTTATCTTTAAAGGTTCCTTTATCAAATTCAAATTTCTCCGGAATATCCATTGGATTCTTAAACCATTTTTCAAGGGAGTCAAGCCATTTATCATGTTCCTGCTTAATCTGCTTTCCTCTTAAACTTTTTAAAACTTTTGCAATTGATTCAATATCAGCTCCGCAGGGTTTTAACCACTCTACTAATCCATTTATCCCTTCACTTACACGGAAACTTGCTGTATCTCTTGAGCCTTTCGGCTCTTTACGACTAATATAACCTCCTTGTGCAAGATCCAAGCCAACATCTTTAAAAGTCTTTACTCCCAAAAAATAATCTTTCAGTGCAAATATTTGATCTTCCTGTAAGTTTTCGGGGCATTGACGTTTTTTTGTTAATATTTCACAAATCATTTTTTCCAACATAAAATCCTGAATAGAGATTTGATCATATTCACCTAATCTAGAATCTTTTATCAAACGAAATTCTTCAGTAGCTATTGCAAAGTCTTCTAAAGTCATTCCAGAAGGAACATTCCTCGTCATAAAAACACTGCTAGCAATAGCTGGTTCATGCAAAACACTATTTCCTCCAGAACTAGAAGAGATTTCATTACTATCTTCAAATTTTTTATATATAGGCCTGGCAAATGTTTTTCTACCGGAAGATTCAGCAAGCTCTGAAAAAAGCCTTCCAAAAGATCTTTCTTCACCAATATTATTGATCCTAAGTGTGTTCATAAAATCCTTAGTGTTTTTATATTGAGAATAAACTAACAGATCATCTTAATATTTAAAATGTATTTAAATAAATCACAAAAATTATATAGATGATGTTCTTATAACCTCCGATAAAAAAACAACTGAAGACATTTCTCTATTAATCTCTTAACCACAAAAATAAACAAATACTGTATCCTATGTTTTAATACAGTTATTGAAAGGACAATATTAATATGATTAACCTTAATTCGTTAAAGGATGTCGTTGTTATTGCACATGGAAGCAGTCTTTCACAGCCAGTTTTGGTGGCACAAAAATTTCTTCAAACAAGTAAAGCTCAAGAAAAAGGATCTGTCTTAGTAATTTCTACAGATACATATACAGTTAAAGATAGTGATAGTACAGAGGATTTAATGGAAACACTTGGACCATTAGTAAAAGCAATTGATAAAAATTACAATGTTGCGGTTAGTAGAGAGCTTGGAAGAGATAGTACTATAGGAGTACCAACAGAAGGGAAAACAGATCCTAAAATCATTTTCTTAATAGATACATCAAATAAAACTGGTGCTGCATTAGCTCGCTTATTCCAGGGTCCATGGGGTGGGTTTCCTGCAGCAAAACATACTATTGCAGCAGATTTCTCTACAGATGAGCGATCTTTAACTGAGCTTGACGATGCAAGGATGTATTTGGAAATATAAGTTTTCATAAAATTTGCTGCCTGTACGGTTAGAATATATCCTATGCCTGTTACAGATGAAATAAATCTTCCATTAATTGATCCTTCTATTAAAGGTCAGATTCTGGACACAGGAGTAATTGGTTTTAGTTTTGCACCGCAAATTATTTTTGGATATGGCTGCTTAAACAGAGTAGGGTTTTTATCTCTGTTTTTAAAAGCAAAAAATGTTTTTATAGTTACAGATTTAGAGATTGAAAAACTTGGTTTTCCCTCTAAAATTCAAAAATATTTAGAAATAAGTGGGGTTAAATCTACCATATTTAATGAAATTGAACCTAACCCAAATGAAGAAACAATTATTAAAGGAGCTGAAAGATTTAAAAGTACAAACTCAGACACAGTAATTGCAATTGGCGGTGGAAGCGTTATTGATGCAGCAAAAATTATAAGACTTATAGCCAAGCAAGGAGGAAAGCCCTCTGATTACAATGCAACAAAATCTACAATAATGGCTATTCATGAAATGTTACCACCACAAATCAGTATTCCAACTACAAGTGGAACTGGTTCTGAAGTCTCGATAGTTGCAATGATTTCAAGTGAACACGAAAAAATTACTATTTTAGGTTACCCACTGATTTCCACAATTGCTCTTGTAGATCCTCAGCTCACCATGTCATGTCCTCAGAAACTTACAGCTATGTGCGGAATGGATGCACTAACGCATGCAATAGAAGCTTTTATTTCTCTTAGAGTAAATCCTGTCGCTGACATGTTTTCGCTTCAGGCAATTGCGCTCATCTATCAAAATCTTAAAAAAGCATATTTAAACGGGCAAGATGCAATTCCCAAAATCAATATGTCTCTTGCAGCTACCATTGCCGGAATGGCATTTAACCAAAAGTCAGTTGGCTTAGTACACGCATGTTCACATCAGTTATCAGCTCAGTGTAATCTTCCTCATGGACTTGCAAATGCAATAATGCTCCCACACGTCTTAAGAGCAAACAAAAAAGTTGCAGCACCAAAATATGCCATAATGGCTACATCTTTTGGGTTTGATCCTTTTTCCAGTGATGAAGCAGGTGCAAGTGAAAAATTTATCTCAGAAATTGAGAAGCTAAATAAAGATATTGGGATTTCAGCAAGACTTAGCGAGTGTGGAGTAAAGGAAAGTGACATTGCAGTAATGGTACCTAATGCAATAAATGACATTGCAGCCATAACAAATCCTCTTCAGCCTGTTACAAAAGAAATGGTAGAGAGCATTTATAAAGCTGCTTTTTGACCCCTAGAAAGCTCAACAATATCTCTCAAAACACCATTAACAAATTTCTTACTCTCATCGCCACCATACTTATCTGCAATTTTTACTGCTTCATCACAAATAACTTCAGTAGGAGTATCTTTTAAAAACAAAAGCTCTATTGATGCGATTCTTAAAATGTCTCTATCTAATCGAACCATTCTACTTAATTTCCACTTTTTATCTTTATCTCGGTGTTGTGCTGCCTGTTCAATAGTTTCATTAACTTTATCTTTGTTGTTTAAATAATTTTCAAAAAGCAACATTGCATATTCTATTGTTGGCTTTTGCCCTATATGAATAACTAACTCAGGAAGTTCTAGAATATTAACAAGCTCAGTAGCAGCAAATTTAATTGCTTCGACTTGCTCTTTTAAGATTTTCGTATCCGGAATTAAAACTGGTTTTATCTGTGAAGTACGCTCTTCATTGTCAGGATGCTCTATTTCAGCATTTAATAAGAACTTATCTATTTTTTGAAGATCTAATGACACGGAGGTCAAATTTTTCTTCGCATAGTCACCTAATGATCTGCTTAACGAAAGGATAATTTCTTCAAATCCTAATTTTGACAGTTTAGTATTATCTTTTGGCAATTGTGGGAGGGCCAAAATCACTATTTCTCTTGCAGCTGTGCGATTGTTCATAAAGAAATTTTTATATTAATATTAAAGTGTCAGGGATCACAAATGTTATTACCTAGCTAGTGTAACATTTCGAAATAAGCTGTTTATAAAATAAGATTTTATCCGATTTATTCGGTAAAATCTGGATAACATTACAAGAAGCTCTCTAGATGCACTATGCAAAGCCTGACAAGCGAAGAATGAGCAAGGAAGGCGATAGGAAAAATTAAACAGACTGGTAGAACATAAGCAAATGCATTCCTATAGGTTTTTAACCAATTAAATATGAAATCCGTAAATAAAATAAAAGATTCTGTAAGTATTAATTTGTTACTAGCCATAATTATAATTTTAAGCAGCTTGTTTTCCGGAGCTAGAGCAGAATTTACAGACAAAATCCTTTTGAACGAGCATTATTCAACAATAAGCAATATAAGATTTGAAAAAGTAGCTACCTTGCCATGCACTACAAATGCTTGCTTTAAAAGACCAAATGATGCTGTTATCTCTAGTGACGGTTCATTTATTTTAATAGCAGAGTCTCAAAGTCCTATTAGTTTGAGAAAATTCAATTTTAATGCTGGGGTTTTTACTGATGTTTTAACCATACCATTAGCTCAAAAAAATTCATCAGTTTCACCTCTTTTAAATATCTCTTTAAGCCAGAATAATTCTAAAGCCCTTGTCTATAGAGAAGCAACTGAGGGAGAAGATACATTAGTTCAAGTTGTAGACCTTGTAAGTAATACTTCAAAAGAACTTTTAAGTATAAGTTCAAACAGTACACAAATTAGCATACCTGTTTTTTTAACCCCAGAAGGAAAGAAACTAATTGCAGGAACACTAAACTCTTCTTCTCCAGAATTAGTCATCATTGATATAGATTCAGATTCTATATCTAACAGAACATCTTTATTTGATGAAGTACAGTCTGTACGTGTATCCCCAAATCTAAAACAAGCAGTTATTACTTATAGCTCAGATCTGAGTCAATCAGTTTCTATATATAATCTTGCAAATAATTCATTATCCACTCTTAGCATTAATGAGGATTTTGGATTTGCAGTAGATGATTTTCTTGACAGAATTGATTTTGATCTTTCTGGAAATAAAGCTGTTCTCTCTTCTTTTGGCGGAATTCATGTTCTATATTATGTAGATTTGCTTAATAACAAGCTTATACCTTCTATTCTTGATAAAAGTCAGGATGGTCCTACAATTTCTACAATAAGCCCTGATGGAAAAACAATAATTTCAGTTGGTGGGGTATTTAAAAAGTCAACGGGATTTAAAGTATATAAATCTATTATTGCAAGTGATAATTCTATTTCACAATCTGCTTCTTCAATATTCCTTGATGAGAGCATTGCATTAGATATAGATATTTCTCCTGATCAAAATAAGATTTATATTCTTGAACTGAAAAATGGTTTGAAACAGCTGAGGATTTTAAACTATAAGGATCTATCACAAATTGCCGAGTTAGCTGTTTCTTCTGATAATGCTCAGAGTTTTTTAACAATTGATCCGTTTGGTCGTTATACTATCACTCCAAATACAAACACGGAGGCTTCTATTAGCATAATTTCTGATCTAAACTCTGGTCCAATATTAAAAAGTATTTTACCGAATACCGGTTCTATTAATGGAGACACTTCTTATACTATTAACGGTTTTATTGATCTTACTCGATTTTCAAATGATGTAAAAGTTTGTTTTAAAGGCGGCTCTGTCTGTTCTCCTTCTACTAGTATTTCAAGAACCGGACAGATTATTATCGGTGTAACACCAAAGACTCCACAAACTGGTTTAAGTGATATTACTTTAACTGCAAAATCAATAACAGGCGGTTTATTATCTTCAAGCAAATACGAGGATCTTTTCCAGTTTGTTAAAGATGCTAGTTCTATTAGTGATACTTTCCCCCCAGAAATTACTGTTTTAGCCCCTAAAGATTCTTCTGCTTACAATACAAAAAGAATCAGAGTGTTAGGAAAAGTAGATGGGACAGGTTCTCAAGTAAGTAGCGTATTAGTTAGTGGTAACAATGCTACCTTAACTACTGATACTACCTCAGTTTCAAATATAGTTAACTTTTCAAGCGAGATAGAACTTTCTACTAATGGACCAGCTCAAATTACTATCACTGCTAAAGATAAAACTAATAATACTGCAGAAAAAACTATTCAGGTAATTTTAGATACTATACTTCCTACAGTATCAGCAAATATAGAAAGCAGTGGAACACAATTTAAAGTTTCCGGTATTGCAAATGGAACAGGAACCAACATCTCATCTATCATAGTTAATTCAACTCCTGTAACTTTTACAGAGGGTGAAAGTGTAAATTTCAGTACTACAGTAACCTCAATCCCTGTCAGCATTGTAGTAATCGACAAAGCAGGTAATAAAAGCCAGGTGCAGATTTCAAGCCCAACTCTTGCAGATACAACACCTCCAACAATCAGCATTACAAATCCATCAAATGGACAAATTTTCAAAGATAACTCAATAGTTACACTAATATTTACTGTAGTAGATAATTCTTCAGTTGATACAGTTACATTAAATGGAAAAAATCTCTCTGTATCAGCCAATAATCAATATTCTCAGAATCTAACATTAAAGCCAGGGGAAAATTTAATTTCAATTATTGCATCAGATTCTGTGGGGAATAAATCCACTACAAATATAAAAGTTTCATATACTCCTCCTGTCTCAGGAAGCTCTGGAGGAATGAATTCTAGTTCTGATTTCCAAAATACGAAAGAAGTCATCACCCTACCTACTTCTTTTGACAACTTAAATGATGCTCTTTTAGATGGGTTAACTGATACAAATGGCAACATCCTAAATA
The DNA here is from genome assembly GCA_023250205.1 of Candidatus Melainabacteria bacterium. Classification (GTDB taxonomy): domain Bacteria; phylum Cyanobacteriota; class Vampirovibrionia; order 2-02-FULL-35-15; family 2-02-FULL-35-15; genus 2-02-FULL-35-15. The sequence continues at coordinate 32,320 of JAHFBE010000003.1, read as the reverse complement.
TTGGAAAGACTTCATCCATTGAGCTTGCAAACCCACCGCCTATACCAGAAGGAGAACCGGCAACAATTGAACCTCCAACAGTAGAAGGTGTTACAAACACTGATCCAGATCAATCCATTATTTCAAAAGGTTTTTCTTTTGCATCCGGGGTTACTTTTAATAATGAAAACGGAAGCGTGATCACTGTAGATAATGAACAGACTTTATATACAGTAGTTTTAACTGACTCAGCAGGAAGAACATTTATTGTTGGTTTTGCTTTTCTAAAAACAATTGATAAGACTATAAGTACAAGAAATTTTTACAAATTTCAGACAACTAACGGTACTCCTCTTGATTTAATAACTACACTTACCGTTCCAAGTGATGCAAATGAAGGAAATGCTAATGCCTCAATAATTAATAACAATGACTCTCTTGCTTCTATTGCACTTAACATAACTCCACCTCCAGAAGTTAAAGTAAAGAATAAATCTGTCAGCAGACCTCAAATTAAAGAACCAATTCTTTCGGAAATAAAGAATAATGGTACAAAATTAAAATTAACTATAACCGGAAAGAGCTTTATTGGAAGAGTTGCTAGCATCGACGGAAATCTTCAAAAACTTTTTGGTAAAGGTAACTTTTTCACAAATGTTACTTTTGTCCCAAGTGATGGAATTACAATTACAAGGATTAAAGTTACAGGAAAGAAACTTTCATTAAATGCAAATATTGATAGTAACAACCTCAAGCCTGGAGTAAAACTATTTAATATTATTACTCCAAAAGGAGCAGATATTGGGGGAATAGTTTTCCCTGAAGAAATTCAGGATGGAAAACTAGAAGCAACCACCACACCAGAAAGCCTGCTTTTAGAAAGCGTACAATAACAATATTAATACTGAATTGTAACCAATCCTCTTTGGGAGTCTCTCAATAATCTCTTTGCTAAGATCAAATCTTCAATAGCTCTTTTATCAGAATTTTTATTTGCATCTAATTTTGCAAGTTCATTTGTCAAATCTCCAACCAGTGCTAACATTTTATTTTTAAGAAAAGAAATCTTTTCTATTAAATCCTCATGACTTAAGTTACATGTATGAGAAGCTAATTCTTTTGCAAGTAGTCTTGCTTCATATGAAAGAAACTCTAATTCTGAGATTGCTTTTACTTTGTAATCAGCTCTTAAGACTTCTGTTGCAAGTAAAAGATTGTTACTAATAATACTGAACAAACCGGATAATTGTCTCCCTTTGCCGGATTCATCAGTGACTTCTCTATATCTTTTTGTTTGAGTTTGCAATGCCATAATTTTCTTTACCTGCTCTTAATTAACCTTACATTATTCATACCATACAATGGTATCTAATACAAAGATGCAATCATAAAAAAATTGTTCATATTTTTAGTTGATATTCTTAACATTCGCAATATTGCCAAAAAGCATATGTTTACTGATTAAAATACACTTGCTGCTTTAATAAAAAAATGAAAATTCTATGTTTAAAAAACATTCATTAGGGGTAGCACTATTTGTACCATAGACTTATCTTTAGTCGTACAGATATTTACTTCAAAGAAGTATAAATTAGCAATTCTTATCAACATTACTTAACAGCGATATCTTCACAAAAAACTAAATCCATTGCATTAAATTTAAGATTCTTGACCCATGGCTTATTTAATAAAACCTGAGTATTAAAAAACAATGGTGCAATTGCAATATCTTCTTCCAGTAGAAGTTGTTGAGCTTTTTTATATAAAATTTTTCTTTTTGATAAGTCCAGTGTAGTAGCAGCCTGCAAGACTAATTCATCATAAGTTTTATTCTTCCATCTGCCATGGTTGTTTCCTGAAGTACTTGTAAATAAAGTCATAAAGGTATCTGGATCAGGGAAATCAGCTCCCCAGCTCATCCTGAACATATGTGGAGGATCTCTTTGAAGTGTAGAGAGGTAAACCTTCCATTCCTGATTAACGATCTCCACATCAACATTTAATATTTTTTTCCATAATGCCTGTACAGACTCAGCAATTAATTTTGCATCTTCTCTGGTTGGGAAATGCATTGTCACTTTAGGAAAATTATTTCCATTTGGAAAACCAGCTTTAGCTAAAAACTCACGTGCCTTATTCACATCAAAATTACAACCTATATCAGGAGAGTAGAAATCCTTTAAGCCAGGAGGTATCCAGGTAGAACTTGGAGCTTCCTCGCGCTTTAATATTTTTGGGAAAACCGTTCTGTTAATTGCATGAGAAAATGCTGCTCGAACATATTTGTTATCAAATGGGGGTTTATTTACATTAAAACCGATATAAGTTCCTCGAAGCAAGGGGTAGATTTCTGTCTCAGGCATTTTCCTTACTGTTTCAATCTCACTAATTGGAATAGATCTATTGTCAATAAAATCAAGCTCATTGTTTAAATAAAGAGAGAATGCACTGGATTGCTCAGGAACCATATAATATCTAATTTGCTCAAGGAGTGGAATTGGATTTAAATAATAAGGATTTCTTTTAAGGGACAACTTATACTCATGTTTCCATTTGTCAAGTAAGAAAGGACCACAAGTCACCATATTCTGCGGCTCCGTCCAGTCATCTTTATATTTTTCAACAATGTCTTTTCTTTGAGGGAAATATACTGCCCATGACGTGAGATTTAAAAAAAATGCAAGCGGTGATTCTAGATTTACTTCAATAACACCATCGTTAATCGCTTTAAACCCAAGCAGTTTTGGATCTTGGATTTTTCCAGTATTATATAAGGCAGCATTTTTTATTGGGTAAAGTAAGTATGCGTATGGTCCTGCAGTTTCTGGATTTAAAATTCTTTCCCAGCTATAGATGAAGTCTTCAGCAAGCAGCGGTCTTCCGTCTGACCATTTAGCATCTTTATCCAGCAAGAAATGATAAGTCCTTCCGTCATTTGATATTTTCCAGCCTTTTGCTAAAGAAGGAATGGATTTTAATTCATTGTTGTACTTTGTAAGTCCAACCATTATATTTGTAATCACATCAAATGAGTAAGAGTCTGTAGCCTTTAACCAATCAAGTGTATCTGGTTCAAAACCTAGATTTAATCTAAGAACACCAGGAATAAAATTTGTTTTTCTTAATTGAGTACACGCAACAGTAGGGAATAAAGCTGTAGCTAATAATAATTTGTTAAATTGGCGACGGGTAAGCATATTTTCAAAGCCGATGACAGGAGTTGAACCTGCGACCCAGTGCTTACGAAGCACTTGCTGTTTTTATACACCGCTGATTTTAGCAGAGACTAAAATCAGCTTTGCACAGATCTACAGTCTACTTCCTTCACTACGCTCAGATTTTCGTTTTCAGAAAATCTTCGCTTAAAATCTTTTTCAAGCCGATGACAGGAATTGAACCTGCGACCCAGTGCTTACGAAGCACTTGCTCTACCAACTGAGCTACATCGGCAATTTCAGAGAATTAGAGTATCAGAAATCAGAAATAGTTTCCACAGAAATGGTCTTAAACCAAAATATCACTTAACTTGTTTTTTATGTCAAGGAATACATCCTGAGGCTCTTTAGTAGCATCAATTTCAATAAAATTATATTCTTTTGCCATTTCATCCAATGTACCAATTAACTTTGTCTGATAATTAACAAAGCTTTCATATAAATCTTGCCCAAGCTTAAGATCCATACCAGCTTCCCAATAGTTAAATCCTTTTGACCCAAGTACTCTTGGGATTAAATCTTTTGGCGTAATTTTTAAGTAAAAAACAATATCTGGCTTTAAAGCCGTACCATAAATTTCCTTTAACCACCCTCTGTCAACTCCCCGAACAATAGCTCTAGCTATTAAAGAGTAAATATAGCGATCATTCAATACAATAAACCCTGCTTTTAATGCCGGTAAAATTTGTTTTTCTAATCGATCTGCAAAATCTGTTGCATAAAACAAACTCAATGTTATAGGACCTAAGGTATGGCCTTCTTTTGCTCTTTTAATCCCCTTACCAGCTAATTCTGATCTTGCCGCACCCGTATCTACTACAGCATACCCCTGACTTTCCAGATAGGACCTAAGCATTAATGCTTGTGTAGTCCTACCAACACCATCAGTCCCTTCAATAACAATTAGCTTACCTGGAGATGTTTGTGCTTCCAGTTTATATGAGTGTAATCCATAAAAATCTAATTTTGTCATACTTACTAATTATATCAATGAAGTACAAAGTAATAAACAATAAGACTATGTATAAAGTCTTACTCATTGAAAGTATTAATTGCTAGTTGTTCTAAAGTCAGAATTTCTGATAACCTAAAAACATGCTTGAAACTGTTTTTATTTCTAAGAAATTACTAGGAAAATTCAGCGTAAGTCAAAAGAATCCCCTAGCTTTAAGCTGTGAAAAGATTACTCAAATACCCAGATCATACAGCACAACACAAATCAAAAGTGCTACAGAAAATATTTTACTTACCAACATAGAGGAGAATATTCTCCCTGAAATAGTTACCAAATCTATTGAGTATCTTTTAAAGGATTTATTCATTCAAATGCACCAGACTGGTCTATATAACAGACAGTTTAAGTTATGGAAATCTCTTGCAAAAATAAACTCAATATCTGTTTTCAGACTACAACGAGGGTTATTTAAAAAATGTGATTTGAACACCTGTATAGTTGATTTCTTTATAGACCCAAAACATCCTTGCATTTCTGTAATAATTGATGAGAATAAAAACACTAGTGAATTTATGCTTTGCTTAAAAAAAGTGATCAGAACCAGTAATTTAAATCGACTAAAAGGGGTTTTTTATTTTGTACACTGTATTCCTGATGAAACATTTATAACAAGACTTAAATTTGATACAAACGCATTTGACCCTATTTCAAAGTATGAATCAATACTCTTAAAGACAAATGATGTGAGACTCAATGTAATAGGTTATAAAGAAGAAGGTAACAAATACAACTTTAAATATGTTTATCCAGAAGTAAAGTCTATTAAAACCGAAGAAGCAATAACCATTCATTAGCATTATGGAAGAGAACATGACAAATAATTTTGAAATTATTCCAGCAATAGATATCTTGGATGGGAAATGTGTACGCCTAACGCAAGGGCAATATGACAAAATAGAAGAATTTTCTACAGATCCGGAAGAAATTGCAAAAAAATGGATTGCCTGTGGAGCAAAAAGGTTACATCTTGTAGATCTGGACGGAGCAAAAGAAGGATTACCTGTAAATTTTAAGGTCATTTACAAAATTGCAAAGATTCCTGGAATCAAAGTGCAAGTCGGAGGAGGCATAAGAACAAAAGAGACCATCAGTAAATATCTGAATGAGGGAATCAGTTTCATAATTTTAGGAACAAAAGCATTCCAAGATAAAGATTTTTATAAAGAAGTGGTTAAAGAACATGGTGAAAAGATAATCCTTGGGTTGGATTTAAAAAATAATCAGATAGCCTTATCAGGATGGCAGGAAACAATTGAAATTAATCTTAATAACCTAGAAGAACATCTCGGTAAAATTAACCAGATTATCTACACTGATGTCTCAAAAGATGGCACGTTAAGTGGTCCAAACATCAAATCTCTGGAAGCAATTGCAAGTTCTTTGAAGTCACAAATAATAGTTTCTGGAGGAGTCTCTTGCATTGAAGATGTTCATGCCGTTATGAAACTAAAGAAAGACAGGCACAGGAATATTTCCGGAATAATTCTTGGCAAGGCACTCTACAAACAAAAAATCGACCTGCAAGAAGCAATTAAACTTACAAAAAAGAGTTTTTGAGAAACAACTTTGCTTTCTTCAAGTCATTATTTATGTAATTTAGGTTTATCTCTTGCACTTTATTTTTGATCATGATGTTATTTTTCTAAAAGTGTAATTGACTAAATTCAGAAAAAACGTTATTTTGCTATTAAGGTAGGGTATAGATATCTGGGAAATTATTAGAGATAGCAAAAGGATGTTGTTAAGAACCTAAGTAACAAAAAAAATAAAAGCAAGCATAATGTCAATAAAAAAACAAATAAAAGTAAAAGATGAAATTATTTATAAGCGCACTCATGAAGCGGCTTTTACACTAGTACCAACTTCTATTTTAATTAATCAAACGCTGGCCAGATTAAAATTTTCACGTGAAAATAAATCAAAACCTACGTTTAGTTTGAGGGAATCTTACAAGTTTAGATAAAAGTTTTTGTAAAAAAGAAAGGAGAAAACAATGGCAAAAAAAACTAAAAAGAAAGCAGCCAGCAAGAAAACAGCAAAAAAGAAAAAAAGATAACTGCAAGCTGCTTTGCTTAATTTTCAACCGTAGAGGTTTCTTTATCTAAGAGATACCTCTACGGTTGAGTCTTTTTTAACAGAAACTTGCTGATTATTAAGCAAATTCAACTTTAAACAGATAAATAAATAAGAAATTATATAATGATAAAGTGCAATTTAAATATAAAGATTAATTGATTTATGTCTTCAATAATAATGATTTTAATAACTTTGGTTCAGGGATATACCTTCCTTATGTTCGTATGGGTTGTTTTATCATGGATACCGGATCTGCGATATTCAAAGTTTTATCGGTTTCTTGATGGACTTTGCCTCCCATATCTTGAACCTTTTAGAAGGATTATTCCCCCAATTAACGGCATTGATATTTCCCCAATCTTAGGTTTTTTTGTGTTACAGCTCATAACTACGTTACTTGGGCGACTTTTATGAAATGAATTACTGTTATCTAATTTTATTTACAATATCCTTGAGTTTGTCATTTATTATTGGAATATTCTTAATACCAATACTAAAACTTATAAATGTAAAACAAACCATACGAGAAGATGGACCTTCTTCTCACATAACAAAGAAATCATCTACTCCAACAATAGGTGGAATTATCTTTTTAATTCCTATATTTCTTATTACATTAATATTTTGTGGAATAAAAAAAGAGTTTTTCACTCTTGATCTGGTTGTTGTACTAAGTACAATGCTTGTACTCTCAATTCTTGGATTTACAGATGACTACCTAAAAGTAAGAAAACAACATAATAAAGGAATATCCGGGTGGAGCAAGTTGTTAATACAGCTTCTCTTAAGCATCTCAATCTTTTACTTATATAAGGAAGGGAATAACTACTTATATCTAGCCTGGTACTTCTTTATAATTTCTGGTGCAAGTAACTCATATAATCTGACGGATGGTTTAGATGGGCTAGTAGGATCTGTAACCTTAGCAGGCTTATGTGGATTTATCGTTTTACTTTATTCCACTGGAAGATTTGAACTCTTAGCCTTCTCAATAATATTTTCTGGTGCATTGCTTGGATTTTTATATTTTAATAGATATCCAGCCAAAGTTTTTATGGGAGATACAGGAAGTCTTGCAATTGGTGGGGCTATAGGAACCCTTGCAATTGTATCTAAAGCTGATTTATTCTTAATTTGCTTTGCAACTATTCCTATTTTAGAAGCTTTATCAGTAATCCTTCAGGTTCTAAGTTTTAAATATTCCAAAAGATTTTTAGGAAAGGATAAAAGACTATTTAAAATGGCACCTTTACATCATCATTTTGAGTTAATCGGATGGAAAGAAACAGATGTAGTAAAGAAATTTTTTGTTTTTCAGATAATTTGTAGTCTAATTGGAATCATTATTCTTTTAAAGAATCACTTCTAATCTAATTCCGGCATAAAAGCCTGGCTACCATCACTAAATGGAGAAGCATTATCAACTGAAACAATGTCTAAAAAGTTGTTTGTAAGTAAAAAAGACAGGATAGTAACTAATTTTCTTCTATTATATCCAAGTTGATTTGCAATTTCACCAAGAGTCTTTGTACCATCTACGATCGTAAGAAATTCCTGATCTGCCTGAGCAAGATGTATTGTTCCTTCTTCTTCTTCAGCGATCATTCTTGAAATTTCTTCTTGAGATTTTGCTTTTAAAATTGTTTTTGAGTTAATTCCTAATTTACACAACTTTCTCCATCTTTCATCGTATCGTGCACCAGTAAGTATTAAATCTTCAGTAGGTCTTTTAATCGTTTTTGGTCTTTGAACCGGTAAAGAATAAAATGCAAACTTACCTGTCAACCATAGAAATATTTCATATATTGCATCTTCACCATCATATGTAAGTACATGAGCATCTATTATTTGTCCATGCTCAAAATACATAATTCCATATAATGCACCTTTTTTTACCTGCAAAACACCATTTGCATTACACTCATTAAGCAACTGGAGTATATGAACTAAGTTAAACTCCGATAGCTCACCAACGAGTACTGGTGATGTTAAAACTTGTTGAGTTGCAGTTTCCATAAGGTATTTCTGGCCTAATTGATAAAATCAAAGTTACTATTTTATTATTTAATAGTAATAAAAATAGAGCTTCTCTTGATAAACCTGCCACAAAAAGCTTAAAATCAAACAAGCAGTCAAACTGCAAATGGGGCTAAACCTACAGATGAAAAAAGTTTTAATCAGCGGATATATTGGCTATGAGAATTTTGGTGATGAAGCACTGTTACATATTTTAATAAAGCACCTTTTAGAGCTTGGTATACAAAGACAAAATATAAATGTTTTATCAAACAAACCAGATATCACTTCCAACGCTTATAGTGTTCCTGTTACAAACAGATGGAGTTTCTTTGAAGTATTTCAGGCTGTACTAAGTGCTGATAAGTTAATTTTTATAGGAGGGGTATTCCAAGACAAAACCAGTTTAAAAAGTTTTTTGTATTATTTTGCACAACTGTTTCTTGCACAATTTTTTGGGAAAGATGTGACCTTATTTGGAGCTGGTATTGGTCCATTTCAGAGAAACATTTCACAAAAATTATTTAATTTTGGGATGAAGTCAGTTAAAACAATAACTGTAAGAGATTCTCTTTCTTCAGAGTATGTCCCTCATAGTACTAATGTATTTGTAACCTGCGATCCTGTATGGGAAATGGAGCCTGATTTCTCTTTTAAAACCTCAATAAAAGAAGTTAACTGGAAGTTGCCTGTTCTTGGAGTATCAATTAGAAATGATAAATATTTTAGAAGTCATCATATTTCTGCTATAGCTGATAGACTATCAAGGATAGTTAATGCCATGAAAGACTGGCAAGTAGTTCTAATTCCTTGCATGCCACAACAAGATGCTCATCTCTTATATGAATTGCAAGATCTTACATCAAAAAAAGTCTCCGAACCAAACAGAATAATAATGCTTGAAACTTTTCCATACCTCCCCATTCAACAACAAGCAGGAGTTCTAGCAAGTTGTGATGCAATGGTTGCTATGAGATATCATGCTCTTTTAGTTCCACTGGCAAATGAAAAACCTGTTTTTGGATTAATTTATGATCAAAAAGTAAAATCATTAATTGACTTTGCTGCCCAAGTAGGGATTGGACTGAAAGATGATTTAGAACAACCATGGAACTACTTCTGGCAAAATATGCAACATTCAATTGACAAAGCAAAGCTGGTAAAAAAGAAAGTTCACGAATTAAATAAAAGAAATATTGAAATGCTTAGAGATTTTCTGGTTTAGACATAAGAACTAAGCTATTAAAAAGGTTAAAGTTCTCTTATCCCCTATTTAATGTAGTCAATTTTATCATTTTTACTATGTTTTTAATCACTACTTTAATTTCAGATTAATTCTAAGGGAATAAAACTATAGGGTTGGCTATTAGGGCTTGTATTTTTATTCTCGCTCTACCCTTTATTATTTGTCCTTCTTATTCATAAAATAAGAGAACTCTTAATCGGCCAGCATTTCACCACTAAATGAAGAAAATCGGTAAATTAAAACTCCTTAGATCACTCCTCAGTGTTCTCTCTATTTTCTTGTTTAATCTCCCCACCCTCGCTGCTTTTGACTTTAATTATCCCAACCTCTTTAAATTCCCTTCTGATGTAACTTCAGTAACTACTATCTCTCAAGATATCCCCTCTCAATCTATTAATAAAGTCCCAGAACTTCAAGATACTGTTGAACCTTCTGTTACTCCTGAACCTCTTCCAGAACAAGAACCTACAAGTGTTCTTGATGACACAAAACCTCTCATTCCTTCTCAAATCATTAATCACAATCAAAAGATACTTGATTCATTTTCATGCAACTCCCCTGATAATGGAAATAGCTCAATAGATTTTACAAATAAATCCTTCGATATCTCTGGTATTGTTCCATCCTCTGTTACTACTTCTGACATCAACAACGATGGGTTTTCTGATTTACTTGTCCTTGACTCCTCAGTTAAGTTTATTTCTCTTGTCTTGGGTAATTCTGATGGTTCCTTCTCAAATAGCAAATCAATTAACTCTGATTCTTCTCACAATGATTTATCTGTTTATGATTTGAATAATGATGATTTGTTAGATCTTATTCTACTTAGTAAAGATTCTGAGACTCTTGCTGTCATTTTAAATAATGGGAACAATAACTTCTCTGAACCTCTCCACTTCAAAGTTGGTTCTTCTCCCAAATCTCTTACTGTTGGGGATTTTAATAACAGTGGTACTTCCGATATCTTAGTTATTAATAGTGATGGTACCTCACTAATTCTAGATTTAAATAGTAATGTTAAAAACGTTGATTTAGATTCTGATTCTGCTCCTACCTCTCTCACTTCTCTTGATTTTAATAACGATGGCAATCTTGATCTTGCTATTGCATCAAATGACAATAACATTACTTTGTTTACTGGTAATGGGAATAGTTCTTTTGTTAGTAGTAATGTTATCTCCCTTAACTCTAAGCCTCTCTCTCTTTCTACCGCTGATCTGAATAACGATAGTGTCTTAGATTTAATAGCTTCTGTAAGTAATGAGGATTTAAATAATATTGCGGTTTCTTTAGGTAAGAGTGATGGGACCTTTGGAAACATTAAATACTTCCCTATTGCTGGGATAGCTAATGGCTTTACCTTTGCTAATCTAAATAATGACTGCAATTTAGATATTATTACTGCTAATTCTTCTTCCAATAACTTCTCTGTCCTTAAGGGAAATGGCAATGGTTCTTTTGCTCCTTCTATTGAATTTGATCTTAATTCTTCTCCTCTCTCAGTCAACAGAGGAGATCTTAATAATGATTCCTTAGATGACCTTGTCTTTGTTACTTCTAGTGGTAAAATCAGGTTTTTTGTTAATGAAAAATCTTCTTCTCTTGATTCAGCTACCTTAGAACCTGCTTGTAAAGATGGCGATGCATATTGTAGTGATGGTTTTGACCTTCATTGTCCTGATGGTACTTTTATTAGCTGTGATATTGATTCTGGTAAACCTGGATGTTTTAATATTGATTTTAATACTGGTAAACAATCTTTTCAAGAGACTCCCTCTTGTCTTCCTAAATCTTCTTCTTCTTTAAGCTCTCGTTCCTTTAATAAGTTTAAATCTTCTCTCTCTAAATCCTTCTCCTTCCATCTTGCTGATACTAACAGAGCTTTTTGTGAGGATGGCATGAGTATGTGTTCTAATTCTGCTCTTACTCCTTCTTGTCCTACTGGCTCCTCTATGTTCTGTACTGCTATGAACAACAATTCTGAGCCTATCTGTCTTAATTCAACTACTCAACAGATTACCTTTGCTCGCTGTGGAAATGTAAATCCTTCTAACATTCCTACCTGTGTTGATAGCATGCCAGTCTGTAATAATGGTGCCTCCTTCATGTGTGATGAAGCTACTGACTTAAAACTTTGCTCCAGCATGAATAACAACTCTGAAGTTCTCTGTCTTAATTCCTCTTCTCAAACTCTTCGCGCTGGGATTTGTCCTCCTCAAGCTTCTTCCTCTAGCTCCTCCAGTAGTTCTTCTTCTTCATCAAGCTCTTCCGGCTGCATAATGATAAGCTGCAGTAGCGGTTTAATCCCCAGTTGTCAAACAGGTTCTAGTCCTGATTGTCAATGGAATAGATGTTGTTATCCAAATGGTGCCTGTACATCTGTCACATGCTCATTACCTTCTTCTTCTAGTTCCTCATCATCGAGTTCTTCATCATCAAGCTCTTCCTCTTCAAGTTCTTCTTCATCGTCTTCTTCAAGCAGTGGACTTACATGTACATCAAACTCAAACTGTCCATTAGGTACTTGCCAAAATGGAATAACTTATCAAAGATATAATTGTACAAACGGGCAGTGTATCCAAATAAATTATTTTATTGATCCATGCTCTACTCCATCATCATCTTCCTCAAGTTCTTCCTCTTCTAGTTCTTCTTCTGGAAACTCTCAAAGTTGTATAGCCACTCAATGGGCTAGTAATGCAACTGCAAGCAATTCCTATGATTCCTATCCTGCCTCTAATATAGTTGGTGCTCCTCAATGTACTGGCTGTAGTGTCTGCCCTGACCAAACTACCAATGTCTGGTTAAATGCTACTGCTGGTCAATCCGCTACTGTTGAAGTTTCTTTCCCTAATCCTGCTATTGCTGATTCCATTCTTATCAAAGAAGCTTACTATTCGGGCTTTGTTAAATCTATTATTCTCAAAGATCAAAGTGGAAATCAGATTGGAAATATTATAAATGTAAATGATACTTCTTCTTGTCCTAGTAATTATGACCTCATTGTTTCTTTCCCTTTAACTTCTACCCCTGTTGCTAAAGTTTTAATCAACACTACTCCTCAATCTTACTATTCTGGAATCGATGCTGTTCAAATTCGTTGCTCTGGGGCTTCCTCTACTAGTTCTTCTTCTGGGTCATCATCTTCTTCTTCAAGTTCCAGCAGCTCTTCTTCAAGTGGAACACCTTTAATTATTAGTAACTCCTCCCTTCCTAATGGCATATTAAATACCTCTTACAATTATTCTTTACAAGCTACGGGTGGTACCTCTCCTTATTCTTGGTCTTCTATTTCTGGTACTAGCGTTCTAACTAATGGCTTAAGCATCGTATCAAATACAGGTATTATTACTGGCATTCCATTACAAGCAGGAAATTTCTCTACTACTATTAAAGTTACTGATTCTATGAGTCAAACTACTCAAAAAACTTTTTCTTTTACTGTTCCTTCAACTTCTTCAAGCAGCTCATCTGGTATATCTTGTAACACTCCATCATTTAGCGATGCTATTGATTTTCCTGTTGGTTCATATGGTTCATATCCTACATCCGCAACTAGCAGTGATTTTAATTATGATGGCAAAGCAGACCTTGCAGTTACATGTGGCAATAGTATTTTAGTACTTTTAGGAAGTGCACTAGGCTTCAGCGATATTACTAGCTATCCTGTTAGTTCATATAGTTCATATCCTTCATCAATAACCAGTTTTAATATAGGAAGCCTTGCTATTGCAGGCAGTGGTTTTGTTTCAGGACTAGGAGTAAGCGGATTCCAAGGTTCTGTTAGTCTCCCTCCTATTTATGTTGGATCATCTCTTACATCAATAATTAGTCGTGATTTTAATAATGATGGACAAGCAGACTTTGCTATTGCTGATGCAGGCAGCAATAATGTTTCAATAATTTTAGGAATGGGAACAGGCACAGGGAATTATCTAGTTAATCCATTTCCTGTTGGTTCATTTCCCATATCAGTAATTAGCAGTGATTTTAATAATGATGGCAAAGCAGACCTTGCTGTTGCTAATTATACTGATAACAATATTTCAATACTCTTAGGAAATGGAACAGGTGAATTTGGTAGTGCTATTAACTTTCCTGTTGGTTCACGTCCTGGATCAGTAACCAGCAATGATTTTAATAATGATGGTAACGTAGATCTTGCTGTTGCTAATGCTCTAAGTAATAATGTTTCAATACTCTTGGGAAATGGAACGGGTGGATTTAGCAGTGCTACTAACTTTCCTATTGATTCATATTCATCAATAACTAGTAGTGATTTTAATAATGATTGCAAAGTAGATCTTGCTGTTGTTAATCGTACAGGTAATGTTTCAGTTCTTTTAGGAAATGGAACCGGAGGATTTGGCAGTGCTATTAACTTCTCTGTTGGTTCAAGTTCTTATTCAGTAATTGCAGGTGACTTTAATAATGATGGTAAAGTAGACCTTGCAGTTACTAATCCAGAAAACAATAATATTTCAGTCCTTTTAAATACTTCTCCTTGTTCTTTAAGTACTAGTTCTTGCTCATCTAACAGTTCATCAAGCTCTAGTTCTTCCTCCTCTTCCAGTTCATCTTCCAGCTCTTCTTCTAGCTCTAGCAGTTCGTCATCTTCTTCCAGCTCAGGAATAGTATGTGCTGCACCAGCTTGCCCTCAACTACAACCAGGATGTAGTTATCAATATCCTACTCTTTCCAACGGTTGCACAGGATGTATATTAGCTTGCCCTAGCTCTTCATCAAGTTCATCCTCTGGATGTAGTACAACCACTACTGAGTACACTATTCCTACTGCTAATAGTAATCCACAGAGTATTACCTCAGGATCAGATGGAAATTTTTGGTTTATTGAATATAATGGAAATAAAATAGGTAAGATTACAACTGCTGGTACTATTACTGAATACACTATTCCTACTGCTAATAGTGGTCCATATGGTATTACCTCAGGACCAGATGGGAATATATGGTTTACTGAAAACTCTGGAAACAAAATAGGTAAGATTACAACTACCGGTACATTTACTGAGTACACTATTCCTACTGCTGGTAGTTATCCAAATGATATTACCCCAGGAACAGATGGAAATCTATGGTTTACTGAACAAGGTGGAAATAAAATAGGCAAGATTACAACTACCGGTACTATTACTGAATACACTATTCCTACTACCAGCAGCTCCCCAAGGGGTATTATCTCAAGACCAGATGGAAATATATGGTTTACTGAAAACTCTGGAAACAAAATAGGTAAGATTACAACTACCGGTACATTTACTGAGTACACTATTCCTACTGCCAGTAGTAGTCCACATGGTATTACATTAGGACCAGATGGGAACCTCTGGTTTGCTGAAACTTATAAAAACAAAATAGGTAAGATTACAACTGCTGGTACATTTACTGAGTACACTATTCCTACTGCCGGTAGTTATCCGTATTATATTACCTCAGGACCAGATGGGAGTCTCTGGTTTGCTGAACACAGTGCAAATAAAATAGGTAAGATTACAACTACCGGTACTATTACTGAGTACACTATTCCTACGGCCAGTAATGGTCCATATGGTATTACCTCAGGACTAGATGGAAATCTATGGTTTACTGAAACTTTTGGAAATAAAATAGGTAAGATTAAAACCTGTCCTTTAGTTAGCACATCTTCTTCTAGTTCATCATCAGGTGCAACGTGTCTCCTTTCATTTGGAAATATTAACAACATTACAGCTGGTACTAATCCATTTTCAGCAGTTGCCAAAGACTTTAATTCTGATAATAAAATAGATCTGGCTGTTGCAAATATAGGAGGTAGCAATATTTCATTACTATTTGGCAATGGAAATGGTACTTTTGGAAATAAACTTAACTTTACTGTAGGAACAAACCCTTCTTCAATTGTAAGCAGTGACTTTAACAACGATAACAAACCTGATCTTGCTGTTACTAATGCAAACAGTGACTACATTTCTGTACTACTTGGAAATGGAGATAGTACATTTGGAAATGTTCACAATTTTACAGCAGATCTCTCGGCTTCTTCAATTGTTGCCGGTGACTTTAATTCTGACAACAATATAGATCTGATTGTTGCTCATTCCGGCAATAGAAGCATCGCAAGATATCTAGGTAATGGATTAGGTTCATTTTCAGCCCCCACTATTTTAGGGACTACTGCTACAAAAATAATTACCAACGACTATAACAAAGATGGCAAACAGGATCTAGCTACAATTAGTTATGAAAACAAAAGACTTTTAATCTTTTTAGGTAATGGAAATAGTACTTTTAATACCAGTAATATAAATCTTCCTTTTTATCCTACCGATATAATTTCTGGTTATTTTAATTCTGACAATTCTATAGACTTAATTGTTTTGAACGGCGCACCTATCCTTGGAAGTGGATATAATAACAGTGCACTCTTTTTAGGGAATGGGAATGGTACTTTTTCAGGTCCAAACTATAATTTTGGCGCTATATCAACAATCGCTACAGGTGATTTTAATTCAGACAGTAAAATAGATCTTGTAACTAGTACTCCAAATAGTGCAGCAATAACCCTTGGTAATGGAGATGGAACCTTTTCAGGAGGAGTATGGTTAGTAAATAATCAAGTCAATTCAATTCTTGCAAGTGATGTTAATTCTGATAATAAATTAGATGTGGTGCTTCTTAATAATGCTGGAGATGTTTCAGTAATTTTAAATACTTCTCCTTGTTCTCTAAATACTGGTTCGTCATCTAGCTCAAGCAGTTCCTCGTCATCGAGTAGTAGTTCATCAAGTTCATCTTCCTCAAGCAGTTCTTCATCGGGTGGACTATCTTCTTCTGGTTCTCCACCATTGCCTCCTGTTTTAATCAGTGCAGATTTTAATATTCCATATTACTTAACTCTACGATATGCAAAAAACAATACTTTGGGAACTGTTCTCAAATCAGCTTCTGGTACTGAAATCTACTCTTCGTATACTTCTGGTTCTTCTGGTACTTACTATCCTGGTGGTCCTTATTATGAATATAATATTTCTCGTCAAGATACAGGTAGCACTCCTTACACTTTAGCTCTAGATTATTTAGATCCAGGTGTTCAAAATGGTTCACTTATCAAACTTTGTTATACAAACTATCCCAATATATGCAGCCAGCCAATAGCTGTAACAGGTAATCGTTCTCCTTCTAATCTTGGCATGGTATCTCCTCTTTCCGGTTCTATGTGCAATGATACAGATGGCGGGGTAAACTATGAAACAAGAGGTTCAGTTACAACATCAACTACAGGTGAGCATATAGATAGATGTTACGGTCAGCCAGATGATTACTGCTCTGGTACAAATTGTTCTTTAAGAGAATATTATTGCGATCCTGATGGAATGCTTACATATGAAGAACATAGTTGCAGTGAATGCATGGATGGTAGCTGTAAACAAAACGAGTGCAATGGTGAAATAACAGTACTTCCATCATATTCAGGTGGAGCCTGGAACCCGGACAAAAATGTATCTTATACTTTTGGCGACATAGGGATAGGAGATCCACCTCCTGTTTCAGATGAAATTATAGAAAGCAATTTTTTTACAGGAGATTCAAATATCATTGGCAGACTGCCTATACCAATGGAATCCCATCATGTACTTTGGAATCATGTTAAAAAAGTATTTTATATTTTTGGTGGTAAAACTTCCACTTCATACACTGGCTACGATGGATATAGGCATGGAGTAGATAGTTACGATACAAATATCTGGGAATTTAATCCCCTTACAAACTCAGTTACTATAGCAGGATCATTAGATAGTGAGGCATGGGTTCAACAAAATTATTGGATACCATACAGCACGAGATGGGATACAGTTAGAAATGTAGGATACTTCTATAGAAGAATTCCTAACAGTGCAAATATAATTGCTTATGAATATGATCCAGAGACTCAATCATTTGGGCAACTTCAAACTTATCTGCCTGATCCTTCTGTCCCGGGTTCTGGAACTCCCCTAATTGATAGTCAGGGCTTCGTCACTAATCCATTGTTTCCTTCGATTGAGTATAACAATAATACTTACCAAGTATTTTCATATTCATGGGATATTGAGAAAAATGTAACTTCTGCATTGGCTGTTAATCAAGGAACTATTATATACATTCCATGCTACAACCAAAGCCAAAAACCCTGCTTTGATACTATAAACTCCTGCATTAATACCGTAAACTCCTGCATTGATACTGATGGTGGCAGAAATTATAGAACTAAAGGAAGTGTTACAAGAGCACTTAACTCTAATATACAAACGTCACATGATGAGTGCTATTCCTATAATAATACAATTACCCAAGTTAATTCTTGCGAAGGACAAGGCTGCAAATTGATGGAGAACTTCTGCAGTATGGGAGAGATTACGGAAGAACAGATTGACTGTAATAAATGCATCGATGGTGTATGCATATCAAATTCTTCAAGTAGTTCATCGGGTTCTTACCCTAACAATTGCAACATTAATTTACTCAGTACCTGCTGTACAAATGCTGGATGTAATGGCATTGATCCTGATTCAAATAAATGTCAGTGCACAAATAGCTGTGCCCCACAATGTTCACAAGGCAACTAACTCATTCCAATAACATTAGTAAATTAGTTTTTAAAGAAATCTTGAATTTGGATTCAACGACTAAATCTATTTAATATTAAACGGTTATAATACTACTTATGAGAAAAAGTGTATTAAATCAACCCATAGATACTTTTAATTTGGACGAAGTAGCAGCACTTGCAAGAGGAGCTTTTTTAAATCCAAAGCAATTAAAAATAGTTACTTTAAATCCAGAAATGATTGTCAATGCTATAAAAAATATAGAACTTCAGGCAGCTATAAATAATTCTAATTTGATAGTCCCAGATGGGACAGGAATTGTCTGGGCATATAAAACATTAAACAAAAAAGAACAAATAAAAATTGAACGTGTCCCGGGAATTGAACTTGCAGAGAAAATTTTAGAATATGCTAGTGAACTAAAAAAGAGTGTTGCAATATTTGGAAGTCACCCATTATCTCTTGAAAGAGCTGTTTTTAATTTACAAAATAAATATTCAAATTTGAATATTGTAAAAGCAATTGATGGGTACAAAGGTGTAGAAAGGGATTCAGAAATTGCAGATGAAATAGCAAATGAAAATCCTCATTTGATTCTTGTTGCTCTTGGAAGCCCAAAACAGGAAGTATGGATAAATAAATATTCCCACTTATTCCCAAAAAGTGTTCTTATTGGGGTAGGTGGAAGTGTTGATGTCTGGGCAGGAAAAGTACAAAGAGCTCCAAAGTGGTTTAGAGATAATCATCTTGAATGGTTTTACAGAGCAGTTTCACAACCAAAAAGAACAACAAGAATTTTAAAATCCCTGCCTAAATTTATGTGGATGGTTTTTAAAGCTTTATCCCAAACAAAACAGGGTTTCTAAATGCCTGGATCTTTGTAGTAAGTGAAAGAAGAGTTTTTGTAACAAAGATTGCTGAGAACATACTAACTAAAACACCGATTGCAAGAGTAATAGCAAAGCCTCGTACAATTCCAGCTCCAAAAATTAAAAGGACAAAACATGCAATGAGAGTATTTATATTACTGTCAAATATACTAGTGAAGGCTCTATCAAAACCAGCATCAATAGCATTAAAGAAACTTTTTCCAGCTCTAAGTTCTTCTTTTGTTCTTTCAAATATAAGAATATTTGCATCAACTGCCATACCAATGCTCAATATAAAACCTGCAACTCCTGCTGTTGTTAGAGTAACTGTTTGTTCGAATATAGCAATAGTAACCAAAGTATATAAAAGAAGGGCAAAGCTTGCAATTAAACCAGGCAACCTGTAAAAGAGAATCATAAATAAAATCACAATCAATATCCCATAAATACCTGCTTTTAGACTCTTATCGATAGAATCCTGACCAAGCGTAGCACCAACAGATCTTTCTTCAATAATTTTTACAGGTGCTGGAAGTGCACCTGCATTTAACTGAACTGCTAAATCCTGAGCTTCTTCTGCTGTAAATCTGCCTTCTATTTGACCTTCACCACCAGTAATTGCAGAACGAACTGTAGGGCTTGAAATTAATTTTCCATCAAGGAAAATTGCAAGAGGCTTACCAATTAATCTTTCTGTTAATCTACCAAATTTTTCAATAGCTGGTCCCTTAAGTGAAAACGCAATCAACCAGTTCCCTGCCCCATCTGTAATTGCCTGTGCTTTTTTAAGATCTTTACCAGTAATCCCACTTTCATACCAAATGTACTGCTCTGATTTACTAAGATCAACAGGTGCACCGGGCTTACCATCTACAAACTTTGCAGGCTCTTTAAATTCAAGATATGCTGTTTTTAAAAGTCTTCTTTTTACTATTTCAGGATCTGCCCCTGGAATTTCAACAAGAATTCGATCTTTTCCAACTTGCTGGACAATTGCTTCTGTAGTACCTGAAGCATTAACTCTATTTTCAAAAACCTTAATTAGCCCTGCAATAGTATCTTTATTTACTTCCTGAACATCCTTCCCTGTTAAAGCCTGAAAGGTTAATTGTGCTCCTCCTACAAGATCCAAGCCAAGTTTTAATTGGGTTAGGACTGTAAAAATCGGATTTGTAAAAACTACTTGTGATCCTTTTATTTTTGTATCAATTTCTTTTATTGTTTGATTGGAAGCATTCTTTTCCTGCTTAAACTTTTGTATTGGATCTTCCATCGGTGTTTCATTTAAACCAACAACACTATTAGTTAAGATTAACTCTTTCTGTTCTCTAGCTTTTGAAAGTTCTGATTCTAATTGCTTTAGGTGCTTATATGAGCTTGTAAAATAAATTGAAAAGAATGAAAAGAAAGAAACAACAAGAGTAATTATTATTATAAAAAAACGAAAATTTTGTTTTAAAAAGCTCATAAGATTTTAGGATATCATAATTTTAAATCGTAAAGGCAATTCATGAATTGCCTTTACATGAATTACTTATATGGCAAACCAATAATATTTTGTAACACGTCATTGCGAGCCAAGTAAAGTGAGGCGTGGCAATCTCCAAAACATTAGAAGATTCTTCGCTAATTCTCAGAATGACCTGTGACGTTTATGAGATTGCTTCGTCGCCCGTTAAACGGGCTCCTCGCAATGACGTTAATTTAAAGCTATAATTACAGGAATTATTATTGGAGATAAAAGATGAAATTTTTCATAGACTCTGCAAATATTGAACACATAAAAGAAATTGCTTCCTGGGGCATTTTATCTGGTGTAACTACTAATCCTTCTCTGGTTGCTAAAGAAGGAAAAGACTTTAAACAGGTAGTCCAGCAAATTTGTGAATTAGTTAATGGGCCAATTAGTGCAGAAGTAATCAGTACTGATGTAGATTCTATGATTAAAGAAGGGAAAGAAGTTAGCACTTGGCATAAGAATGTAGTAGTAAAACTCCCAACTATTCCAAATGGCCTTGCAGCATGCAAAGCACTTACAAGCCAAAACATCAAAGTAAACATGACTCTATGCTTCTCAGTCAATCAGGCTCTTTTATGCGCAAGTGTTGGCGCTACTTATGTAAGTCCCTTTGTCGGAAGATTGGATGATATAAACCAGGATGGGATGTCATTAATCAGAGATTTAGCACAGGTGTTTTCAATTCAAAAAATTAAAACAGAGATTTTATCTGCAAGCATAAGACATCCAGCACATGTAATGGATTCTGCAAAAGCTGGTGCACATGTAGCAACTATTCCTTATCCTATTTTCAAACAAATGATTCAACACCCGCTTACAGACAAAGGTTTGGAAAAATTCTTAGCTGACTGGAATGAAGTAATGCTAAAGATGCCAAGCCATAGTAAATAGTCTAATTAAAAATTACTAGAATTATGCCTCCACAAATTTAATTTTTTATGTAACCCACGGTTACATAATGTTAATAGTGTTATTGATACAATTCAGGCATGATTTCTGAAGAAGAGAAATTTAGAGCTGATACATTTAGGATGTTTGGGGTTGTACTTCTTACACCTTTAGGAAAAATACTTATAGATCCTATTATTTTCTACCAGGAACATGATTTAACCTATAACATCACTTATACTGTAGTCGCATTAATTTCTGCATATTATGGATTCCATCATATAGAAATAGCCCGTGCTACACTTGATAAAAAATAAGGATAAACACATATGGAAATAACAGAAGCAGATAAAGTAGGAATCATTGGATTATTAGTAGGATATTCTGCCCTTTTTTTTATGTGGAACAAACTAATGCGTTCTTTTTATCCAGACCGTGAAAAGAAGAAACGACCTTAATTAATTTTTAATTCTGCTTTAAAAACAGAAATAGCTCTTGCAAATACAGTTGCTTTAAATTTCTCTTTTTCTTTTATAAGCTTTACATTAATCTGGCTTGGTCTATTAATAAAATGTCCTTGTTCTAATCCTATTATTTCCCCATTTTCTGAAATAAGTTTATTTAACAGTGCATATGCAGCAAGCGCTCCTTGAGCTGAACCTGTAGCAGGGTCCTCACTTACACCGACAAGTGGTGCAAAACACCTTGAGTGAATTTGATTTTTTTTATCGAATGTCTCATTTACCATTATGCAAAATATTATTGTTCCATCTTTAAATGCAAAGTCATATGCTTTTTTTACATCATAATTTATTCTTTCAAGATCTTTAAGCGACTTAACTTTTAAATAGACATAATTATTTGTTCTATCACGCATTACTGGAACACTCTTATCTATTAATTGAATATCTATTCCCAATGCTTCTCCATTTACTTCATGACTATATTTATCAATCACTAAATCAATTTCTGGAGAATTAAACTGAATAGAGATTTCATTTTCTTTTTTATAATCAACTAACATATCCATTAAACCTGAATTAGTTTCTACTTTTAAAGGATAAGTTCCTGCTTTAGTAATTCCAAACTCATTCTCTGAAGCAATTGCATGTAAAGCACCAACAGTTGCATGTCCACAAAACTTTATTTCATTTCCAGAAGGAGTAAAATATCTTAAGCAAAAATTCCCGATTTCACTTGGTAATATAAATGCGGTTTCTGAAAGATTCATTTCTCTAGTTATCTGCTTCATTTCAATATCTGAAAGGCTTTCTGCATTAAAAACCACAGCAGCCGGGTTTCCACCAAATAATTTGTCAGTAAAAGCATCTACTTGAAGAAGTTTATAAGTTCTCATGCTTAAAATGTTAGCAGACTATAAAACCGATCTGTCATTGCGAGGAAGGACAAAGTCCTGACGAAGCAATCTCACACTAAGATACCGCTCGCAAGGTTCCCTCATAAACAGTATTGCAAAATGAGATTGCCGCGTCGACACTTCGTGTCTCCTCGCAATGACATTTATACTGTTTATCCTCGATTTGTTAGCACACCCTTATTTATGCGCTAAAATATTTATATGTCAAACTCAAAAATACTAATTGCCCCATCTATCCTGTCTGCAGATTTTTCAGATTTAAAGAATGAGATTAAAAAAGTAGAAGATGCTGGTGCTGACTGGATTCATGTAGATGTAATGGATGGGCAATTTGTACCTAATATTACTATTGGTGCACCTGTCGTTAAGTGTATAAGACAAATCACCAAATTACCACTCGATGTTCATTTAATGATAGTTAATCCCGACAAACACATAAAAGATTTTGCAAGTGCCGGAGCAAATATTATTACTATTCATGCTGAAGCGTGTACACATCTTCAAAGAACTCTTACCTATATAAAAGAACTTGGTTGTAAGGCTGGAGTTTCATTTAATCCTCATACGCCTATAGATTCTTTAAAATATGTTTTAGAAATTGTTGATCTTGTATTAGTGATGACAGTAAATCCAGGTTTTGGTGGGCAAAGATTTATTAGTTCTGTTGTCCCAAAGATTTCAGAAGTAAAAAAGCTTTTTAAAGAAGCAAATTTAAATGATAAACATATAGAAGTAGATGGTGGAATAAACACACAAACTGCTCCAATAGTTAGATCAGCAGGTGCTAATGTCTTGGTGGCTGGTAATGCTATTTATAGTCTTAAATCACAATCTGAAATTCAAAAAACAATAGCTCAAATGAGAACCTAATACCGAACGCGAAAAATAAACCAACATATCACGTCATTCCGAGGAGCAAAGCGACGTGGGAATCTCCAAAACGTTAGGAGATTGCCACGCCTTATTTCATTCGGCTCGCAATGACATGAAGTGTTGGATTGATTTCCACAAATGGTATAAAAAGCACTTATAGGGCTTACCCATTTTCATTCTAAAGTAACTTAATAAAGTGCATTTTTTGAGCTTTTCTTAGATTTATTAAAAAGTTTTTAGATTTCAATTGCATTTTTTAACCTTTTTCCAATCTACTTTAATTGAATCTTTACCTAAATCCCGGTTAATAGCCTTGCGCTTACTCGCACTACCGGTTCCTTATGCAAACTAAAACAAAGTCAAACTTAAATATCTTATACATTCTTTTATTGCTTACAGCAGTTTGTACTGGCCAAGTATTAGCTCAAACTGCCCCAGAAATTTCAAATGCTACTTACCTAAATCCATCATATATAAAGGAATCAGCCCCAAAAACAAATTGTGATTTAAACGGAGCATGGAGTACAGAGTATTCATATTATTGGCTTGCTGACCCATCAAATACGCAAACAAAATTACCTCCATATATAACAAACCTAACTTACTCCGGTGTTATTCAGGAAAGCAGCTCAATTAGTATAAGTACTCCAGAAAGTGCTTCTAAAAATGGTGAAAGAAATAAATATTATTTATCTTCTTCACTTGATGGAGAAACTCTTTCCATAATGATAGATTTACAAAACAATAATGATTTCATTACCTGGATCCCATTAAATTTATATTTTGATCCCTTTGTTATTAATAATCCTGCTGAACAAATTAAATTAAAACTATCTTATGCAAATAGTGCTCTAGGAGATATTACTTATATTCAAAATACAAAATTTAAAGTTGGTTGTTATTTAAACTTATTAGTAAAATCACCCGATCCTCGCTCAGTTGGAACACTAACAATTGAAATAGCTCCACAGGACAATTCTAAAGCAGCGATCAGTGGCATTTTTTGGAGTGAACCAAGAAGAGAAAGTGATTTAAGGATTACCTATGTTGGACCTGAGAAAGTAAGTGCACCTACCTGGTCTCAAAGAGTTGATTCCAGTACAGTAATATGGTCGCCAAGATCAAAAGAAGAATCAGAAAATGATGATTTAGTTCAATTAAGTGTAGGCATGATTAAGTATGCAACATCAACTGGTTATGAGTTCCCATTATCACTAAAAAATAAAGATTTTTATAATTTCAAAGTTTTACAAGGAATGGCAGGACCAAAGGGAAGCAATGGACTTGAGTTTTATTTAAACCCTGATATGAGTCTCTGCTTAAATGGCTGTGAACTAGGTTTATACACCACTGAATCATATAAACAAAATATCCTAATCTATTCTGCAGAAAAAGACAAACAAAACAAACTTAAATCCACCATAGAGACTTTTGGAGATGGAACTCCTACATTTCAAAATTTTCATATAGCTCCAAGCAGTAATATTCAATTAAGAATAAGATTAACTACAAATGATCTGGAAAATCCACCTATTCTTAGAGGTTTATATATTGCACCTACAGGAAGCATTACCTCTGATAATAATGTTGTTTTAAATCTGGATACTGGAGGCTCTATGTCCAATAGTCCTTCAAATAATAATGCATCTAATAAGCCAACTACTACAGCTTCAACAACTTCAACAGACACTATCCAAATCCCAACTGTAATTAATTTTAATCCATCCCCAAGTCCAGTAATAACAAATATCAGTTCTTCTTCTCCTGCAAACACAATAACTCAACCAACTACAATGGCTGATCCTCTTCCTGTAACTACTACTACCACTCAACCAATCATAATGGCTGATCCTCTTCCTTCAACTACTACTACCACTCAACCAATCATAATGGCTGATCCTCTTCCTGCAACTACTACTACCACTCAACCAATCATAATGGCTGATCCTCTTCCTGCAACTACTACCACTACTCAGCCAGTCATAATGGCTAATCCTCTTCCTTCAATACCAGAAGTCTTAAACACTGCTAGTAACAATCAAGGAAATATCAAACAAGCCATAGAAGCAATAAAAAATGCTATGGAAGAAGCCAAGAAAAAAGCTACTGAAGAGCAAGCTAAAGCTGAACAAAAACAAGCTGAAGAAGTTGAGAAATCCAAACAAAAAGCTATTGAAGATGCAAAGAAAGCTGCTGAAGAACAAGCTAAAGCTGAGCAAAAACAAGCCGAAGAAGTTGAGAAATCCAAACAAGAAGCTATTGAAGATGCAAAGAAAGCTGCTGAAGAACAAGCTAAAGCCGAGCAAAAACAAATGGAAGAAGCTGAGAAGTCTAAACAAGAAGCTATTGAAAATGCAAAGAAAGCTGCTGAAGAACAAGCTAAAGCCGAGCAAAAACAAATGGAAGAAGCTAAGAAGTCTAAACAAGAAGCTCTTGAAGATGCTGTTGAAAATGCAAAAAAAGTTACTGAAGAAATAAAGAACAATATATTAAAATTTGCAAATAATCTTAAAGAAGGATTTAGAGATTAAACTTTTGATCGACTAATAGCTTTTGATTTGTTAAACTTTGCTTCAAGTTCATTCCATCTAATTGAAACAACTCCCCCTGCAGACTCATATTGCTTTTCCCAGTTCATTATAAATTCCAGACTTGCATGATCAATATGAACAAGTCCTTCAAAGTGAACAAAAACTTCTTTCCCGTGAACAATACTTTCCAGAGCATCAGCAAACTTTGGAAGATTAATAAAAGTAGCATTTCCATTAATATAGAAATGAACTATATTTTCCTCTTTTTCTTTTTCAATTCTTAATTCCAGTTTTGAGAAATCATAGAGTAGTTTAATCACAGAAAATACTATTCCAATAAGAATTCCTTCAAGCAGACTAGTCATAACAATGGCAGATAATGTTACAAAATATATAACTATTTCACTCTTACCAATCTTAGCTAGATTTTTTATTGCATTTAAATCTACTAATTTATACCCTGTATAAACTAAAACAGCAGCAAGGGCAGCCGTAGGAATCATTTCTAGTAACCGAGAAAAATAAGCAACAAACAACAAGATCCATACTCCATGAAAGACTGCTGAAGCGCGTGTCTTAGCACCTGCAGTAACATTTGCTGCACTACGTACAATAACACCTGTTATTGGAATTGCTCCAATTAAGCCCGCTAAAGAATTACCAATACCCTGAGCAATAATTTCTTTATTATAATTTGTCCTGTGACTTGATTTCATTTTATCTATTGCAGAGGAAGTAAGCAAAGTCTCAGCACTAGCAATAAATGCCACTGTTAAAGCTTCAACCAATACCTCCCAGCTTAAAAGACAAGAAAAACTTTCTAATGATGGAAGTTTAATAGCACTCCAAATATTTTCAGGAACTAAAACATGCTTAATAGGATAATGTAAGTAATGTGCTAATAAAGTAGTCATCAAGACTCCAACTAAAGCAGAAGGTATAGTTTTTAACTTCTTTGGCATAAATCTCCAGAGAATCATGCTGGAAATAGTTATTAATCCAATTAATGCAGCTAAATGATGGCTGGTAGTATCAAGCGGAGTTACTCCCTTAAGAAAGCTGGTAGGAAGAGATAGTATATTTTCAATCCCAGAACTTTTTGGCAGATCATCAACCATTACATGGAACTGACTGGAAAATATAAGGATTCCAATACCAGCAAGCATTCCATGAATAACTGGTGGAGAAACAGCTCGAAACCATGGTCCAAGTTTTAAAATACCGGCAACTATTTGTAGAACACCCGCAAACAAAACAATAGCTCCAAGACTTTCAATACCATGTTCTTGAATTACTTCATAAATAATACCTACAAGACCAGCAGCTGGTCCGCTTACTTGAAGAGGGCAACCAGATAAACTACCAACAATTATTCCACCAATAATTCCAGATATTAAACCTGCTGCTGGCAGCATTCCTGAAGCTATAGCAATTCCAAGACATAAAGGAAGCGCAACAAGAAATACAACTATAGATGAGAAAAAGTCAGCTTTAAATTTGTCAATAGAGTAATTTTTACGATTTAGATTCATGATACCTGAAGATTTTAACACATTCGAATATTAGAATATGTTACTAGCTGATATAATAGAACCCATAATGAAAAGTAAAAAAAGAGTTGTATATAAAACCCCTGAGGAACAAATTAATTCTGTTTCGAATTTATTTTCAATACTCTCACATCCAATAAGGGTTAAAATTTTATGGTTATTAAAAAAGAAAAAAAGTTTAAACGTTCATCAAATACAAGATGAACTATACATAAGCCAGTCAAATGTTTCACAACATCTTTCACTTTTAAAAGTAAATAAGCTTGTTGTTGAAGAAAGAAAGGGTAAAGAAGTATATTACTATCTTACTGAGTCAAAAAAGATTTCAAAGGTACTTATCAGTGCACTTCATTTAATAGGCTATCAGTTAGCTATAAACAGCGAGCTTTTATCTACTTATTCAGAGATTATTTCTTTCTGGGCATAATGTTTTAATTTATTATGAAAGATGTTACTTCAAAATATCAGCTTATAGATATCTGTAATGAAAAAGATATTCCTAATAATCTTTTAAATACTCCAATTGCTGATTTACTTAAATATCATAATCTTGAAATGCCATTTAAAGATTACGATACTGCACAGATGGCTATAGTAATGTGCATGGATAATAGAAAGCAGCTTAACATACCTGGTAAATTTTCATATATCTTAAGGACGGCAGGAGCAAGGATTACTGGTAATGAATTCAAGCTCTCCTTTGCAATTGGCTTTGCTGATATTAAATTTGTAGCACTTATAGCTCATACAAACTGTGGAATGGTAAATCTAACCAGCAAAAAAGAAAAATTTGTAGATGGACTTGTTAAAAATGCTAGCTGGACTAAAGAACAGGCAGAAAATCACTTTAATTCTTTTGCTCCCTTCTTTGAAATAGAGAATGAAAAAGAATTTATAGTAAGTGAAAGTAAAAGATTAAAAGAGAAATACCCTCCGATTATCTTTGTGCCTATGTTATATAACATAGAAGACAATAAACTTTATATAATTAATTCCTGAATTTGAATGGAGGGTTTCCTAATAAAAATCCTGCTTTGCCAGTGAATTTATTTATCAGTGTAACCATTGCATGATAAAGTGCAAGAAGACCAATAATAATATGATCTATACCTGCATAATATTCAAATGGATAATTTAATTTAATAAAAATATCAATAGTAAAAACTACAGTAATGAAAACATGAAGTATCATTAAAGCCTTGGATTTATGACCCGTTAAGTAAATCATTATCGCTGAAAACATTGCATAGATTACCACAAGTGGCAGGAAAAGCACATTATCCCAGTGAAATCCCTCTACTAAACCAAGAATCTTAACTGTAAAAACAGTTGTCCAGTAAAATCCATACATAGTCAATGCTGTTCCACCAAGCTGATCATGATACCTTACATCAATCATGCCAGCTATAATCTGAACAATACCACCAAAAATAAGACAGATGATTGATATAGCCAGATCGTCATTATGTGGAATAATTCCAATCTGCACAAGTCCTAGAGTCAAAGCACCCACTGCCAATCCAAATAATCCGATTGACAAGACATCAACTTTTAATAAACTATCTTTTTTATCCATTTTCACAACCTACCCTTCTTTTCAATTAAAATCAATTTACACATTAAAAGTCCTTTTAAAATTACCTCTGGTGTTGGTGGATCTCCCGGAATATAAATATCAACGGGTAAAAATTGATCTACTCTTCCCAGGCAAGCATATGTATTTTGATAAACAGAACCATTGCATGCACCATCACCAACTGCTACGACAATTTTTGGATAGGGCATTGCATTATAAGTTCTGTCCATTGCAATTTTTAACTGTCTTGTAACAGGACCACTTATAGTAAGCACATCTGCATGACGTGGTGAAGCTGTAAAATCAATTCCAAAGCGAGTAATATCATAAACAGGGTTTGAAAGGGCAAGAAGTTCTGCTTCCTCGGCATTAGAAGAACCACTATCCAAATGACGAATAGTCAATGATTTACTGAGCGCTCTTTTAACCTCATAATCTAATTTCTCAAACCTTGATAGATCTTTTTGCAAAGTTTCAAAATCAATTGACTCAATTAGAGGAGATTTCTCTGTCACAATTTTTGTCTTGGCTATCATTTTTAAAATATTCAGCATAAAAAATTTACCTATCCACACAGGCATAACATAAATTAAAGCTTTTATTTACAAGTGGTCCATCTGGAACAATATTTTTAAATCTGTCCTGCCCCATAGTTGCCTGTACTACTCCTCTCCAGTTCATATATGAAGCACTTCTTACATGCCAGCGAAAAACTTTATTTTCTTCACCAAGCATAATAAAATGGGACAGTTCACCTTTGGCAGATTCAACTATTGATATAGAAGGCGTATGAATAGGGTATTTTAGAGAATTATGATCTAAGATGCTTCCAGAAGGAAGATTGTTAATTAAATTTTTAATAAGCCTTAAAGATTCATATACTTCATCAATTCTGACCTGCATGCGTGCTAAAGCATCTCCATCTTCATATATCGGCACTTTAACAACATAATCTTCATAAGCAAAGTAAGGATAATCACGCCTAACATCTCTGTCAATATTTGAAGCTCTTGCAGCAGGACCAACAATCCCAAGTTTAAGTCCATTTTCATTAGATAAAAATCCTGTAAGCTCAAGTCTGTCAAGAAGACTATCATTATTTGTTATTAGTTGCTCCCATTCCTGAAATTGAGGTTTAAATTTTTCAAGTTTTTCCAGGAGTAGTTTACAGAACTCATCAGAAATATTTCTTTTCAATCCGCCAATTGTATTTAAGTTTCGAAAAAAACGATGTCCTGCAAAGTCATGATTTAGTCCCATTAGAAATTCCCTAAGTCTTCCGGCATGACTAGCCCCAAAACTAAGTCCACCAGCAGAACAGATAGCCATAAGATCTGCCATATGATTGCTAATTCTCTCCATTTCAAGGCCAATTGTTCTAAGGTAAGCCGCTCTCCGGGGAATTTTAATACCTCCTAGATTTTCAACTGCCTGGCAAAATGCACTTGAATGAGAAAAAGCACACATACCACAGGTATGTTCTGCAAGAACAAGAACTTCTTCAACACTTTTTCCATAAGCCATTTTTTCAAGCCCTTTATGTGTATAAAAAAGCTGAGCATCAAATTTGTAAATCTCTTCCCCAATTGCACAAAATCTAAGATGCCCAGGCTCAATTATTCCTGCATGAATAGGTCCTACTGCAATCTGGTGCATACCTTCTCCATGAGGTTGACTAAATTCATGATTAACTTCTCCAAATGGAAACTGCTTATTAAGCAGAAAATCATTTCGCAGAGGAAAATATTTTCCATGAGGCCAGTCTCTGTGCAATACCAACGGATCTAATTCAATTCCATCGGGTACAATTCCAAACAAATCATGAATTTCTCTTTCATGCCAGTTTAACGAAGGGATTTTTTCAGAAAGGGCTGGATAAGAAGGTTTATCTTTATCTAATAAAATTTCAAGAGTAAGAATTGTCCTTGGCTGAATAACTGAAAATATTATATAGAGTTTAAAGTTCCCGTTTAACTCCCTTTCATCAGATGCAAGCATTGTAATTAAATGTGCATTGAATTCAGAATTTTGAGAAATATATTCTACAGCAGAAAGTAAATAGTTCTTTTCAAGGGTAATTTGAAGATGGTTAACTCCATTTATCTTGACATTAACATTAAGTGTCTTTTTCAGACATTCGACTAAAAATTCTATATCTTTTTCAACTAATATCTTCATATCGTATTTCCCATGCTAAATATTTTTACTGCTTCATTTACAAGACGGAATAGTGGAGATGGTATTGAAACTCCAAGTAAAACAATAACAAAAAGACATATAAGAACAGGAAAGTTGCTTGACCTTCCAAGTTGTGCGTTAGAAAGATTTGTTAGACCATTAATCGGTCCTATAGTAATTTTAAGGAAATGATAAAGAAGCCCTCCAAAGATTACTGTAAGGAGAAAAATAATCAGTCCGCTTGCAATTAAATGATTTTCTTTAATTCCACCGGCAAGAATGTAAAACTCACTTATAAAAATTGAAAATGGTGGTGCACCTGCAAGCGCAAGCCCTCCAAGAATAAGAGCAAAAGCACTAAGCGGAACAATTTGAGCTGCTCCTTTAATATGATCCATATCTTTAGTGTGGAATTTTAATGAAATATTTCCTGCCGTAAAAAACATAAGTGATTTAACAATTGCGTGATTAATAATGTGAATAAATGCACCAAAAACAGAAAGCGAATTTCCAAATGCCAGACCAGTTGTTATTATTCCAATATGTTCAAGAGAACTGTATGCCAAAAGACGTTTAATGTTTTTCTGAACTAAAATAAACGGGGTTGCAACTATTATTGACAAGAGCCCAAAGAACAAGAGAAGATGACTTGTAAAATTACTGTCAACAGCAAGATTAATTAAAATTGCAAATCGGATAATTCCATATAAAGCACACTTTAAAAGTACTCCGGATAACAAGGCACTTACAGGTGTAGGAGCTTCACTGTGGGCATCAGGAAGCCATGTGTGCATTGGAGCAAGACCTGCTTTTGTTCCAAAAC
>JAHFBE010000062.1 GCA_023250205.1 Candidatus Melainabacteria bacterium | reverse complement strand
CCATCATAGTTCATATCACCAAGCCAAAGATCTGAACCAAGTTCTCTAACATCTGATTCATCTATATTTCCATCTTCATTAATATCACCCTTAGTTGGCTTATCCATATCTTTCCAGAACTTTATTACATCCTGAGAATCTATCACTCCATCTCCAGTTAAATCACTTTTATCTCTTAGAAAGAAATTGAATAAATTATCTGCTTTTCCAAGATCATACTCAGTATTAGTGTACTCTGCTAAAGCTTTACCAAGTTTTGGAACCTGAGTTAGATAGTTATATGGATCTTCCAATAGTTTTTTGGATAGGTCTTGAATTTTAGTTAAAGGATCATCTCCAGGATTACTACCACCCCAAATTGCAAAAACGTCTTTTACATCCTGTGTACCATCACCATTTGGATCCTGTGCATTGCCTTTCATTATTGAATAAAAGAAGTTTTTTAAGTCAGATACCTTTTTATCTGATGCTTGAATACCTGTATATTGACTTAGAGAATCAAATAACTCATTTGATTGCTCCCATGGTGGAGCCATCATAATTGGTTGAGCACGATCTGGAGTATCATCAAGATTAAAATCATTTTTATGCTTTAAAGCATAAATCATATACTCATTTGCTAAATCTGTTATTTTTCCAAATAATTTTGCTGGATCTATTTCTGTATTTGGTGGGATATCTCCTCCTGGATCATGATGGCAATTATCACAAAATTGTGGTTTTGTAGAATTTAATAAAACTTCTTCAGGATTTATATTTTTATCATGTTGCTTATTTATTCCTGCTTTTCCATCAAACTCATTTATATTAATTGCACACATAATACATACCTCCCTACTCTTTTCCCGAATATTAGAATCAACTGGGGGTATCTTACATGTATTTGATTAATCTAAAGTTAATCTCTATATTAAATCTATTTAAGGTGATTTATGTGTAAGAAACTAAATCTGAAAGGAGCATTAAATCGATTTTGTCATTCCGAGGAGACACAAGGTGTCGACGTGGGAATCTCATTTTGCAATACCGTTCATGAGGCAGCCTTGCAAGCGATATCTTAGTATAAGATTGCCACGTCGACTCTTTCAGAGTCTCCTCGCAATGACACTAAGAAAAAGCTTTTTAGCAAATTGATATTACCAACATTAAACAATTCAACAGTAAAACATATTAGCAACCACAAAATTGCTTTGCAACTCTTTTTTATTAAATTTTCATTATCATTCACTTATTGAAATATCTTCATTCATCAGGATTTGTTTCTTC
Organism: Candidatus Melainabacteria bacterium; assembly: GCA_023250205.1. Lineage (GTDB taxonomy): Bacteria > Cyanobacteriota > Vampirovibrionia > 2-02-FULL-35-15 > 2-02-FULL-35-15 > 2-02-FULL-35-15. The sequence goes on along the minus strand of JAHFBE010000062.1, from coordinate 10,164 downwards.
TATTGCAGGTGCAATTTGTGCGTTTGATGGTGGATTCACTGCCTCTGAACCATTTTGTGGTCCAAGCAAAGCATTTAAATCTAACCCATCACCATATGCCCTTTCAAAACGTGCCTTGGCTTTTTCTTCATCAGTAATAATAAATCCATTCTCTTTAAGATTAGCTTTATGATCAGAAAAATCAAATTTGCCATCATTATTCTTATCAAAAATATTAGATATTTGCTTATTATCTAATCCCGCTTCCTTTGCTTCTTGAATTATCAATGCAATATCATTTAAATCCACTTTCCCACTACCATCTAAATCTATATCACTCACTCGAATATCACCATATTGCTTGAACATCTCCTCGAATTCTTTTTCTGACTCAGGTGATATCCCAACTCCATGATTATTTATATCAGATTTACACTCATTAAAATCTATTTTTCCATTTCCATCTATATCTATTTCACTTATTGGAATACCTTCCTCATGACGTATTTCCTGATGCGTCTGTGTCCCAAGCAGAGCATTTAAATCCACTCCACCACCCAATCCTCTTTCAAAGGCAGCTTTGCATTTTTCTTCATCCGTAATAATAAATCCTTCTCTTTCAAGATTAGCTTTCTGATCAGAAAAATCAAACTTACCATCATGGTTATTGTCAAGAAAATCAGATATTTGTTTACTATCCATTCCCATTTCTTTTGCTTTTTGAATGCTCATCACAAAATCATTTGAATCAAGTTTTCCATTACTATCTAAATCGATTTCACTTATTGGAACACCTCCCATTCGTTCAAATAACTCTTCATACCGTTTTTCTGTCTCAGGGGTTGTTCCAATCCCATTATTATTCATCCCAGATTTCCACTCATTAAAATCCATTGTTCCATTTCCATCTATATCTATTTCACTTATTGGAATACCTTCTCCATGACGTATTTCCGGATGTGTTTCTTCACCCCCTGTTTGCTTAATTAAAAGTTCAAGATCTGTCTGATCTACTTTTCTGTCACGGTTCATATCTCCAGCACTTAAAACTCTACTAAACATAGCAAGATCTTTTTTATCCACCCTGCCATCTCCATTCATATCTCCCCGTGGTCGTACGACAGTCTGCTCTTCACCTTCTACATGATCAGTGGGATACATAGAACTGTTTAATGCAATTTCCTTTAATTTTAAATAATCATCTCTATCAAGCTTCCCATCCCCATTCATATCGCCATTTTTCAATGCCTCTTTTAAGTAAGAGACATCAGTCTTATCAATTCTTCCATCTCTATTTAAATCACCTGGTTTTATTGGTTGTGGATGTGCTGGTTTTTGGAAATTTTGAGACACTACATCTTCAGATTTTTCTTCCATTGAACCAAACAAAACTTCTTCAGGATTAGTATTTGTATCATGCTGCTTATTTATTCCAGGTTTCCCATCAAACTCATTTATATTAATCGCACACATGATACATACCTCCCCACTCTTTTCCCTAATATTAAAATCAACTAGGGGTATCCTACACTTATTTGATTAATCTAAAGTTAATCTCTATATTAAATTTATTTAAGGTAGTTTATGTGTAGGAATAAACTCTCTGCTGAACCCTACAAAGTCATTGCGAGCCGAATCAAACGAGAAGTGAAAATCTCTAAACATTATGAGATTGCCACGTTGGCTCTTTTCCACCAAAGGTGGACCCGTCCTTCGGCGGGCAAGCCTCCTCGCAATGACACTAAACGTGTTATCGATGACCAAACTGCTTTGCAACTTTTCTAATTAATTTTTCATTATCATTTACTAATTTGGTAACATCATCACCCACAGCGCTTCCATCTTTTGCTTCAAGTCGAATTCCTGGAAAGGCACTATAATATCCGTAGTATTCTTTACCATTAATAGTTAGACTCATCTTGGCTCCTGCAATTGGATCAACTCCAGGATCGGTAATTTCAATTCCTAATTCTTTAAGCTTCTCTTTTGAACCATCTGATTTAAAACGCAAAACGGGCTCATCTATTGGACGATTATGTACTTCTTTCATTAGAAGCTCTAGATCCTTTTGATCAACTTTTCCATCATCATCCATATCGCCTGACTTTAAAACCTTACCAAGCTGTTCTAAATCTTGACGATCTATCTTTCCATCTTTATTCAAATCTCCTTTAGGCTTAAGGAATGGACGAGTCATTTGATCTCCACCTACTTCTGTATTATCTCCTTCTAGAGGAACTGGAACAGGATTTAATCTTTCTTCCAATAATTTATAATCTTCCTGATCAAGTTTTCCATCATAGTTCATATCACCAAGCCAAAGATCTGAACGAAGTTCTCTAACATCTGATTTATCGATGTTTCCATCTTCATTAATATCACCCTTAGTTGGCTTATCCATATCTTTCCAGAACTTTATTACATCCTGAGAATCTATCACTCCATCTCCAGTTAAATCACTCTTTTCTCTTAAAAAGAAACTAATTAATCTATCTGCCTTACCCAGATCATATTCACTATTAGTATATTCTGCTAAAGCTTTACCAAGTTTTGGAACCTGAGTTAGATAGTTATATGGATCTTCCAATAGTTTTTTGGATAGGTCTTGAATTGTCGTTAAAGGATCATCTCCAGGATTACTACCTCCCCAAATTGCAAAAACATCTTTTACATCTTGTGTACCATCACCATTTGGATCCTGTACATTACCTCGCATTATTGAATAAAAGAAGTTTTTTAAGTCAGATACTTTTTTATCTGAAGCTTGAATCCCTGTGTATTGGCTTAGAGCATCAAATAACTCATTTGATTGCTCCCATGGTGGAGCCTTCATTATTGGTCGCAAGTGATCTGGATTGTCATCAAGATTAAAATCATTTTTATGGTTTAGAGCATAAATTATATACTCATTTGCTAAATCCGTTATCTTTCCAAATAAACTTTCTGGATGACTTCTTATTCCACCTGCTTCAGAAGTTCCCTGTGTATCATCTACCCTGAGTGCTTTCCCTAATGTTTTTAATAAAATTGAATCTGGATTAGCTTTTCCCTGATTTACTCCCTCAGACTTTCCACCGTTAGCTAACTTTGTTAAGTCAATTTCAAAAATAAACATATGTCTTCTCCCCCTATTTTAAATATAGTTAAGTGAATCGGCTGATACTTGAGGAATAATATGCAATAATCCTTAAGCTAACGTTAAGCAAAAAATAAATTAAATTTCATTTAAAGCTATTCCTTTATATAGTTCAATAAAGTTCTTACTTGATCCAGATAACCTACTATATACATTGCCCTTTGATCACGATTTAAATATTTTTCCAGACTTAGCCAATCCTTTACTTTCAATTGTAACTCAGCTAGTTTACGCTCTATTTCATTAGCTTTTTCAGGGCTATACCTAGCAAGTTCTTTTTTTAAATCCTGAGTAAGTATATAAACTTCTTTCTGTGTTTGACTTTCAGACAAAACAGAAAGTTTTTTTGTAAGAGCAAATTTTTCAACTATTTCATTAAACTCATCAAGTAGCTTTTGACAAGCAAGTATTGGATCTTGATACGGTGTAAAGAGTGTTTTTTCTCTAAATGGTCCATTTCTAAGTAAATTTGATTTGTTGGTATCCAAATGCTCTGCTGCAAATAAAGCAGTCCCTAAAATCCCTGCATTTCTTACCTCTGTCATCCTCTCAGCTAACTCTCCAAGACTTAGAACTCTTAAATTAAATCCTGGAATAATAATTCCTTTATCATTAATCATCTGCCTTTCTCTTATAAGTTTTGATCTGATTTCTTCTTTTGTATAAGAATAATAAAACGGATAAACAGCATCTACCCATCTATTCACCAGCCAAGACTCCCAATCTTGCTGAATCTGCTGCATTCTAAGCCCTCTATCAATACCAAAAACCGCTGCAGATATTTTTAAATCTGGTTTTATTTTTTTTAGCTTACTGCTTGTATCTTTAACAAAATCACTTATAACGGTAGCCTTCCAATCCCTCCAAATCCTATTATTTACTCCTGTTAAACTAGGGATCTTTCCAGTCAACTGCAAGAAAGCATTCTTAGAAGCAAAATCAAAACCAACCTGTGACTCAGGCTTCTGAAAAGGAAATCTTATATAATCAAATTGAAAACCATCAACATCATAATTAGTTACAATTTCAGAAAATAAATCTTGCAAAAATCTACATGCCTTACTGTTTGCAGGACTTACCCAAATCTCAGGTTGCTTTTCAATCCTTAACTGCCCTTCAGGACCAGTTAAAGCCCATCCTCTACCTTTTGTAGAAATAATCGGACCCGGGTAATCAACTGATTTATTCACCAACAAATTATGCCGGGTATTACCTACTGCAAAAGTCCATACCCATGCATGAAGTTCAACACCATAAGCATGTGCCGTTTCTAAAGCAACTTTTAAAGGATCCCATCCTTGAATAAGTGGGTTTTGAGGAAGAAGTTTTGAAGGATATATTGGATAACCTGCATTAACTGTTTCAAAAAAGATCACATTAAATCCCACTCTGGCAAGATTTTTAATTAGGTTTCTTAACCCTATTGGATTGCCGCAGGCAACAATACTTCCTCTGTCTAACCATATAGCTCTTATTTCAACTTTCCTAACTGGTATCCCCAGGGAGTAGACATAAGAAAATTCGTTTTTTGCCGAGTTTGCATACTCCCTCGCAAGCTTATAATTTCCAAATAAATAGCTAGAGTTAAAGTCACTAAAAAAATCCTGCCCATTACTAAAATGTTTTTTTAATAAATATACAGGAACTGACAAATCCAGTTGTTCAGACATTTTTAGAACTAACTGAGCCTCTATTTTTAATGCATCAATTTCTTTTATAATTTTATTAAATTCTTCTCTTTGTATTTTCTTTGTCAGGTTTGCAGAGATATTATCCCAGACATAATCTATCGTCTTAAGCAATAGCTTAATGTCATTTTCCTTCTCAACATCCTGCCCCCAGCTATAGCCTATGTATACAGTACTATTGGAAGCAGCAACTGCTGGTCGATTAGTTTCTTTCCATCTGGCAATGATTTTTTTTGTACTTCCATAGACATCAAATAATGAATAGAAATTCCCAACTGGAAGACCAAAAGATAAATCTTCAGTTCTATACTTTAAGTTAATTTCATCCTTTGCTAATAAATTTTCTTTTATATCAATCCCTTGTTCAGACAAAAAAGTTCTTAGACTCTCCGATAACGCACCTATACCGGGACTTACAATTAATTTGCCTCCTGAAGAAAGGAAAGAGCGTAAAAATATCTTTTCATTTTCATCTATATCAATAGCTAAAGGGTAATAGATAATGTCTAATTCCAGATCAGTAACTTTAGTCCCAGAATCAATATTACATATAAACTGATAATCCAGGTTAGTATCTATAAAAGTATCAAGGAAAGATTTCCATAACTGTTGAAATCCTACAAGATCATTTGTATTATAAGTTTCAACATTCTTATAACTGTATAAAACACCTATTTTTTCAGAAGTTCTTGCTTCTGTTAAACTACAAGTTAAAGAGAGAAATAAAGCAAAAATAAAAATGAACGATTTAACTTTAGAAGATTCAAAAAAAATAGTTTTGAATAAATTAAAAAAGATCAAATCTACACCTCAAATTGCAATTATAACTGGCTCCGGTATAAAACTATTTGGAGATAAAGAGTCCTTATTTGAAATCAATTATGGTGAATTAAAAAAACGCAGAGTCCGCATTAATCGCGTCTCAACAAAACTGAAAATAAAGGGTCACGAAGGCAAATTAAAGCTCTACAGAATAAAGAACAAAGGAGTACTTGTCTTTTCCGGCAGAGAACATTTATATCAAGGCTGTAGCATTCTGGATGTAACAGCAAATATAAGGCTTTGTCACAAACTACAAATTAAAAAAATCATTATTACAAATGCTGCCGGTGGAATAAAGAAGGATTTTAAACCTGGAGACTTAATGTTAATAACAGGCTTTATTGATTTAATGCAAGCCACAGAAAGAGGCACTTTAAGTGGAATCACTCAGCCTTATCATCTTGTTCAAAATAAATTAACTAAATCAATTTCAAACAAGTTAAAAAAAGGATTGAGAAAAGGTGTTTATGCAGGAGTAATAGGTCCATCATATGAAACATTTGCAGAAATAAAACTACTACAGTCTCTTAAAGCAAGTGCTGTTGGGATGTCTACAGTTCCTGAAATGATTTGTGCAAAAGGGTTGGGGATTGATTATGCGGGAATATCATTAATAACAAATGTCTGGGATCCTAGACATAAACCTTCTCATAAAGAAGTTTTAGAACAAGCAAAAAAAGCAAACGAAAAGCTTAATGTTTTAGTTTTAAAAATAGTAAATGAAGTCTGAAATGTCATTGCGAGGAAGGGTAAAGCCCTGACGAAGCAATCTCACAACAAAGATAACGGTAATAATGAAGCCATATAAAGCACAATCATTGGTATAAGATTGCTTCGCTCACGCTCGCAATGACAAATATCAACAATTAGAAACTTCTAAGACATTGTAAACAGTATCTCTTTCAACAGGTGTATAACTAGCATCTTTAATCAGCCCTTGAATGAAATCTTTTTCAAGTCCTCTTTTTTCTGCTCCAGCAGCATTAGTAATACTTTCTTCCTGAACAGTTCCATCCAAATCATTAGCACCAAAACTCAATGCTAGCTGTGCAAGTCCGACACCAAGCTGAATCCAGTAAGCTTTAATATGATCAAAGTTATCAAGCATAATCCTTGATATAGCAATGTTTTTTAAAGAGTCAAAGGCAGTTATAGGCTCTACGGTTCCAGCTATCTCAGTATCTTCATAATGACAATGCAACGGAATAAATGTCTGAAATCCTCCTGATTTATCCTGCTGCTCTCTTAACTGAATCATATGATCCAGCCTATCTTCAACTTCTTCACCAATACCACAAAGCATTGTGGCGTTAGATTTTAAACCAAGTTTATGAGCTGTGCCATGTATCTCAAGCCATTTCTCTGCAGGGATTTTATCCGGACAGGTATCATCACGAACAGATTTTGAGAATATTTCTGCACCACCACCAGGCATACTATCTAACCCAGCATTCATTAACTGTTTCAATGTTTCTTCATATGAAAGTTTTGTTAACTTTGCAAAGAATTCAATTTCAACTGCAGTAAAAGCTTTTATATGAAGCTTTGGATAATTCTTTTTAATTGCTTTTAGTAAATCTACATAATATGGCAAAGCTGCTTTAGGATTCAATCCACCAACAATATGAACTTCATTCGCGCCACCACTAATACCTTTTCTAACTTTTTCCAACGATTCATCAATCGTATATGTGTAAGCTCCTTTTTCATTTGGCAATTTTGCAAATGCACAAAAATTACAATGCCCAATACAAACATTTGTAGGGTTCAAATGTAAGTTTTTATTCCAGTAAACCCATTTCGATCTTTCTGATCCTGATTTAACTTCTCTGGCTAATTTGCCTAAAGAGCCTACAGTTAAAAGATTATTTGAATTATACAGAAATAAGCCTTCTTCAGAAGTTATTCTTTCTTTATTTAAGATTTTTTCTTTAATTCTAGGAAACATAAAAACATTCTACAAAATTTACATGCCCAATATTCTTAATGTAAAGAGAGAATGCTTAAAGCCTCTTATAGAAGAGTTTTTACAAACTTTAAGAAATTATATGAGCAAGATCCTCAAGAGATATACCGTTTTTATTAACATGTTCAACTAACTCTTCAAGTGTTAAATCAAAACGATCTGCAATATCAACAATTGGCAATCCTGAACCTCTTAAATCTTTTAATGTAAGAATCTTTTTCTCTTTTGGGACAATTAAACTTAAATCATCAAACGCTCTCTCACCATTAGAATCTATTTGATCATTAAGAACACCTAATGGGTCAATAAATGCATCAGGCAGCACATCAATTCCATCATCTACATTGTCAAAAACTTCTCCACGTTGACTAACACTTCTAATCTGAAGTACTTCTGCATAGTTATCAGGGGTTAATCCTCTAGCTGAATCAATAAGAGTAGTTCCAAGTTCTACCTTAAAGTACGGCTTTTTAGAACTTTGTATCAAGCCTTCTTGCGTCAATGGTAACTGGGTAGCAACGTCATTCTTTTTTTGCTGTAATTTAAATCCCTTTGGTACACTTCCACGTCCAAAGAATATACTCTCTAAAATAGTTAGATTTGGATTTATCCCTTTAGTCATAAATTAACCTCAAAAACCTTTCTAATATTGAATACCTATAATATTAGAGAAAAAAGGCTATGTCCTTGATTTTAAGATTTTTTTAAGATCCTACAAAAAAAGCAGAGGCACTTGAAAGCACCTCTGCAAATAAATAAACAAAGAAAAGAAATTATTTCTTATCTATCTTTTTTGATAACCAATAAAATCCACCCACCATTACTACAAGTAAAGTAATGTTTGAACTTAATATTGTCGAAAAATCGCCCATGAGAAATCCTCCTTTTGATCTTACATTAGGGAATAGACTTCATAACAGAAATAAGGTTTCAAAGAAAGTTATAAATCTAAAAAAATCGAGATTTTAAACAATTCTTGTCATTTTACATAGGTATTAATATAAGAGAGGAGCTGCCAAATAACATGATAGCCCCTCTCTTAAGAAAGCACTCCTATTGATCCTGAATATTAACTCTTAGAACTGGGTTATTGGCTCCATTTAATAAAGTTATTCTATTATTCGTAAGAGTTGGTGCACCACCTTCATAGCTAAAGGTACCATCTCTGAGGATTCTAATATTCCCAACCACTAAACCATCTGTAGGAATTTCCCGTGTTTGTTCTTCTCCCTCATCTGGAGTAAAAATCACATGAGTAATATTATTACTAGGTGGCTGTAATCTTCCTGTATATGGTGGAAAAATAGATCTTGCTTCAGTCGATTCTGAATATGGATTAATTGTATGTGTTGGGATTTCTGGTCTTGGAATTGTCATATGAAGTTGTGGAATTAAAGACTCTTCAACAGCTACTGCTGGTGGAGTATTAGCATCAGAGATATCTTCTTCTTCTCCGGTTGCTGGTGGTGGTGGAACTATCCTTCCTTGAACCCTAAGAATAGACTGAGCTATTTCTAAAGAAGCTCCTTCTCCTTCATGTCCTTGAGCAGCTCCATGAGAACCCTCTTCATGACATGGTTGTGCACCATGACCACCGAACATGAGGCCAAGCATCATACCAAGTAAAAGCCCTATTATAAGTAGCGCAATTGGATTAATTCCAACCATAAGTCCAAAGCCAAGACCAGCGCCGCCCAGGCATCCACCTCCAAATAGTCCTCTCATAATTGGATCACATTGACCTTGGTTTCTCGTAGGAGAAGGTCTTTGAGGCTGTACTGGTGGTGAACCTTGAAAAGAATCGTGAGTAAAAGTTAAACTTGAAGCTACTGTAGAACTTAAACTACCATCTGCTCCAAAAGATGTTACTGAAGAAGAACTGTGACTAAACGTACTTATACTAGCTGATATTTCACCTGTCATTTATAATAATTTGATCTTCCAGCTTAAAAGCCGTTATATCAAACCCCTCTTTTTTATTAATAAATTGCTTAAATAAAACGCTTGATTTTATACCAATACAAAGACCTTATTAAAGAAAAGTTGATAGAGAAAACTGCTTATTTTTTATTATGAACAAATTAACAAGATTAAACAAATAAGAAATTTGTACTATTGCTAGCAAGATTAAATTTTTTATAAATTCTGAAAGCTGCACACAAAAAACAGTTATAAACTGTAAGCTTTAAGTTATAAGAACTTAAAACTAGTTATCAATTTTGTTTTAATCTCGTAGTTTCAAACTTGCAGCTTGAAACTATTTTGATCCCTTTGTGGTCTAGAGAAAAAAAACAAGCCCTCGATCTATTAGTACAGCTCAGCTGAATGTATCACTACACTTACACTTGCTGCCTATCAACGCCATAGTCTTTGGCAGATCTTACTACCTTAACGGTATGAGATATCTCATCTTGAGGTGGGCTTCGTACTTATATGCTTTCAGCACTTATCCTCTCCAGACATGGCTACCCAGCGTATGCCACTGGCGTGACAACTGGTAAACCAGAGGTCTGTACTTCCCGGTCCTCTCGTACTAAGGAAGTCTCCTCTCAAATATCTTGCGGGTATGCCGG
>JAHFBE010000061.1 GCA_023250205.1 Candidatus Melainabacteria bacterium | reverse complement strand
ATCAAAATTTATAAATATTTTAAATAAAGGGTTTTTTGAAATAAATTTGGTCTTCATTTTAAGACTTGTCAACATGGTGAAGTTTTCATTCAATTCAATCTCACCCGTAGTTGGTAAAGCTTTTCGCTTAAATGGAAATCCAAACTGGGTTAATGTATAAGTAACTTTACTTTTCTTTTCATCTAGCTGCAGAATATTGGCATTTGCACTCAAACAACAAGTAAAAACGAAAATGATTGTAAGTATTATTTTTTTAAACATGGATACAATTTAATTTGAATCAGTCATTAACTATATGATGAAAAAGAATAGCAAAAATAATAGGTTTTTTTGGATTTTTGTTATTGCATTCCTCGTAGTTATTTTAATACCCTTTTTATATAAAGATAAAACTTTGTATCAGGGATTTAAATTCTACATAAAAAAACCTCCTGTTAGCATTCTTTCATATGAAGATGTTGTTCGTTTAACTAAGCCTATAAGCATAAGTAATCCGATTTACCTCAAGCTACAAAAACAATTAAGCACACCGTACATAGTAAATAAATCCTTTTTTGCTCTGCCATCTAATTCATTCCGACATAATTATTTAAGGATTGCTCATTGGAATATTGAAAGGGGATTTAATATTAGTCTTATTAAAACTATCTTTAGTGACAGAAACACCTTCTTCTACAACTATAAAAAGAATGTCCCTGATGAAAAAGGTTTTGCAAACGAGCTTAATACACTTGGAAACAGCGATATCATTTGTTTAAACGAAGCAGATATTGGTATGCCAAGAACCAATTATAAAAATACCGTTTCCGAAATTGCCAGTGCAATCAAGTATAACTATGCATTTGCTACAGAATTTATTGAATTAAATCCAATAATTTTTAATACTGGTATTGATAAAAAAAGATTTTTAGGATTACATGGCAATGCGGTTTTATCAAGATATCCTATTAAATCAGCAAAGGTCCTCAAGCTTCCTGAGTGTTATAAATGGTACGAAGAAGAAATGCAAAAAAAATCTCCACTGGAGGATGCTAGAAGGTTAGGAGCCCAGAATGTTTTTAGTGAAGAAATTGCACATAGCGAAATAAGGCGTGGGGGAAGAAATGCATTAATTGTTGATATTGAATTGCCAACTAAAGAAATAATAACTGTAGTTTCTACCCACCTGGAAGACAAGTGTTTTCCCGATAAACGTTTTAAACAATTTCAATATTTGCTTTCAAATTTAAAATTTATAAGAAGCCCTGTGATAATAGCTGGTGATTTCAATACTACTACAACTGACTCTGCACCTGTCTCACTGAAAAAAGAATTTGTAAAAAGAATAAGGGACCCACACTATCTTGCCCGTCAGGCGATTTTAGCTGTAATTCCAATAGGACTTCCAGGAGTAGTAAATCTGACCTCTTTTGGTTTAAGTAAACTAATTCAATACAAAGATCCTGCCGCACCAAGCATTCCTATTATCCTTCCAAACCAGGAAAGGAAGTTTTTTAATTATCTGAAAGATTTTCGTTTTACTGATGGAGAAAAATTTGATATTAGCGGAGACAAAAATTCTAATGGTAAACAAGGATTGCTTGCCAGCTCAAATGAAAGAGATGTAAAAGGTTTTGAAAGTACTTTTAAATTTACAGAACCCAGGGCAATTGCATACTTTAAGTTGGATTGGTTTTTTATAAAACCAAAAGGAAATCGATTTAAACCCTATAATGGTCAAACTCTACAACTGATTAATAATGCATATCCTGGAAGAATTTCTGATCATGAGCCAATTATTGTAGATTTAAATTTGTAGTAGGAGAAGTAAACCAGAACCTTTAATTATTATTTAGTGTCATTGCGAGCCGAACAAAGTGAGGCGTGGCAATCTCGATCGGCTTACATGAAAATCGATGGGATTGCTTCGCTTACGCTCGCAATGACAATTGCAGCATTTCCCTAATTTTATATTTTTGAATTTTACCATTTGCAGTCATGGGAAATTCATTAACAAATTTTATATAGCAGGGGACTTTATAAGTAGCGATTTTTCCCTTACACCATTCTTTTGCTTCTTCTTCAGTCCATTTTTCATTTAGCTTTAGTTTTATAACTGCTGCTGCTTGCTCACCAAACTTTATATCCGCAATCCCGACCACTTGAACTATTTCTACTTTTGGATTTGTCATAAAAAATTCTTCTATTTCAGCAGGGTAAATATTTTCACCACCACGAATTATCATATCTTTAATTCTTCCCACTATCCTGCATATACCATCTTTATTCATAGAAGCCAAATCCCCTGTGTGCATCCAGCCTTCAGGATCAATTACCTCTTTTGTTTTATCCGGCATTTTATAATAACCTTTCATAGCATTATAACCATAAGCACAAAGTTCTCCCGGAGTATCAAAAGGTGCTTCTTTTTTTGTTTCAGGATCTACAATTTTTACTTTCACATTCTGATGCGGTTTTCCAACAGTCCCAACTTTTATTTCAAGAGGATCACTGTAACGGGTCTGTGTAATTAATGGAGAAGCTTCAGTAAATCCATACCCAATTGTTATTTCCCGAAGATTCATTTTTTCAATAAGCTGCTTCATTAGCTCCATAGGACATGGAGCTCCAGCAATTACACCAGTTCTAAGTGAACTCAAATTATAGTTATTAAAATCATCCAGCATAAGTTCTGCAATAAACATCGTAGGTACACCATATAGCGCAGTACATTGTTCCTGATGAACAGCTTGAAGAGTTTTTCTTGGTTCAAAAACTTCAGAAGGAAAAACCATTTTAATCCCATAATTTACACAAACTAAAGTTCCAAGTACACACCCAAAACAGTGATATAAAGGGACCGGAATACAAATAGAATCATTGTCCGTAAGATTCATATTCAATCCACAGTAAAAAGCATTATTTAGAATTCCATAGTGTGTAAGTTGTGCTCCTTTAGGAAAACCTGTTGTACCGGAAGTGTACTGAATATTTATTATATCTTCTGGATGCAGAGAATTTTCACGCTCAGAAAGATCTTCATCAGAAATATTTTTTGAAAGTTCAAGTAAATCTTCCCAACACATAAAGTCATGTATTTGTTTAGCTCTAATTGTTACAACCCGTTTAAGTTTAGTTGTTTTCTTTTCATCTATATCATTTAAAACATCAATCATTGATGAGCTTTTAAAACACTGCGTAATAAACAATGTAGTAATGTCACCCTGTTCCAGGATATATTCAAGTTCATGGCTTTTTAAAGCAGGGTTTATATTTACAAGAACAGCTCCGGCCTTAGCTGCTGCAAACTGAAGAATAACCCATTCCGGACAATTAACAGCAAATATTCCTATATGTTCTCCCTTCTGAATATGAAGAGCTAATAGACCCTTTGCTATATCATCAGTAGCTTTCTTAAAGTTTTTATAAGTCAGCCTATAGTTCAAATCTGTGAAAACAATTGCATCTTTTTCTGCATACTTTAACGCAGTCCTGTCTAAAAGTTGACCCAAAGTCTTTTTTATAAGCTCAGTCATGTTAGGATAATCTCGTTGTTCAATATTATTACACTGTATTAAATTTTATATCAATGGTTGATAAAGAAAGCAATTTGTTAAATTATTTAAATGCTCGATTAGTCGGTATTTTAAGGACTAAACAAGGGACTCCTGCTGTTAACGCTATTAACGCAATACAGTCAGCATTTGATTCAGGAGCAACTGCCGTAGAAGTTACTTCAAATTCAGACTTCTGGCAACAAATCGTGGATGAATGTGTAAAAAGAAATCTAAATATTGGAGTTGGTTCAATAAAAAACGAAAAAACTGCAAAAGAAGCTATAAGTCATGGTGCAAAATTTCTTGTAAGTCCAGGATTCTTTGAAGATGCTATTGAAGTTGCAAATAAAAATAATATTCCTATCCTTCCCGGAGTTTTTACAGAACCAAATTTCAAACAGGCAATTGATCTTAAAATTGCTGATGTAAAGTTTTTCCCGGCAAATGCAAGAACAAATGAAGAGTTATTTAAAGCTATAAAAGAACCATTCAGGGATGAATTTGAAGAGTTAAGCAAGCTTGGCTGGAAAATTATTCACTTTGATCAGGTAGATACAAACGAAAAAGTAACGTTAATTAAAAGTCCTACGCAGTTTTATAAACTTTATTTAAACATAAGGAATCAAAAGCCTGATAGTACTGTAGTCATAAAACTACCAGAAGGAAGCGCCGGATTTGAAAAATTAAAAGAGTTCTCAGATCAGTTATCCAAATATGAAATAAGGACTTACGCTGTTGGTGGAATTAACGATAAAAACATGAGAGAAGTTTTAACAAAATATAATGCTTTTGGAGTCTGCCCAGGTAGCGGTATGTTGAATGCTGATGCTATTTTTAATGGCGACTATGAAAGAGTAAAAACTGACGTAAAAAGACATGTTGATGTAATAAAAGAAATATTTGCTGATAGTGTCATTGCCACGCCCTTCATTCAGGGTTCGCAATAACAAGTCAAACTGATATAATCTGCTTTATGCCAGAAATTTTAACCAAACAAACAAACAAAGCAAATGAAATTACAAATTATGTTTTGTCAGTTAAAAAAGAATCTCTTCCAAGAGAAGTAATCCATGAAGTAAAAAGAAGAATACTTGATAGCTATGCCTGTGCAATAGGAGCTTATAACTCAAAAGCAGCAAAAATAGTTTTAAAAGCCTGCTCAAAAATAAAAGGAAAATATAAAGCCCCTCTTTTTGGAAAGGGGAAAGAAGTTTTCTATGAAGAGGCTGCTTTTGCAAATGGGGCTCTTGTAAGATATCTTGATTTTAATGATACCTATTTATCTTTAGAACCAGCTCATCCATCAGACAACATTGCTCCGCTCATTGCCTGTGCACAAGCATATGAGAAAACCGGGCTTGATTTAATTTTAGCTATTGCAATTGCTTATGAAATACAGTGTAGATTATGTGATGGTGCTTCACTCCGATCTAAAGGAATAGATCATGTTACGTATGGTGCATTCTCTATAGTAGCTGGAGCAGCCATTTTAATGGACCTTGATGAGGAGCAATTAGAAAACGCACTTGGAATAGCTGGAGTTTGTAATATAGCCACCAGACAAACCCGAGTAGGTGAAATGTCTATGTGGAAAGCATGCGCCTTTGCAAATGCCGCAAGGCAAGGGCTTTTTGCAGCAAGACTTGCTAAAGAAGGGATGACCGGACCAGCTCCAATATTTGAAGGAACAAAAGGATTTGAAACCTTAATTTCCGGACCTATAAATCTAAAACTTCCAAATAGAGGCGAATCACCAAAGATGATTCTTGATACCTATATAAAGCCCTATCCAGTGGAATATCACGCGCAAAGCGCTGTTGAAGCTGCAATCCAACTATATAAAGAAGGAGTAAAGTTAGAACAAATTCAGGATATGACTGTTTTTACTCATGGAGCCAGCTATCAGATAATTGGTTCTGAGCCAGAGAAATGGAGACCAACATCAAAAGAAACAGCAGATCATAGTCTTCCTTACTGTACAGCTATAGCACTTCGTGATGGTAATGTAACCGATGAAAGCTTTCATAAGAAAAACTATCGTGATCCAAATATGCTTAGATTTTTAAAGAAGATTAAAGTAGTAGAAGATCAAAAATACACAAATGACTATCCAAAAAGTTTTGGAAACAGATTAGAGATAAATCTACTTGGTGGGAAAAAGATTGTAAAAGAAGTATTACATCCATTTGGACATCCAAAAAATTCTATGCCCGATGAGAGTGTTTTTAATAAATGGAAAACACTGGCTGGTCCACACCTTGGACAAAACAAGATAGAAGAACAAATTGAAAAAGTAATGAAGCTAGAAGAATCAAGTAATCTTTCTGATTTAATCCCTGAGATTTAATTGTCATTGCGAGGAGCCTGAAAGGCAACGAAGCAATCCCGAGTGGGGTTTACATAAATAGACAGCTCTCCGCTCTTTCAAGCATATAAAAACTGTCTTCATTAAGCCAGAAGGCAGTTAAGAGAACGTAAATAACTAGATAAAAAAAATTTAATTCACAAAAAGTATCAAACATTTCAGCAGGTTACTTTGTATGAGTGCAAGGTTAATTTAGAAGAATAATCAAGGAGAAAATTATGTTTATATTAGATTTAAGATTAGGATTCCAAGTTCCTCAATTAGGACAAGGTTCCAGAGGAGGAGTTCCACAAATAAGTAGAACTACTCCAACAGAATCAAGCCCAGGACAAACAGATACAGTTGTTCTATGCTCAGCAGTGGAATTGCCAGGAACTACACCATCTCCTCTAGAAAGACGCAATCAATTTATTGGACAACTAGGAACATTGCTAGGGGTTACATTACCAACTACCAATACCACCACCTATACTCCACTTACTCTACAAGAAGCAAACTTTAGTAGAGAAATTATAAGCATTTACAGTGATTATTTAGAAGGAACAGAAGGATTGGGAAATGTACAAGAAGAACGAAACAGAGCCCAAAGAATAATAGACGTACACCAAAGACTTTTAACTCAAGGCAGAGCCAGAACCTTAACACCTGTAGAAGCCGCTCGCGAAGCCGCCTCAAGATCTGCTAATCCACAGGCACACATATTAGCTGACTCAATAGGGTATTATGATCAACTTCATCGAACTAATGAACAGATGTTAGAGTCATTTAGGGAACTACTAAGACCTGGTATATAAACAACAACAAACAAAAAGTCACCACAAAAAGGTGGCTTTTTTGTTTTTTAGTGTGCTAAATTAATTAGCATGAAATCTTTCCATCAGCTATTAAAAGAGCAAAAAACTATTGTAATCCCTGGAGTATTTAATGCAGCATCTGCTCTACTAGCAAAAAATGCTGGATTCACTGCTATGTATCTTTCAGGTTCAGGAATTGCAACAGGATGTTTTGGAGTGCCGGATCTTGGAGTTACCACATTAGATAATGTGTGTGAAGAAGTACGTAGAATTTCACACGTTGAGACGTTGCATGCAACGTCTCTTCTGGTAGATGCCGATACTGGTTTTGGTAATGAAACTGAAGCTGTTAAAAAATTAGAATCTGCAGGCGCAGCAGGAATTCATTTAGAAGATCAGGTCTTTCCAAAACGTTGTGGGCATAGACCAGGAAAAGAAGTGGTCCCACCTGAAGAAATGGTTTTAAAAATTCAAACTGCTGTTAAAGCAAGAACAAATCCAGACTTTTTTATCATTGCCAGAGTAGATTCAAGAAATGTTTTAGGGTTTGATGATGCATTAGATCGAGCAAAAAAATACCAGGAAGCTGGAGCAGATGCAATATTTGCAGAAGCACTGGAAAGCAAAGATGAGTATAAAAAGTTTGTTGATGCTCTAAAGATTCCTGTATTAGCTAATATGACTGAGTTTGGTAAGACTCCTTATCTTTCTGTCTATGAGTTTGAATCCGTTGGAGTACGTATGGTCATTTTCCCTTTAACTGCATTTAGACGAATGATGAAGGCTGTAGATGAAGTTTACAAAGTCCTTAAAAAAGAAGGGACTCAGAAGCCAATTCTAAATAATATGCAAACAAGAGATGAGCTTTACAGACTGCTGAATTATTATGAAGCAGAAAAAATCATTGATAAAAAATAACAAATGCTATATCATAGCGAACATAGATATGTATTAAATAGCCAGTAATGGGAGAATAACAATGTCAACAACAATGACAGAAGAACTAAAAAAAGGATTAGAAGACGTTGTAGCAGGGACTACAACTATTTGTAATATTAATTCTGATACAGAAAGTTTACTTTATAGAGGTTACAGTGCTGTAGACTTAGCTGAAAAAACAACATTTGAAGAAGTCATACACTTACTAGTTGAAGGAAAGCTTCCTAAAAAAAGAGAACTTAAAAGACTTACTAAACTACTCATCCAGGAAAGAAAATTACCTAAGTCATTAGTAAAAGTTCTAAAAAACATTCCCAAAACTTCAAATCCAATGGATGTCTTAAGAACTTCAGTTTCTTACATGGGAACCATTGATGAAATTAAACAAATTTCAATTGAAGATACAAAGCAAGTTGTTTATTCAATCATGGCAAAATTGCCATTTGCACTTATGACCTGGTATCACCTTTCAAGAGGACAAGACGTACCTAAAATATCTAAGAATATTTCATATGCAGGTAGATTTTTACAGTTGGTTACAGGAAAAGAGCCAGACTCATTTGATGAAAAAGCAATTAATACAAGCTTTATTCTTTATGCAGAGCATGAATTCAATGCATCTACTTTCTGCGCAAGAGTTACCGCTTCAACATTATCTGACATTTACTCAGCTATTACATCAGGAATAGGAACACTTAAAGGTTCACTCCATGGTGGTGCAAATGAAGAAGCAATGAATCTTATTTTAAGATTCAAAGATCCACAGGAAGCTGAATCCGGCATAATCGATATGCTAAACCGTAAAGAAAAAATTATGGGATTTGGTCACAGAGTTTATAAAAAGGGAGATACCCGATCTCACGTAATGAAAAAATATGCTCAGGAGTTAGCACAAAAGAAAGGGAATACAAAACTTTTTGAAACAGCAGAAAGAATTGAAAAGATTGTAAGAGAAAGAAAAGGATTGCCACCTAATGCTGACTTCTATTCTGCAGTAGTATATTACCTCCTTGGAATTCCTATTCCTTTATACACTCCAATATTTGTTTTAAGCAGAACAAGCGGCTGGTCAGCACATGTTCTTGAACAAATGTCCGATAATAAATTAATTAGACCAAGATCTGTTTATCAAGGACCTCCTCCAAGAGAAGTTCCATCTATTGAGAGAAGATAATTCCACGTAGGCACGTAGCATCCTATGTACCTACAACAACATGCAAACATTATCCAGACTACAAAATAAAATTACTAACTGTAATAAATGTCCTCGCTTGGTTAAATACCTAGGTGAGATAAGACAAAAATATCCTACTTACTGGTGCAAGCCTGTACCAAGTTTTGGAGATGGGAATGCAGAGATTTTAATAGTAGGACTTGCTCCAGGACGATTTGGATCAAATAGAACAGGAAGAATGTTTACAGGAGATTCTTCCGGAGATTTTATGTACAAGATTCTAAATGAAGTTGGCTTGTGTAATAAACCAACTTCTACTGACATTAATGATGGATTAGTTTTACAAAATTGCTATATAACTGCTGTGGGAAGATGTGCCCCACCACAAAACAAACCCACGCCAAATGAGCTAGAAAACTGCTTTTCATACTTTGAAGAAGAAATACAATTACTAAAAAAAGTAAAAGTTGTTATTGCACTTGGAAAAATCGCATTTGACGGATATCTCAAATGGTTATTCAATACAATACTCCATACTCAATACCCCATACGCAATACTCAGTACTCTATACACAAAAAACAATTTAATTTTTTTCATGGCGCAATTTACAGCTCTAAAGATCTTCCGCACATACTAATTGCAAGCTACCATCCAAGCAGGCAGAATACACAAACAGGAAGATTAACTGCTAATATGTTTAAAGAAGTTTTTATAAAGGCAAAACATTATGTCAAACCTAAACCAAGACGTGGGCTCAGAAATAACTTCTGATCCATGGCGGAGAAAAGCCACTACTACAGCACGTTATGACCTATGCAGTAATTGTAAGTTCTTTTCACCACAAAAACCTTATCAGCCAGGAATAAGATGTATCTTCAATTTACGTCCAGATGTACTGTTTGAAACAGATGGTGCAATTGCAAAATGCGATGTTTTCAAAGGTAAAATTGACAATTAATTACTAACAACTGATAATTAAGGAAAGTTTGTTTAGATAAGAATAAAGAGGAAACCATGAAATTACCAATTAGAATTGTTCTTTTAATATCAGCTCTTATTATATTTTCATTTACAGGATGTGCACAAAAGCCATGTATTCAATGTGCTTCAAATCCTGAGAAAGTTAAAGAACTGGAAACTCAATGGCAAGGCTTGAACTATAAAATCATTGAGCTATATCAAAAAGGTAATTTAAAAGAAGCTACAAAAGTAGGAAAAGACTCATTAAAGTTTGCAAAGAAAACATTTGGGGAAGACAGCTTGAAAGCAGCAGTTGCCTACAATAATCTTGGTGAGTTATTCAGGCTTGATAAAAGATTTGGTGATGCAGAAGGACACTATAAAAAGGCACTGTCCATTAGAGAAAAACTTCTCGGAAAAGAGCATCCTGAAGTCGCATTAACACTAAACAATCTTGCCTCTGTCTATTATGCTGAAAGTAAAATTGCTGAAGCTGAAGATACATATAAAACAGCTTTAAAAATAATGGAGAAAAATCCTTCAAAGGATAACAGAAGTTTAGTTGCTCTTATAGGGAACTTAGCAGAATTATATAAAAGTCAAAGTAAATATACTGCTGCTGAAACAGAATACAAAAAACTTCTTTCAATTAGAGAAAAGGAGACAGGAAAGAATGATTTTAATTATGCAAAAACATTAAATGATCTTGGTGCTTTATATTTCCTTGAAGGAAAGTACAAAGAAGCAGGACCTATTTTTCAAAACACATTAACTATTCTTGAAGGTAAACTTGGGAAAGACCACCCTGATCTTTCTGTAGTTTTACAAAATATTGCTGAGGTTTACAAAAAAACAGGAGCAAATGATAAAGCAAAGGTTTTTGAAGAGAGAATCAAAAGCTTGCTACCTACAAAGCAAGCACAACATAGTTAAACTAACGTTACTTTCAGAATAAATCTAATTCAAGGTTTTTACATACCGCCGGTTTTTTCGCTACGCTTACAAAACCAGCTTTGCATAGTCTCTCTAATATATTTCACCTCATACTAGGCAGATTTTACCGAATAAATCGGATAAAATCTTATCGTGTTAAGTGATTATCTCCAACATATTCCAATAGCTAAGTAATAATGATTCAAGCTTAACTATCACTGCTAAAATAACTTTTTATGGAAACACGTATTCTTTGGTGGAATATTCATGATTTTCCTCATTATAAGGAAATCTTTTATTCCTTATTCTTTATTTCTGCTTTATTTTTTATTTATGGTTTTTATTTAAAGATTAAAAACTGGTCCAGAGGAAAACAAAAAAACGATTTTCAAAATATTCCAAGAAGAATATTAAATATGTTTTGCAGAAGTTTTCTACACAAAGGGTGGGAAAGATATAAAATCTTACGCTTTGCACATGGGCTGGTTTTCATGAGTTTTTTTGCATTGTGGATTGGAACTGACATTTTAACTGTCCAGGATAAAATGCCAGTCTACTTTTTTGAAGGACCTTTCTATAAGATCTATTCATTTGCAATGGATTTTTCAGGATTTTTAATGCTTCTTGGTCTTTCTATATTTGCTTACATTAGATATATTCAAAGACCAAAGAGACTGGACAATTTTCAAAAAGACTGGATTCAGCTTGTCTATCTATCTACTTTTGTAATTATTGGTTTTTTAATTGAAGGGATAAGACAATCTGCAACCAATCAAATTGAACCTTACACCCCCATTGGAGCTCTATTAGCAAGTGGATTTCAGTATCTATCACTTGATACACAAAAATCAATTCATTTAACATTATGGTGGCTTCACTCTGTTCAGACATTTTCATTTATCGCTCTTATTCCATTTACAAAATTTAGTCATAT
>JAHFBE010000081.1:2351-3136 GCA_023250205.1 Candidatus Melainabacteria bacterium | reverse complement strand
AACGGGACAAGCATTACCAGCCATAGATAAGAAACAAAAAATACCGTATGGAATTGCTATAGCTTTGGGAACATTCTTATATATGATCTTTGGTTTGGCTTGGTTTGGATAGTATACTTTTATTATGGCA
Source organism: Candidatus Melainabacteria bacterium (assembly GCA_023250205.1). Taxonomy (GTDB): domain Bacteria; phylum Cyanobacteriota; class Vampirovibrionia; order 2-02-FULL-35-15; family 2-02-FULL-35-15; genus 2-02-FULL-35-15. The sequence goes on along the minus strand of JAHFBE010000081.1, from coordinate 3,006 downwards.
GTGAATCCTACATCATTTAACCCTAAGACAAAGAGCAAAATAGGGCCTCTTGTAATAATGATTGTTGTTGCTGTAATTTTAGCTTTTATAGCAGCATTTGGAATTTGGCAGTATTTAAATAAGACACAGCAACAAGTTAAAGAGTTAACAGTGACAAGAGCAGTAGTCGTTGCTGCAAAAAAAATTCCTGCAGGAACAAAATTAACAGAAGCAGATTTAACAACAAAACAATTTCCGGCTCAAACTATTCCAAAAGATTATCCAGAATCTATAGATTTAATTAAAGGAAGAATAGTTAAAAATACAATTGAAGCTGATGAAGTAATTACACAAGCAAGACTTGTTGCTGAGGGGGCTGCTGGTGGTGGACTGCCTGTTGTAATTCCTCCAGGGCAAAGAGCAATTACAGTAAGAGTTAATGAAGTAAGTGGAGTTGGTGGATTTATCAATCCAGGAGACAGGATCGATATTCTTGCAACCTTAAAAAGAAATGAGAATGAAACTTTTTCAATGACGGTTTTGCAGAATGTATTAGTTCTTGCTGCGGGAGATAGAGTTTTGGATCCTAATGCAGTAGCAGATCCTCAGCCAAAAGTTGTTTCACAAATTACGCTTGCTTTAAATCCAGGAGATTCTGAAAAATTAGCATTAGCAT
>JAHFBE010000081.1:0-2341 GCA_023250205.1 Candidatus Melainabacteria bacterium | reverse complement strand
TGGAGAAAAGAATTCTAATTTTAGTGTTGGTGCTTCCCTTGAAGATGTTTATGGTTATCTTCCAAGTTTAAATGGTAATCAATCTTCAGTCCCAGTAATATCTGCAGGTACTTCAGCAGCAAATAGAAAATCAATTGAAATTATATTAGGTGATCAGAAGACCGTTCAATATTATTAAGAAGGCTTGTCATTCTTATAAATAAAGGTGCAAGCCCGATTTTGATAATTGTTTGTATCGGGATTTCCCCAGAAATGTTTATTTTCTCACTTAATAATATCTTCTTTATTCTTAAAATTAGGGTAGAAAGTGTATAGGACATATGAACATTGGGGTAAAAAAAAACAGGGGTCAAAGAGGAGCTGCATTTGCAGAATTTGTTTTAATTATTCCTCTTTTAGTAATGTTAATTGGAGCAGTTTTTGAAATCTCAAGACTTTATTACATTCAAAATACTTTAGAATATGCAGCAAAAGAAGCAGCAAGAGTTGGATCTTCAATTAGAGAAGGTGTTGATGCGGACTTTATGAGTAGGGGTACTATTCCAAGAGATCAACTCGAGGGATTAATAAGAAATAGTATTAGGGTAATGGGAGTTATTGAAGAGCCTGAGCAGTTTACTATTAAATACTTAAATCCAGGAGGTAATGAGATTATGGGAGTGCAGGATTTACCATTTGATAGGCAGAATAATCCTGGTGCTATTGATTATGTTTTGGTTGAAGTAACTTATCCTGGTGTGGGTCCTGGAGTAAATACTCCAATCCCTGCATTTTTTAATCCTGCGAATGTCTTTCAAGACTCATTTGTTTTAATGGCAAAAGCAGCTTTTCAAATTGAAGGAAGGTTAGAAAGATGAACCTAAAAAGAAAAAACAAGTCTGGTGCCGTCATTGCAGAAACAGCTCTTGTTATTCCTGTTTTTCTTCTTTTAATTTTCAGCTTAATTGAAATTTCAAGGGCTGTTTATATTCAAAATACTCTTGGTGTTGCTGCTCAGCAAGTTGCTTCGAGAATCTCAATTGGTACACGAAGATCTTCTTCATATGATGTAGCAAGCTTTTCAACATTTACAACTTCTGTGAGATTTCCTGGCTCTGTAGTTAGCTCTGATCAGTTTTCATTTGATGTGACAGATGCTTCTAATATGTCTACAGTTGCTGGTGGTATGGCAGATGGGACTTTAAGTACAAAAATTGTTGTTAATGTTATTTTTCCACCACCAAGTAATCCATCACTTAAAATTCCAGTTGTTGATCCTGGGAATTTAATTGGTGTACCAATTTTTGGAGCAGATGGTTTAATGCTTTCTTCATCTGCAACATGTTTCTTGGAAAGATCTAGACGACCGACTTTGAATTAGAAAGAAGGAAATAAAAATGAATAAATTAGTGAAAAAGATAATTAGAAATAAAAGTGGATCAGTGGTTCCTCTTGCTATTTCACTTATGGTAGCTATCATTCCGCTTTGTGGACTTTCTGTTGATCTTGGGTATTTTGGAATTTTAAGAAGTTCACTGGAAAAAGCTACAGAGGCAGCGTCAGTTGCTGGTGCACAAGAATTTTTCAGATCAAGAGCAGATGCAGGGCAAGCAATTAATTCAGCAGCTAGATCTTTTAAAATGAATATAAGTGAAGATACAATGATTGGGAATTATCATAATCCTACTGGACCAGGACAAGTTTCTTCTTTAACTTATTCAAAGACTTTTACCCAAGCTGACGGATTAAGTAATTTATTTAGAGGAGCTCCAATCGATTTAATGGTAAGTGCAAATCTTGATCGGGGTAAAATTTCTGTTACTTCTTCAGTTACTCCAAAACCATTTTTTGCCTATTTTTTAGCAAATGCTTCAACAATAACTATTACTAAAGAAGCTGAACTTCCTCCATACGATGTGGTTTTTGTGGTTGACCTTTCAGGATCTATGAGGTTTGCTACGTTTGGTACTTACATAGGTTCAGCTTACAGGCAGGTAGTAGGGATGGCTGGATTAGGAACACTTTATACTGATGTGGTTTTATATCAAGCGCAAGATCAACTTTTTAATAGTGGATCGATGATTACTGCAAATGGTTATGTGACGACAATTGACAGGATTACTGATGTAGTAATTAATGCTCCAGGTTTTGATATTCCAAACAATGCTACATATTCCTCTGGAATGGCTATTTATATTAGCGATTCTGATAGAGGTTATATTGTCAACACTGCTATGGCAAATGGTTTGAGTAGAACTGCTTTAAGTGGTTATAGGATTAGTGAACTTGCAGGGCTTGCTATAAGTAATGAAGATAAAAATTTACTGCAATCTTATAACAATAATAGAAGTTTAGATCCAGT
>JAHFBE010000060.1 GCA_023250205.1 Candidatus Melainabacteria bacterium | reverse complement strand
TGTTGCATGGCGATAAGCATTGCTATTAGTAACACTTGCAGGAAGTTCTTCGTGGGAGAATACTCTGGGAGGTACCATTGTTTCTGTTCCTGCTTGATTTGTTGGAGTATTACTTTGTGTAGGAGCAGGAGGAGTTGTTCTTGTAAATAACCTTGAAAAAGCACCTCTCACTGAGCTAAATGTTGGAAAAGAAGTTAGTTGTTGAGAAAGGGCTTGTCTCCAAGGAGTATTTTGATCACGATTTGATGCAGCATGTGATCCAATGGCACTACCTAAAATAGCTATTACTGTTTGTTCAGCAGCCTGTTCTAAAGTTGGTGGTCGACGACCTGTTAAATAATTAGTTAAAGAGGTGGCACCAAGTGCTGTAATGACTGGGAATGCTACATCATGAATTGCTCTTACACCAACGGTTCTTAGTAATGTGTTTGTTCCTTGTTGTGTCATGCCATTTAAAATATTTTGTCCTCTTGCACCCATTCCACCAGTTGCAACTCCAATACCGGTTTGAACAACAGTATCAGCGATTCTTTGGCCCCATGTTCTTTCATCAGTACCTAAAGCCATTCCTGTAGCTGTTTGGAATACACTACCAGTAAGTCCGCCAGCTCCTCCAGCAATCATTCCTCTTCCAACAACAGAAACAGAACTTAAAGCTCTCATTCCACCGACAGCAAAACCAGTTCCTCCAGCAAGTCCAATCTGGGCTGACATTAATGCATCGCTTCCTATTTGTCTTCCTGCCTGACCAAATGCTTGTCCTGCAGTCAGATTTCCTTGTGCAACGTGACCTCCTGCTTCTGTTAAATAAGTGGCTGCACTTATTGAAGTCCCAGCTGCGGTAGCAGTAAGAGCAGTAACTAATAATGGTGCTCCTGCACCACCAGTCATAACTGTTGCTGCAACTGCTGCTGTTACAACACAAACTCTTTGCCCAACTCTTAAAGTGGTTTCTGTTCTGGCTAAAAATTGATCAGCACTAGCAAGTTGTTGATTTGCAGATTGTAATCCCTGAACAGCTGTTCTTCCAGCAGCAAGAAGTTGTCTTCTATGTTGTTCTTCGTTCCCTTGCAGGATTGCTCTTGCAGTTCCATAATCACCACTTCTAGCTGCTTCTTGAGCCCTTCTTAAAATTCTTTGTCTTTCAGTTAGTTGTGATTGAAGTTGATCTCTGTACCTAATGTCTGTATTAAGCGTAGATTGTAGAGCAGAGCTTGTGCCTGAAACCCATGAAAAGAAGCCTGTTACTCCTCCCGAAAGATTAGCTATTTCTCTTCGGGTATTTCTAACATTATTATTTGCTCCGTTAACTCTGCTTTGAAGTGACCCTACATTTTCTTCGTAGCTTTGAAGAGATTGTTGGTATTGTTCTTGAGTTATTGGTTGATTAGAGTTGGTTTGACTAGTATGCGTAGGAGGATTGGTATTAGAACCAACTGGACTTGATGGCATATTTTATCCTTAACTTTTCCTAAAACACAGGAAAAATTATCCAGGATAAAAGTAATGGGAATGTAAAAATTAAAAATAATTTATGTTCTGAAATGTTTGATTTCGCGTTATATTTTTTCTAAAAAATTTTATTTTATATATTTGCAAGTATACATTTACTTGATTAAAGAAAAGTAATGAGAAGACAGCTTAAGCTATCTTCTCGTTTACATTCAATGTTTTTAAACAATGCAGTAATTCAAAAAGGATATCAAGTTGTTGGTCTCCTGACTGCCCAAGAGTTTTTACTAAAAGATAAGAATTTTCACTTCCACCTCTTGCACTACCTTTAAAAGTAACTCTTCCAAGTATATTTCTTGGGAGCTTATTTTGAATGCTTAACCAGTTTTGAAGTCTTAAATTTGTGAAAACTCTTACATGATCTCCTTCTGATTTTATTGATTTAATATCAAATTCATTTGCAAATATTCTAAGTTCTACAACTCTTTTTAAATTGTTTACTTCTTCTGGGAAATTTCCAAATCTATCTTTCCATTCTGATGTAATGTATTCGAGCTCTCGGTGAGTTCTTACGTTTGCTAATCTCTTATATTCAATTACTTTTTGAGCTTCATCTTCAATATAAGTATTTGGAATATAGGCGCTAATATTTAAATCAACGATACATTCAAACTCTTTATCTCTGACTTCTAGCCCTCTAAGTTTATCTACTGCATCATTGAGAAGTTGGCAATATAAGTCAAATCCAACGGAAATCATATGTCCGTGCTGCTCTGCTCCAAGAATATTTCCAACGCCTCTAATTTCCATATCTCTTATGGCTATTTGATAGCCTGAGCCCAATGTAGAAAATTCTTTTATAGCTTGCAATCTGTCTTTTGCTGTTTCTGTAAGAATTGCTTCGTCAGGATATAAGCAGTAAGCGTATGCCTGAACATCTGATCTTCCAACTCTCCCTCTGAGTTGGTAAAGCTGGGCTAGTCCCATGTGATCAGCATTATTAATAATTATTGTGTTAACGTTTGGAATGTCTAATCCTGATTCAATAATAGTAGTACACACGAGTATGTTATATTTTTTTAAGGAAAAGTCTAACATTACGTTTTCAAGATCTTTTGCTTGCATTTGTCCATGACCAACTATTATTTGTGCTTCTGGCACCAGTTCTTTTAGAGATGCTGCTATCTCATTTATTGATTCAATTCGATTGTGTACAAAGTAAACCTGTCCCCCTCTTTCAAGTTCATGCAAAATAGCTGTTTTAACTATTGTTGGCTTAAATTCTCCTATAAAGGTTTTTATAGGAAGACGATTTGGAGGAGCAGTGTTTATAAGTGATAAGTCTCTTGCACCGGTAAGTGCCATATGTAATGTTCTAGGAATTGGAGTAGCACTTAATGTGAGGACATCTACAGTTACTCGAAGTTGTTTTAGTCTTTCTTTATGAATAACTCCAAACCGCTGCTCTTCATCTATTACGACTAAACCAAGATCTTTAAAAGCTATATCGTTTTGTAATAGCCTATGGGTTCCGATTATTACATCAAATTCACCTAGACTTAATTTATTCACAACTCTTTTTTGCTCTCGTGGACTGACAAATCGACTGAGAAGCCCAATTCTTGCAGGAAATGGAGCAAGTCTTTCTGAAATTACATTGAAGTGTTGTTCTGCAAGTATTGTTGTAGGAACAAGAATTGCTACTTGTTTTCCTGACAACACAGCTTTAAAAACAGCTCTTATTGCTACTTCTGTTTTTCCATAACCTACATCCCCGCAAACAAGTCTATCCATAGGTTTTGTAGATTCCATATCTGCTTTAACTTCACAAATTGCTTTCCACTGATCTGGCGTTTCAGTATAGGGAAATGCTTCTTCCATTTCTATTTGCCAGTGAGAATCGGTATTACAGGCAAATCCTTCTTGTTTTGATCTCGCTGTATAAAGATTTAGTAAATCTTCTGCAACCTTTTTAACTGCTTTTTTAACTTTTTTCTTGGTTAGCTCCCAGTCAGAGCCACCAAGTCTTGAGAGTTTTGGAACTACATCGTTTGAACCACGGTATCGATATAAAGCATTAACTTGTTCAACGGGTAAATAAAGCTTTCCATCTGAAGCATATTCAATCATTAAGTATTCACGTTCAATATTGTCTAGTGATACTTTTACAAGCCCTCTGTATTTTCCAATACCGTGTTTAATATGAACGACATAGTCGTTTTGCTTTAAGTCTTCAATATTTGAATAATAATCGTATTTTTCAGATTTTAAATTTTTCTTTAAGAGACTCGGTCTTCGTTTTGTTCCAAAAATTTCCTGGTCAGTTAAAATGATAATGTTTGCAAAGTTCATCTTAAAGCCGGTTGTAGTACCACCTTTGCTTATAAAAACCTGATTTAGTGCATATTCTTCTTCACTTAAGAACTCAAGATACTTACCCGGTATATTCCATTCGCGTAAAATTCCTAAGATCCTTTGTGGTTGATCGCTGTAAATTAATATTTTTTGATTTAAGGAAAGCCATTCTCTTAATTTCTCAGCAAACTTTTCAATTTGATTTTGAAATCTTTCAGCGGGTAAAAAAGATAAATCAATTGATTGATTGCTTGATTTGTCAAACAACTCAAATCTTTCAATATATGAAACAGAATATCCTTTTATATTTTTTAAAATCGTCTCTACTTCATTAATTAAAAGCTCAGACAGAGGAATAATCTTTTTATTTCTTTCTAATTCTTTCTTTATCTCAATGTTCCTTTGATAGAAACTTTCAAGGCTAATTGCATTGGCTTCCCAGTCATCAATGATTGCAAGTGTGTTTCCTGGTAAATAATCAAATAAAGAAGATTCTTTTTGATTGATTAATTGAGCATAATATTCTATAAACTCCGGGTAGTTATCTGTTTTGAGTTCTTCGATTTGTTTGTTTGCTAAATCGGATAGTTCTGTGTCTTCTTTTATACTTTGTAAGAAGTGAAGGATCGGAGCTGTATCATTGCGAGAAGGAATATCAATTCTTTGAACCTCCTCACTAGGACGTGAATAATTAACAATGTAATACCTTGGAGTAATAATTACATTGCTTAAATTGTCCTGTGATCTTTGGGTTGCAGGTGAATAAAGCCGAATTGATTCAATTTCTTCACCAAAATATTCTATTCTTGTTGGCTCTCCTACCATGGGAAACAAATCAAAGATATCGCCTCTAATACTAAACTCTCCGCGATTGGTTACAATTTGTGTTTTTTTATAACCTAAAGATACTAACCTCTTAGCTACTTGTGAAGGTTCTATGCTTGTGTTTAAATTGATTTCAAAAGAATTATTTTTTAAGTCATCTTTGTTCCAGATTTTTTGAAGAAGGCATTTGGCTGAACTAATAATTAAACAGGGCTCATTCTTATTCAATAAATGCAAAAGAGCTTTAGTCTGGCTTGAAATTATTTCAGTATCACTGGATATTTGATCATAGAGTGAAACTTCCTGAATGGGAAAGTAAAAAACTGGTGCATTGGTTAAATTTGAAACCTCAAGATAAATATTAAGTGCAGAATTTAAATCATTTGCTAGATATAGTATTGGTCTGTTTAGTGAATAAATTAGAGATGTAAGGAAAAATCCTTTTGCAGAATCAGTTAAGCCATGGAGATATAATTCCTGTGATTTTTGTGCTTTAAGCCTGGGAATTACTATTTGTCCAATAGAGCTGATTTGAAATTCGTGAATTAGTTTTTCGATCATTCTTTATATAGCTTCAGACAATCCGAAGATTCCCTCTACCAAGTCATTTCGTCTTCCATTAAGCAGGAAACCTTCAATTTTAGCATGGGTAAACGGTGGGGGTGTAAAGAATTTGAGGATAAGATTGATATGTCATTGCGAGCCCGCCTGAGCGGGCGAAGCAATCTCACTTGACCGCTATTGCTTTTATGAGATTGCTTCGTCGAGCCTTCGACTCTTCTCGCAATGACAAAGTATGCTCATCCTCGAAAAATTTACAGACCCGTAAATGGCTCTAGTTTAGTGGCATGCTCTTACAAATACCTTGTCTTTGAAGTTCTAGTAAAACTGTATATGTAGGCAGTATGTAAAGAGTTTCATTTGTGTTCATTGATCTTGAACATTTGTTTAGAGAGCTAATAATGTTTTCATTGATTGTGATTTGTTCAGGGTTTATATTTGCATATTTTAATCTTAAAGCTATATCGTTGCTTCTTTTTCCTGATACAAAAATATTTTTTTTATGATTCCGTAAATAATCAAATCTTGCGTCCCAAAGCCATGAAACATCTCTCCCGTCAGCATAGTTGTCATTAATAGCAATTAAAAATCTTGCATTTGGTAGGTTACATAAGGTCTTTAAAACCTCAGTTGTACCAGTAGGATTTTTTATTAAATATATCCAGGCATTCTTTTTGTTTACAGTGAGTTTTTCCCCCCTACCAAAAACGGTAGAGTAAGAATCAAAAGACTTTTGAATTTGAAGATTAGTAGCATTTGAAACAGTTTTTGCTATTGATATAGAGCATAGTGCATTATAAAGATTGAATGTTCCTATCATAGGAAGAAATAAATTGTTCTTAGAGTTATTAAAATTAATGTCAAAATTTGTTGTTAGATGATCTGTTTTAAACCTAGTAACTGAAAAATCAATCTTAGGTCTTTGAAGGTTGCAGTTGTTGCAGTGATAATTACCAAGATGAGCTAAGGTTTTATGTGTAAATGTAAGCTCGGCTTTGCAGCTAGGACAGGTTGTTATTTCTTCAGGATCTGAAAGCCATAATGTTTCACGGTCATTGCGAGGAGGTGGGTTAGCACCGACGCGGCAATCTCCTAACGTTTTGGAGATTGCGGAGCCTGCCACGAGCGAATCGTGGTGGTCGCTTTGCTCCTCGCAATGACGTTTTACGTTGGTTGCTATTCCATAATAAATCCTTTTGTTTTCTATATTTAAAAAAGCAACTCTTGGATCGTCAGCGTTTAAAAATATAAGTGCGTCTTTGTTGTTGTTTACTCCACTTTCAATTAGTTTTGCTGTGGTATCCAGCTCGCCAAAACGATCTAGCTGATCTCTAAATAGATTAGTTATGGCTATAACATTAGCTTTAATTTCTCTTGTAATTTTAGGAAGAGTTGCTTCATCTACCTCAAGAACTATATAGTCATAGCTCAAAGCTCCAAGCAGGTTTGAATAATGGCAAAATGTACTTGCAATTCCTGATAAAAGATTTGCTCCAGATTTGTTATAAAACACTTTTTTATTAGTGCTTTTTAAAATGTTGGATAGTAGTCCACAGGTTGTACTTTTCCCATTTGTCCCGGTAATTAAAATAATTTTGCAATTATTTTTAATCTTAAAATGTTGAAATAAGTCTTTTTTTAATGAAAGAGCAAATCTTCCAGGTACATTTGATCCCTGCCCTAATCTAAAAATAGAAATAGTAAGGCTGATAAATTTAGCTATCCAAATGGAAAATATAAAAAAGATTTTGTCCATAATTTATTTTGTCATTGCGAGCCCTGAATGAAATTAAGGGCGTGGCAATCTCACTTGATCAATATCGTTTTTGTAAGATTGCTTCGTCGCTAATGCTCCTGGCAATGACGTTGTAAGTCTTGTCATTGACTATTTATCCTGGCGGCCACTTATGAAATCTTCCTCCAAGAACATGTAAATGTAAATGATAAACAGTCTGACCACCATTATCACCGGTATTTATAACTGTTCTAAATCCCTCATTAAGATTGTTTTGTTTTGCTACTTCTTTTGCTGCAAGTAAAAGCTTTCCTAGAAGTTCACCGTCAGTGGCTTCCCATAGGCTTTTAATATGTACTTTTGGTATTACTAGTATGTGTGTTGGGCTCACAGGTTTAATGTCATTAAAAGCTACACAAATATCATTTTCAAAGATAATCTTTGTTGGCAGTTCTTTTTTTACAATCTTGCAAAAAATGCAATCTGTGGTTAATGAGTTCATAAGTAAAGTATAATCTAGATAGTTATGAAAGATACTAAAACATTAAATAACATTATCGAATTAATAAAAACTTCAGAGAAATCAAGAAATTGCCTAGTGCTTTCTCACCAAAATCCTGATGGTGACACTTTAGGTTCAATGCTTGCTCTTGGAGAGATTCTTACAAAATTTGGTCACAATGTTGATAGAGCAATTTCAGATCCAGTCCCAGAAATATACAAATTTTTACCTTTTGCAAATCTTGTCAAACTTCCAGGTGACTCTTCTTTGAAAGAGAAATATGATATTGTCTTTAGCCTTGACTGTGGCTCTGTTAAGCGACTTGGGAAAGCCGGTAGATTTTGGGAAACAGCAATTAACACAGTAAATATTGATCATCATATTTCAAATGAAAACTTTGGAACAATAAACTGGATTGAGGCACATGCTACAAGTACTGGTCAATTAATTTACTGGCTTGCTAAAAATGCCGGAGTTAATGTTTCAAATGAAGTGGCTACGCTTTTGTATGTAACTTTGTTAACTGATACAGGATGTTTCTCAAATTCAAATACAAATTCTGAAGCCTTATCCTGGGGGTCGGAATTAATACAACTTGGGGCTGAGCATTTAAATGTTTATAGAAAAGCTTTTCTAGAAAAACCGTTTAAAACTATTAAAGTGTTTGGAACTGGGCTTGAAAATCTTAATTTGATTGAAGATGGTCAAATTGCATGGACTTTTGTTAGTAAGGATGTCTTGAAAAGTTTCTCGGCATCTGGTGAGGACACTGAAGATATAGTAGATCACATAATGAGAACAAAAGGGGTAAAAGTAGGTGTTTTTTTTAGGGAAGATGAAAATGAAACAAAGGTAAGTCTTAGATCAAACACAGATTTTGATGTAAGTAAGATTGCAGTAGCTAATGGTGGTGGTGGACATAAGAGAGCTGCAGGAATTAATATAAAATTACCACTGGTAAAAGTTAAAGATCTTATTTTGAATAAGGTTATTGAAGAGTATAACAATGAGCGTAATAAACAGTAAAAAGAAAATCTCAGTAATTATTGCAGCTGGTGGCAGTGCAAGCAGATTTGGGCAAAAAGATTTAACCTCAAAGCAGTTCCTTCTATTATTAGGTAAACCTTTACTTAGATATTCAATAGAAAAATTTATAAAAATAAAAAATGTCTTTGAAATCATTGTGGTTACAAATAATATAGAGTCAACAAATAAACTGATAAATGATTTTGACTTTAAATTAAAAATTGTTGAAGGTGGAGAATTGAGGCAGGATTCTGTGTATAAAGGCTTTTGTGAAGTTGATACATCTACAGATTTGGTTATTATTCATGATGTTGCAAGACCATTGTTTAAAATTGAGAATCTGGATAAATGTATTGAAAGAGCTGTTATAACAGGTGTAGCTATTCTTGCTTCACCTGTTGTGGATACGATAAAATCCTCCATATCAGATAAAGACAGATTGCTTGTAAAAGAAACAATTGATAGAGCTGGTATGTTTTTAATTCAGACTCCTCAAGTGTTTAGTTATAACCTGTTAGATAAGGTATATAAAAAGTTTAGAACTCCTGAGTATTCCAAAAGAATTGTTACTGACGAAGCTAATATGGCAGAAATTCTTGGAGAAGAGGTAGAATTAATCCCCGGTGACAGGACAAATATAAAAATCACCTATCAAAAAGATTTGAGTCTAGCTGAAGGAATTTTAAAAGAACTTAATAATTTGGATAATAATATAAGAGTTAAAAGTGGAGTAGTTTAAAATGAGTGTAATTAAAATAAAAGTACCGGCATCAACTTCTAATCTGGGACCTGGATTTGATACCTTATCTCTTGCATTGGATTGGTACAACGAGTTTGTTTTTAAGATTACAAAAGAAGGATTAAAAATCACTCAGTCAAATTCAAATAAACTTCCTGAGGATCGTACAAACCTTGTTTACAAGTCTTTTTGTGAAGTCTTTAAAAAATTAAAAAAAATACCTCCAGGAATTGATTTGGATATTAATTGTCAGATACCACTTGCTGCTGGACTAGGCTCAAGTGCTACTGCTATTGTCAGTGGTCTTTTGGCAGCAAATACATTGCTTGAAAATGCATTAACAAAAAGTGAGATTTTAAGTCTAGCCACAAAACTTGAAGGACATCCAGATAACTGTGCTGCTGCAATTTATGGCGGATTGACTATTTCTGTCTCTCAGGATGAGAAAGTCAGTGTAAGTCAATTCCCATGGCCTAAAGAATTGCTGGTAATAGTTTTAATACCTGACTTTGAGCTGCCTACAAGGATTTCAAGAGAGTTGTTACCATCTAAGGTCTCTTATGGTGATGCTACATTTAATGTAAGTCGTACAGCATATCTGCTTTCAAGTCTTTTAAACAAAGATTGGGAAGGATTGAAAATTGGTTTTCAGGATCGATTACATCAGCCATTCAGAAAAGATCTTGTTCCTGGTATGCAAGAGGTCTTAAATGAAGCTCTTAAACAAGGTGCTTGTGGCGCAACTCTGTCTGGAGCTGGTCCTACACTGGTTGCTTTTGTAAATGATAAATCTAAAGCTGAAGCAATAGGCAAAGCAATGACTGAAAGATGGAGTGAATTTAAAGTACAGAGTACTTATAAGGTTTTAAATGTTGCAATTGATGGTGTTAAGGTAGAGAACCTTGTTATTAAATAATTTAATTTAGCCAGTGAGTCCAAACGGCAACTGTTACTCCAAGCAAGGCTCCTACTAAAACTTCAACGGGTGTGTGACCTAGAAGTTCTTTAAATTTTTGTGAGCTTAAGTTAGGGTGTTCAGAAAATATTTCAGCAACAATTTGATTTAGAACGGCTGCTTGTTTTCCGACTGCTTGACGCAAACCCGCAGCATCATACATAACTACAAGAGCTACTGTAAGTGCAATTGCAAATGTTACTGAATTGATGCTATCTAATAGTCCTACACTTGTTGTCATAGCCATCATAAATGAACTATGACTTGAAGGCATGCCTCCTGTCTGAAAAAGTCTTTTAAAGTTAAATTGTTTGTGTGCAATAAAATACACTACAAATTTATATACTTGTGCTAAACAATTTGCACTAATAGCAGAGACAACAATTTCCATTCCTTTAGTAAGATGCATGTTATTAATATATCCTGTTAATTACATAATTAGACAATTCGGACAAAATGTAAGTATTTATTGAAATTTGTTTTAATTCTAAATTGGCTTCTGAAATTAAACTTTTTGCAATTTCTTTTGAACGTTCAACTCCAATAATCATAGGATAAGTTCCTTTTTTTTGGTCTTTATCTTTGCCTGACGTTTTTCCTAGAGTCTTTGTGTCTCCTGTAATATCAAGAATGTCATCTATTATTTGAAATGCGATTCCTACCTTTAATCCAAAATTGCTTAAATGCTTTAATATCTTTTCTTTCTTAGGGTTAAATTGTTTCTTTGTTGATTGATTGTCTGAATCCAAGGCTATTACTGCTCCACATAAAACTGATGCTCTTATTAGCTCAGCAGTTTTTAAATTATAAATATTTTCTGTTAATTTTAAATCTCCAAGGTTTTCAGAATTCTTTAAATCTAGAATCTGACCGGGAACTAGTCCTAGGGTAAATGCTCTTGCAAGTATATTGATAAGTTTTAATTTTTGATTGTCTGAAATATCTTTTGTGTATTCTGATACTAGCTGAAAAGCAAGACTTAACATGGCGTCACCAGCAAGAATTGCTGTGGCTTCTCCAAATGCTTTATGGCAAGAAGGTTTACCACGTCTCAAATCATCGTTATCCATAGAGGGTAAATCATCATGGATTAAGCTCATTGCATGAACTGTTTCAATAGATGAAGCTACAGTAAGGCAGTCTTGAAGATATTTATTGTTTATAGAATCAAGAGTAGCGAGACAAAAAATACCTCTAATTCTTTTACCACCATCCAGAAGAGAGTATTTAACAGCTTCCCAGAGTTCAGGTGGATGTAAAAAACATTTTTCTTCGAAAACTTTTTTTAAGTGGTTATCTATTATTTCTTTTTGTTTTATGAGGTAGTTTTCTATGTCAATATTAGATTTTGTTTGGATAGACATAGAAATATTCTAGCGCTATTTTTTATGATATTATGTTGTGCATATGGATTCAGCTACTACTCAAGAAATCATTGATGTAAACAAAATAAGAGAGATTATTCCACATAGGTATCCATTTCTTCTATTAGATAGGATTTTACACTTGGAGCCAGGAATAAAAGCTATTGGCTATAAAAATGTAAGCACAAATGAACCTTTCTTTCAGGGACACTTTCCGGGAAATCCTATAATGCCTGGGGTGCTAATTGTTGAAGCTTTGGCTCAGCTTGGTTGTGTAGCAATGCTTGTAAAAGAAGAATATAAAGGTATGATTGGGCTATATGCCGGTATTGATGGAGTTAGATTTAAAAGACCTGTT
>JAHFBE010000080.1 GCA_023250205.1 Candidatus Melainabacteria bacterium | reverse complement strand
CATTATTTGTACATAGTCACTTATGTGACTCTTAATGTCTGAACAAATTTGAAGAGACCAGGACAACACTTTGCTGCTATCAGATTCTCCACGCTCCTGTGCAAAAGTTTTTGCAATATCTACCAGGATGTCTGCACTGGTTTGTAGTGCTTCCCATCTTGAAAGATATTCAAAAGGTGTTTGTGGAAAATCTTTTAGAAAATTTTCAAGATCGCTGACAGCATACTGTAACTGATCTAGATTAACTATAAGGGTACGTCTATTGTCGTGGATATTAAGTAGTGATTCTTTTAGAAGGCAAAGAGTATCCTGGATTCCTTCAATTCTCTTTAGGGTTGGCAAAGGACACTGCGATATTTCCTCACAGGCTTGAGCAATAACAAGTAGATGCCCTGCAAAATTTCCACTGTCTACTGAAGAAATATATTGTGGATCCAGTGGTTGTTTTTTTTGTAAATCATACCAATTATAAAAGTGTCCTTTATAGAGTGGAAGACTCTGTAATTCCGTCAATGTAGATTCAAGTCTGTCTACCATTTCTCCAATGCCTATCCACCCAAAATCTTTTGCTGCTATAGTTGAAAGAAGATAAAGTCCAAAATTAGTGGGTGAGCTGCGGTGTGCCACAATAGGTTGTGGATCTTCCTGGAAATTATCAGGTGGTAGTAAATTATCTTCTTTTGTTATAAAGGTAGTAAAAAATCTCCAGGTACGGCGGGCAATTAAACGAAATGTTTTTATTCCCTCGTCAGTTAAAGGCTCTATAGGATCAGCTTTTGGTGGCAAACTTATAGACCATGCAATAACAGGTGACATTATCCACAAAAGAATAAAAGGAGCCGCAAGTATTCCTACACCATTAGTTTTAAAGAATAAGAATAATAAACCAAGAACAATTGCAAAAGACATTGCCACTTTATGTCTTTTGAAAAAATAGCTTAGTAAGAGATTAGCTCCTGTTTTTTGCTTTGCAGCAGTTGTCCATTCAAGTAGCTTACTCTTGCTTATAAAGAGTCTATATAAAGTACGCAAAATAGAATCAAGCATAAGCAAAGAATGATACATAAGTAACGAAAGTAAGACGATACTCTGCTCAAGACCAATTAAAAAATCAAAAGCAAGAACACGTAAGGAGCCAAATTTTCTTTTACTTATTTTGTTAGGTATAAGTCCGAAGATAAAGGAAAGGAAAGAAGGAAATGCAAGAGCTGTTATGACAAAGCAAGTCCAGAGAATATGAGGTGCTTGTGGCAAAAACCAGCCAAGAATTAAAGTAAACAACATAGCAGGAGCAGATAGTGTACGTCTTAAGTTATCAAGTATTTTCCAGCGGCTAATACGGGGAATACACTTCCCCTCCCTGCTAAAAATCCACGGTAAGAGCTGCCAATCCCCTCTTGCCCACCTGTCCATTCGTAAAGAAGATACTTCTATATGAGAAGGAAATTCATCAAAAAACTCAATGTCACTTATAAAACCACATCTTGCAAAAATTCCTTCAAAAAGATCATGACTAAGAAGTGCATTTTCAGGTACACGTCCTTTAAGCGCTGCTTCAAAAACATCTACATCATAAATTCCTTTACCTGCATAAGTACCTTCTCCAAATAAATCCTGATAAACATCAGAAACTGCAAAGGTGTAAGGGTCAATCCCACAGGGTCCTGAAAAAAGTCTTTGAAAAACTGAACTATTTGTTCTTGAAGGAAGAGAGGACATAATTCTTGGCTGCAATATTCCATAGCCTTCTACAACCCGCATTAAATGTGGATCTAAATAAGGTCTGTTTAACGGGTGTCCCATTGTACCAACCAGATGACTTACCATACCCATTGGCATTCTTGTATCTGCATCAAGAGTGATTACATATTTAATATTCTTTGGAACTACAAATGGCTCTGTGATATATGTGGTATCAGAAGCACTGCGCAAAAGACGGTTAAACTCATGGAGTTTACCTCTCTTACGTTCCCACCCCATCCATTTACTTTCTACTGGATTCCACATTCGCTTTCTGTGAAAGAGAAAAAATCGTTTATGTCCATCAGGGAAAGCACTATGTCTGGAATTTAATTGCTCAATTCCTCTAGTTGCTATATCAAGGAGTTCTTTGTCTTCAGGGGAGTTTTCTGTCTCTGAATCTTTCCAGTCTGAAAGCAGAGCAAAGTGTACTATTCCATGAGGATTTGAAAGATAGTGAACCTCAAGCTGTTCAAGGTGTTCTTCAATTGTTTTTTCATTAATAAGAAGAACTGGCATAACAACAAATGTTTGCATAGAAGCAGGGACACCATCACTTAGCTTGAGCCGTGGTAGATAACGTGGTCCAACAACAGTAACTACAAACCTATTTAAAAGTGAAACAATAATATCAGAAGCAGGGAAGAAACCAATTATTGAAAGAATAAGAAGTCCCCATAAAGAAACTCCATTCTCAAAACTCATAAAAAGAGGAATAAGTAATAAAGTAAAAGTAAGAACTAAAATTGTGCTTATATAACCAATGTTTGCATTTGAAATATAAAAGTTCAGAATCTTTTTTCCTAATGACGGGGAAAAATCAATTTCTTCTTCTAAGATTTTTCTACCTGAAGAAATTAGATAATAACCTGGATCTGTTTTTTTCTCTTCTATAGATTTACCTGCTAATTGCTGTTCTGATTTATATTTTTCTGTTTTTGCAATTACAAGATTAGAAATATCAAGCTCACTGTATTTTGAACCTCTGTCAAGTTCTTCTATAGCGTGGCGATAACGATCCTGAGAAGTAAAATCCATTGCAGCAAAAACAGGATTTGTTCTCAGAGTTTTATCCACTAGACTAATTGACTCAAAAAATGTACGCCAGTCAAAAGCAGAAATCAGTCTCATGCTGGTAATAATATTTCGGATAGTTACATTAGCTGCTGACTGATTGTTATGTTCAAGTGAGACTATTTCATCTGTAGTTAAATTCATTTGGGCAAGTTTTTCATTTATCCACGGTAGTGTAGGAGTTACAGTTGGATCCTGATATCGTAAACGTTGGATAAGCTGTACTAAAAAAGGTTTCTTTAATCGTTTCACTTCAAGATCTTGTAAAAAAATTGCAATGGCTTGTGTCATACTGCTACTTAGTCCTAATAATTCATCTGCTAATCTATCTGCACTTTTACGTGCCTGCATAGAGCTCACTATGCGGACACTAAGACGCCTTAAATTTTCAACAAGTACAACTCGAAGAGTAA
>JAHFBE010000059.1 GCA_023250205.1 Candidatus Melainabacteria bacterium | reverse complement strand
TCTATTAGCAAGTGGATTTCA
The DNA here is from genome assembly GCA_023250205.1 of Candidatus Melainabacteria bacterium. GTDB lineage: Bacteria > Cyanobacteriota > Vampirovibrionia > 2-02-FULL-35-15 > 2-02-FULL-35-15 > 2-02-FULL-35-15. The sequence continues at coordinate 12,140 of JAHFBE010000059.1, read as the reverse complement.
GTATCTATCACTTGATACACAAAAATCAATTCATTTAACATTATGGTGGCTTCACTCTGTTCAGACATTTTCATTTATCGCTCTTATTCCATTTACAAAGTTTAGTCATATTTTTATAGCTCCTGCAAATTTATTTTTTGCTGATTCAAAACCAACAGGAAAATTAACCACACCATTTAATCTTGTAGAAATTATGGCAATGGATAATCCTCCTGAAGATTTTGCACAGACTGTTTCAAAAATTGAAGATTTTAGTTGGAAAGATTTAATGGATCTGGATACCTGTACATCCTGTGGCAGGTGCCATGAGGTTTGTCCTGCCACAAATTCTGACAAGCCTCTTTCCCCAAAATGGGTTATTTTAGATTTAAAACAAGCTATGTATCATAAGCCATTATTTGATCATGGCTTTTATGGAAAAGATAGTGTCATTGCGAGGAGTGAAACGACGAAGAAATCTGACAAAGTAGACAATTTACCTAACATATTGTCTCCTGAAACCCTCTGGTCATGTACCACCTGTAATGCTTGCGTAGAAAGTTGTCCTGTTGGAATTGATCAGTTAACAAAAATAGTAGAACTCAGGAGAACTTTAATTTCTGAGAATAAAGCTCCAAATAACCTCCTAAATACCCTAAAAAATATTCGCTCTAGATCAAATCCATGGGGACAACCACCTGAAGATAGGGAAAAATGGGCAGAAGGAATTGATGCCCCAATGATTGACAGCACCCCTGAATTTGAATACTTATACTGGGTTGGGTGTGCAGGGGCATATGATTCAAGAAATCAAAACATTGCAAGAACAATGGTAAAGCTTTTAAAAAAAGCCAGTGTTAAATTTGCAGTCTTAGGTAAAAAAGAAAAGTGTACCGGGGATACAGCCAGAAGAGCCGGTGATGAAGGGCTTTTCCAGGAACTGGCTATTGAAAATATTGAGACCTTTAAAAGTAAAAATGTTAAAAAAATAATTGCTCATTGCCCTCACTGTTTTAATACCTTTAAAAATGAATATCCTGAATTTGGTTTAAAAGATGTAGAAGTAGCTCATCACACTGAGATTTTATGGGATTTAATTAAAGATGGAAAACTTAATATGACAAAGGAAATAAGTGAAGAAATCACCTATCATGATTCCTGTTATTTAGGTCGTCATAACGGGCAGTATGATGCACCAAGAAATATTTTAAATAAAATCCCCGGTATAAAATATACAGAAATGGAGAATTCAAAAGATCGTGGTACATGCTGCGGTGGTGGCGGTGCACAACTTTGGTATGAAGCTCCTGGAAAACAAATTAATGTAATGAGGTTAAATGAAGTTAATGAATCCGGTGCAAAAATCGCTGCAACAGCATGTCCATTTTGTACCATCATGCTAGAAACCGCAAGAACACTGGATAAGACCGGAGAGCCTCCAAAAGTACAGGATATAAGTGAGTTGGTGGCTAAAGCAATTGATTAAAAAGCCGTTTCAGTGGAATAATTTAAAACCAAACATAGGCTTAGTTTTATGCATAACATCTTTAGTTTTTTATTTCTTATTACGATTACCCTTTAATCTTTCTGTAGAATGTGCAAATGAAAATCAAGGATTTGCATTTACCTGGGGACAAAGCTTCTTACTTTGGAATGAGCTTGCTTCTGGCAGAGGACCTTTATACGTTCTTTTATATTCCCTTGTTCTTAAAATATTTGGGTTTAATACCTGGTCAATAATTTCTATGCATTACATAGAATCATCCCTTTATATTATTGCTGGGTTATTGATTTTTTTTATAGTTAAAATTACCTCTAAAAGCTCATTCCTAGGAGGCCTTACAACTTTAATCTGGATTATCCTGATAAGCACTCCAATTGGCGGTTCTTTATTAAAAGTAGAGATTAGATCTCATTATAATTTAAACGAAGAATCTCTCTGTGTCTTCTTCTCTTTACTTTCACTGTTTTTCCTTACACTAGGTAATTTTACAGAACTAAGCCAGCCAATAAAATCCACAAAAGAAAAGATGTATTTAGTCCTCGCAGGACTGTTTTCAGTATGCTCTCTCATGTCAAAAGCAAATGGAGCAATCTTATTAATAGCAGTAATACTTTGGTTTCTACAAATGATTATATGCAGAAAAGGCAGTATTAAAGCACTAATAAGTAAGTTTGTTTTTTATCTCTTTGGTGTATTTGTCAGCTTATTATTTTTTAATATATTTATATTTGCATTACAAGGAAGTCTATTTTCATTTTGGAAGGATTATTTTCTTTTAGGAAATTATACTTCCAGCTACTTAGCAACATCAAAATCATTATTCCTTAGTATTGTTAATTTCTTAACAAGGTATACGAATTCTTTAAACAATTTATTTCTATTAGTAACTTCTTGCTTATTTTTTAGTTTTGGAATAATAAAAGGTTGTCTTGCAAAAAAACACCAAGATAATGTATCTGTTTTCTGGTCATTAATTGGTATATGGGGGCTAGGCAATGCCTGTGCAATCATTGCCCCCGGGACCTATCAGCCGTATTATTACCATCTGATTTGGCCTAGTATAGCCATTGTTCTTGCTCTTGGATTAAACAGTTTGTTTGCCAGATTACAGAAAACAAACAATAAGTTTATTATTTATTTAGCAAGTTCATTGATATTACTCTTTTTTGTTTACAGAATATTTATAAGTATTCCTGCTTACTATGAATTAGGGAAAGAACTTAATAACTCAAACATTTTTTTACAACCTCAATCTTTTCAAGATCCAGTCTTACCATACAATGTTACATTAACAAAAAGAGAAGGGCTTTTAAAAGCAGCAGATGCAATTAATGTTTTAATACCAAACAAGAAAGAACTATTATATATTTTCAATTTTGGCTCTAAGGGTGTTACCGGATTCACTCCTCTTACATATATTTACTCAAAGAGATATTCACCTACTACAGTTGACTCTGCTCTTTTACAAGTACCAACCATAATAGAAAGTAAATTAAAAGTGTTGAAAGAAGACCTTACTAAAAGACCTCCAGATATTTTAATAATTTCCAAAGACATCTATTTAGAACCCTGGCAAAAACAACACATTATTCCTTTTTTAAACTGGTTTACAGGATTTATACAAACCAATAAATATGAAATTATTAAAGTTTTAAATTTTTCACATGTTGAAAATGAGAAAATAGAAACTTTTAATGTATATAGAAGAGGTAAAGAAGGATTCAAAAAGTGAAAAATTTATTTTCCAATCTTTTATTAAGTATCTTAGCTATTTCATTCTGCTTCTTTATTTCTGAATTGTATTTTAGGTACTTTTACGCAGAATCTAATGGATTAGGAGTTACATTAGCACATAAAAAATGGGGTGATTTGTATTGGAAGCCTATTAATTCTCTCGGACTCCGAGACAAAGAATGGAAAGAATCAGAGCTAAAAGATAAAAAGATTATTGCCGTAATTGGAGACTCATTTCCTGCAGGACATGGAATTAAAGACGTCAAAGACAGATTTTCTGATGTACTAGCAAGCAAGCTGGGTAAAGAATATGCGGTTTTAAATATTGCTCTTCCTGGCTGGGGGACAGAAACAGAATTACTGGCATTTAAGTATTTTGTATCTGGAAGACATTTTAAATTTGACACTGTTATATGGTCTTATTTCCCTAATGATATTTTTGATGCCGCTGAACATTTTGGGAAAAAGCCCCCTGATAAAATTGCTATTCCTGAAGGAATAACAGGAAGATTAATTTCCTCCTCTTATTTCCTAAATTTTGTTTATTGGAATATTTTTAAAATCAACTCTTTAAAGAACAACTATTTTGATGTTTTAATAGAATTATTTAATGATCCTAAGATATGGGATCTACATAAAAAGGAAATAGAACAAATTTGTTTAGATGTTAATAATTCAAGGGCTAAATTGATAGTGGTTACTTTTCCATTATTAACACATAAGACAAATAGCACTGTTTTGCTGGAAAGAGTAAAGGAAATATTTAACCAAAATAACGTGCCTGTATTTGATGTATCAGAAGTTATTAAGGATTTAAAAGAAAATGAAGTCGTAGTCAGTAAAAATGACGCACATCCAAGTATCAAGCTCCATAAGCTAGTCGCAAAAAAACTTTACGAGACAATCACTAATTAAGACTTAATTTTATATAGCTTTTTTATCTTTTGAATCTTTATGGTTATCACCTGCATCATTTGCAAGAGCCCATTGTAATAATTGTCTTCTCCACTCAAGATCATTTTGAGCTTCAAGAACTAATTCCATTAAACCTTTAAAATCCGAGAATTTAAGATCAATTGACACACCAATTTCAAGGTTAAGTTGTACTCTTTCATGATTTGGTGAACATATTAAACATGCTGCGTGTTCTGGGCCATGTAATTCAATAACTGAAGTTTTACCTGCTGCTTTTGGATCAACCGCCCATGTAATATAATCCATAATCTCTTTTGTTTCACTTGCAGTATATAGAAGCCAAGCAAGAGCTTGATATAAAGATGTATTTAGGTATAGAACTATTTCTGATGATTTGAAGTCTACTGCTATTGCACCTTCTGATTTGCTTAAATAGATACCAGCATGGCTATTAGTAAAGGATATTTCTTCATGTGTATTTGTCTTCATAATTTACCTCACCTATATACTTTCAAGTAGTTGATTTGATTGCCTACAGAATCCTACATAAAGGTTATGAAAAGGTTGTGAAGTTGAGGGGATGGTACCAAAATCAGTTAAAATTTAGGTAAATTACTTGAGGGTATACTTATGAATGAAAAAAATGATAAGAAAAGGAATCAAAATATGACAGAAAACAATGAAGCTATAGAGCTATCTCCTGAAGGAACAGTAACCCCTAATAGAAATACTACTGAAACAACTGAGGGCAGTGAAAATATCCCTAAAGTTAAGGAAAAATTAGCTAATTTAGAAAATCAATATCTAAGATTAATGGCTGACTATCAAAACCTACAAAAAAGAACTGCTCAGGAGAAAGAAGATCTATACAAGTACGCAGCACAAAAAACTATAGAAATTTTACTGCCAGCTATGGATACTTTTGATTATGCTAAATCATCCGTAAAGCCAGATTCAAAACCAGAAAAAATAGTAGAAGATTTTAACCTTGTTTTTGAAATGTTACTAAAATGCTTAAAAGACATAGGACTAGAGGCAATTCAAGATACAGGTGTTCCATTTGATCCCTTCCAACACGAGCCTCTTCATCAAATTCCTACAAATGAACTTCCAGAACAGACTGTAATGCAGGTATTAAAAAAGGGATATATCTTGAATAAGAAGGTTATCAGACCTGCACTTGTTGCAGTTTCAGTTAAAGAAGAACAAAAGCAATGATAGAATAAAAAAATGACTTCAGGAATAGCAAAAAAAGAAAATAAAATTCAAGCAGGTTTTACTCTCTGGTTTACTGGTTTATCTGGAGCAGGAAAATCTACAATTTCAAATATTTTAGAAAAAAAGATTAAAGACCTTGGATTGAAAATTGAGATTTTAGATGGGGATATTGTAAGAACTCATCTTAGTAAAGGCCTTGGATTCAGTAAAGAAGATCGCGACACTAATATAAGAAGAATAGGATATGTAGCCAGTTTGCTTTCAAGAAACGGAGTAATATCAATTACTGCTGCAATTTCACCTTACAAAGATATTAGAAATGAAGTTCGAGAGATGCATGAAAACTTTGTAGAAGTATACGCAAAATGTCCTCTTGAAATAGTAGAAAAAAGAGATGTAAAGGGGCTATATAAGAAAGCAAGAGCAGGAGAAATTCCTCAATTTACAGGTGTATCCGATCCATACGAAGAACCAGAAAATCCTGAAATAACAGTTGAAACAAATAAAGAAACGCCTGAAGAAAGCGCAAATAAAATTTTAAATTGGCTTAAAGAAAATAATTTTATTGAAGGATGAATTAATGCTGACTAATAACGTCATTGCGAGGAGGCTTCACAAGCCGACGAAGCAATCTCATAACGTGAAAAATGTGAGATTGCTTCGGGCTAAAGCCCTCGCAATGACGCTAATAGTTTTCTTACTCATTACTCATTACTCATCGCCCGTTCCTGCTTTTGCAGAAAGTAAGCCAGTTGTTCGTCCAAAAATTGGTATAGCACTTGGTGGTGGTGGTGCTCGTGGTGCAGCACATATAGGAGTACTTAGAGTTCTTGAAAGAGAAAATATCCCTATAGATAATCTCGTAGGTACCAGTGCCGGAGCTTTAATAGCTTCTCTATATTCCGGTGGAATTAGCCCTGATGATTTAGAAAAATATGTTCTGTCAGGGGCAATACAAAAAGTCTATAAAACTGACTTTTCAATTTTTAGAGCAATATTTATTCATTTAAATAAAGTAACTCATACTTTTTTAGGCAAACCATTTTATGCCGGATTATATAACGATCATAAGCTGCATCGCTTTGTAGATCAGACTATTTCAAAAAGTGATGGCTCCATTGAATTAAATATCCCTTTGCATATTATTGCTGTAGATTTAATTACAGGACTACCAGTAGTAATAAAATCTGGTGATGTTGGTTTAGCAGTTCAAGCCAGTACTGCAATTCCAACCCTACGTCAGCCAATACCAATTAATGATCAGCTACTTATTGATGGTGGTGTTTTAAAAAATATTCCTATAGAAGAGGCTAAAAAAATGGGCTCAGATATAGTAATTGCAATTGATGTAGATGCAAAGATGGAGCAAAGCAAACCAGAGGATTTTAGATCTTTTGAAGGTGTCATTATCAGAGTTATTAGTCTTGGTCTTAAAGCTCAGTCAGAATACATTTTAAATAAAGCTGATATCGTAATAAGTCCAAATTTAGCAGGAGTAGGAATCTTAGACTTAGATCCTAAAAGTTTGGCAAAAGCTATTAAAGCTGGAGAAAAAGAAGCTGAAAAATTAATTCCTAGTATAAAGAGAACGATTGAACAAAAAACTACTGCACTGAGAATAGCAAAGAAGTAGATGCTTGCCGTGGCAAGCATCTACTCATCAAATGGGAAAAATGGTTTACCATCTTCTTCTTTATGATCAGGCATAATCTTTCTAAAAACCATTAGATACATTGTGAAAATAATAGTCAGAATTGTAAACGCACATCCAGCCCCGATAAGTAAGTCCTGATTGATCATAAGCATGATTTTAACATTTTTACCTTCTCTTAAATAATAGTCTATATATTCTAGTAGGCAGAAATAATGATTAATGAAATAAATTTAGGTACTATACTTCCGACTGTAATTAATCTTTTGCGTGGCCAGCAAAATACTCCTGACAGTCAAGCTGAAGAACATGCAAATCCTCATGATTCATTTGAACTTTGTGCCTTTACAGATGCTCCAACACCTCAAACTCAAATTAGAATAACTGGAGCATCGAGAAGACAAATTGAAGCTGCAATACTAAGACTGTTAGACAACCAAGCTAATATAACTGATGTTAATGCAACTCTTTCTGCTTCACTCACAACCCTTAGAAATGTATTCAGGCAAGGACAAACAACTAATTCACCTATAAACATAAACAGTGGCAATCTCCCTGATTACATACAATCCGTGCAAGATGTAATCAGTGCTTTTGGAACCAGCAATCGTCCATCTGCTAGAAGAATAGCTGCTGATGCAAGAGCACTACTTCCTTTACTTCAGGGACTCCAGCCTCAACCACTTGCTCACGAAGGAGTACCGCCAGGTCCAGCACCAGTACGTGCTCGGCCACTAGTAGCTCTTCCTCCAATAACTTTACCCCAAGGCGTTAATATGGGACATAGATTTAACAGAACTCTCCATAATATCCCGGGAGAGCCAAATCTATTTATATATCAATCAGTCTGGAATTCTGATCTAGCTATAAAACTAGAAGATGGTAGATACCTTTATGCACCATATGATGGAGAAGCACAAATATGGGATCCTGTTACTAGAGAAGAAAGCACTATTGAAATTAACAATACTCCTGCCCATGCTCAATACAGAAATGCAAGAGCCCGTATAGAAGCTTATAGAACTCTACGAAACTTTGCTCAGCGCTTGCTTGGTGAAGGAGAATAAAAGTCCTTAAATCATCTTACAGCAGCAACTACTTTTTTCTCATTAATCGGTGGTTGTCTTTTCTTTTTAGCAATTTCTCTCCACCATACAAGAAGAGCACTTGCCACAAATATACTTGAATAAGTCCCGGATGCAATACCTAGGAACATTGCACCTACAAAGTTTTTAGTAGTTTCTCCACCAAATAAATACAATATTCCAAGAGTTAATAAGGTAGTAAGTGAAGTATTAATACTTCTAACAAGCGTCTGATTAATACTTTCATTTGCTATATCACCAAATGTTTTATTCTTTCCAAGATACTTTGAGTTTTCTCTTATTCTGTCAAAAACAACGATTGTATCGTGAACAGAAAAGCCTATTACAGTTAGAACTGCTGTTATAAACAAGCTATCTATTTCTAAGCCCCACATTAAACTGAAAATCGCAAATAATCCGGCAAGTATAAAAACATCATGGATCAAAGCAATAATTGCACAAATTGCATAATCTCTCTTAAATCTATAACTTATATACAAAACAATCCCTACCAGGGTAAAGAATAATGCAAGCAACCCAGAGGTAAGCAATTCTGGTCCAATAATAGGACTAACCGTATCAATAGATAAAATTTCAAAATCTCCAAATGATTTTTTAAGCTCTCTGTCAAGTTTTTCCTTTTGACTGGATTTCTTTTGGGTAGATTTTCTTTCTTGGATAGTTCTTGATCTAAGAATTAAAACCTGTGAGCCATCTTTAGATACTTTTGAAAGCTGTATATTGCTTCCACCTAAATTAAGTTTATCCAGTGTTTCTCTTACCTTCTCTAATTCAAGTCTTTGAAAAAATCTATATTCAAGTTTAGTACCACCAGTAAAGTCAAGCCCAAGTTTTATTGGAGTACCATATTTTACAAAGCACATTCCAATTGCAATTAATCCTGGGATTAAAATTGCAAGGGAAAAGCCTATCCAAAACCAACGATACTTAACAATATTTACTTTCATGATATTTTCCGTTCAACGTCATTGCGAGGAGGTGCGTTAGCACCGACGCGGCAATCTTCTAACGTTTTGGAGATTGCTTCGTCGCAACAAAAATTGCTCCTCGCAATGACATAACTCATTTAATTTTCACCCTTTAACAAACTCTTCAATAAAAATATAACAGGTAAGAGTGATAAACTGTTTTATTATAAAATAAGTTTCATATGTCTGGACATTCTAAGTGGGCACAAATTAAACGTAAAAAGGCAGTTACCGATGCTAAACGTGGAGCTATTTTTGCAAAAATATCAAAAGAAATAATGGTAGCTGCAAGATTAGGTGGACCAGATTCTACAAGTAATTTCCGCCTTAGATTTGCAATTGAAAAAGCAAAGACAAATCTAATGCCACAAAATAATATTCAAAGAGCAATTGAAAAAGGTGCGGGATTAGATTCAGCAAACTCACATATTGAAGAAATTATATACGAAGGCTATGGGCCAGGTGGAACAGCAATATTAATTTTATGCACTACAGACAATAAAAACAGATCTGTTGCTGATATAAGAAGCTACTTTACAAAACACAATGGCAAACTTGCAGAAAGTGGTGCAGTAAGCTGGATGTTTACTAAGCGAGGTGAAATAAAAATCTCAAATTATTCGTTTAAGAATCAAGATGAAATATATGAACTTGCTATAGAAGCAGGGGCGGAGGATATAGATTTTTCTGATGAAGAGCACGCCATTATAATTACAAAACCTGAGGAACTTGAAAAAGTACAAAAAAACATTGTTTCAAAAGGGATAAAACCTCAAGAAACCCAGATTTCATTTAATCCAAAAGAGCATATAGAGGTTAGTGATCCAGAGTGTGCAAAAGATATAGTGAAATTGCTTGAAGCTATTGAAGAACATGATGATGTCCAGGAAGTCTATTGTAATTTTGATATAAAAGAGGGTATTGAAATGTCATCCTGAGCAATAGCGAATGATGACACTAAAGGGGAAAATGCAAATTAACAATATTATCGAAGCAAAACAAAGTTCTCAGATACATTCTGCAGAAGAAATTAAGTTTTTTATTGAAAATTTAAACACTTTTTCCCAGGAAGAAATAACACAGTGGTTAAAAGCTGTAAAAGCAAATGGTTTGACAGATAAAGAAACCAGCACATTAACTTTAGCAATGGCAGATTCTGGAGAAGTTATTGACTGGGGGAATCTAGAACCTACGCTGGATAAACACAGCACTGGTGGAATAGGGGATAAAATCACTCTTCTTTTTGTCCCGCTCATTGCAGCCTGTGGAATAAATATTCCAAAATTATCAGGAAGATCGCTTGGAATAACAGGCGGAACAATAGATAAACTTGAATCCATTCCAGGTTTCAGAACAAATCTTTCAATTGATGAGATAAAAGAACAAGTTAGCAAAATTGGGCTTGCCATTTCTGGTGCAAGCATTAATCTGGCTCCAGCAGATAAAAAACTTTATGCTATTAGAGATGTAACTGGAACAGTTGATTCAATTCCTTTAATAGCCTCATCAATTATGAGCAAAAAACTTGCCTGCGGTGCAAGCAATATTATTCTTGATGTTAAATGCGGTTCTGGAGCATTTATGAAATCACTTCATGATGCAAAATTACTTGCTCTTGAAATGGTAAAAATAGGTAAGAGTAACAATAAAAAAGTTAGAGCTGTGATTTCTAATATGAGTGAGCCTTTGGGATATAAGATTGGTAATTTACTGGAAATAGAAGAAGTTCTTGAAGTACTCTCAGGAAAAGAAGTTTCAGACCTTGTTGAAATCACTCTTTGCCTTGCAAAAGAAGCCATTACAATGATCGGAGGATCAGAGTCTGAAGAAAAACTTAAAGATATTCTTTTAGGTGGTAAAGCATTAAGTAAATTTAAATTAATGGTAAAAGTCCAGGGCGGTAATTTAAGTACTGGTTTTCCAAAAGCAAAACACATTGAGGTTTTAAAAAGCAATCAGGACGGTTATATTCAAAACATTGATGCACTGGTTCTAGGTGAAGCTGTATTTGAACTTGGTGCCGGAAGAAAAACTGTTTTAGAAAATATTGATCATGCAGTTGGAATAGTTTTATTTAAAAAGCATGGAGATAAAGTTAGCAAAAATGAAGCTTTACTTGAAATTTATTCAAAAAGCAAAGAAGATGCAGACAAAGCAAAAGATAAAATATTATCAGGTATAGTTTTTGGACAAAATCAGCCAACTAAGTTGAAATTAATTCATGAGGTTATCGGATAAATATGTCATTGCGGGGGAAGAGACGTTGCATGCAACGTCTCCACAACAATCTCGAACAATTTACACAAGTTAGATCGGGATTGCTTCGTCAGGGCTAAAGCCCTTTCTCGCAATGACATGCCCCACTTCATTCAACACTCAACAATCCGTAGTAAAATAGTTAGTTATGAACTCAGAAAGTATTAATTTTGAACCTAGTTTCACAGATGATGGACCAAAAATTGGTTTTCTAGAGGCTTTCTATGGAGTTTTATTTTGTCCCAAAAAAGTTTTTGAAGATTTGTTTAATGAGGATACTTTCACTGTAATTGTTTATGGAACTTTGGCTGTTCTTTTATCTAACCTTGGGAAGTTAAATCCATATAATATTGGAATATTAAATATCTTTGGCGTTGAAGTAATTGGATTATTAAGCTGGGTTTTTGTTGCTGCTTTTATCTTTTTTTTAAGTACTGTTTTTAAAACTCCAAATAGTAATTTGGGAAGACTTCTTGGTTTTACAGGATTGTCCAGTATTCCATTTTTACTTCTCACGCCAATTTCTTTAATCAGCAATCTAAATCCAGCTGTTTATAGTGTTTGTGAAGTTTTTATTAATGTTTGGGCATTTATTCTTTTCTGGATAGCACTTGCAAAAAGCTTTCAACTTGAGGGATGGCGTGTTCTCTTAATGGCAATTATTCCATTTCTACTTGGAGTATTTCTTTTTACTTTTTTAATAGCTAATTTGCTTGGGTTTTATTTTCAGGGATGTTTGTCAGGTAAGTTCTAAGGCAATGAATAATTATCCGTTTTTCCTTCAATTATACTTATCGTTTGTGATAAAA
>JAHFBE010000058.1 GCA_023250205.1 Candidatus Melainabacteria bacterium | reverse complement strand
CAGAGCCACATTCTGAATCCAATGTACAAGCAGTACATGTATATGATGAACAAATAGGTGTAACACCTGAACAATCAGAATCAGAACAACAATCACCAGTTTGGCATGCGCTGCTACAACATTTATTACCAGAACCGCAGTCAGAGTCGGTTGAACATCCTGATGAAGAACTGCTACTGCTTCCACCGCTGCTACAAGTAAGAGGGATAGAAACATTATCTAAGGCAGGTCCATAATTAGCATTATCAGTTGTTGTGCTTTGAAAGGTTATTGTACTTGTAGAACCTGTTGCTGTAAATGTGAATATTTTTGGTGTCCAACCTAAACTACTATTTGAATGTCCAGTGGGATCAAAGGTGTATACCATGCTAAATCCTGGAGCAGTGACTTGAAGGGTTTTTGTTGAAGAGCTTCCACCAGGATTACCTGCTAAGTCAAATGAGACAGTGTAAGTGGTTCCAGCAGTTGTAGAAACAGTTTGTTCTACTCCACCTACTCCAGGTGAACCATTTAAATCCAGTGAACGATTTCCGTCACTTGGTGTCCAATAGGTGCTAAGCCAATCAATTTGAGCTGAGACTACTGTCCAGCCAGTAATGCTTGAGCTATCACCTGAATTTACATTTATGTAGCTTCCTGGAATTGAAGCTCCATTTTCAAAACTACCATTTGTAATAAGATTACAACCACTTGAAGTAGTTGAACTAGTAGTAGAAGTACAAACATTAGAGACGCATGTTTGTCCGCCTACACAGGTAGAGTCAGAGCAACAATCTCCGGTATTGCAGTTGCCAGAACAACATACTTTGGTGCCACTGCTGCCACATTCGCTATTAGTTGAGCATCCTGTACATGTATAGGATGAACATATAGGAGTAGGATTTGAGCAGTCAGAATTAGAACAACAATCACCAGTTTGACATGCACTGCTACAACATTTTTTACCAGAACCGCACTGTGAATCTAAAGTACAGGCAGTGCATGTGTAAGATGAACAAATAGGAGTAGTTCCAGAGCAGTCTGAGTTAGAACAACAGTCTCCAGCTTGGCATGTACTGCTACAACATTTATATCCAGAGCCACAATCGGAGTCTATTGTACATCCACCGCTACTACTAGATGATGAGCTAGTGGTAACCTTTCCAACTAATGAATAATGCGTGTATCCCGGACAGTAAAACCCAGAATCGGGTTGTCCTTGCATGCAACTGATTAGGCTAGAGTCATTTCCGTTTGCATCACATAATAGGCCTCCACTAGCAAAATCTGCATATTGTCCACTTGGAACTGTATATGAATAAGTGCTTCCTTGAACAACTGAAATAGTACTTATTGCTGGTTCAGAAGCGCTGATAGTGCTATAAGTGTTGCCATTAACAATAACGTTACCATAATAGGCGGTTGGGCCATTATCACTATAAACATCATCATTTCCGATAAGTTCTAATGTTCCAGTGCAAGGAGCAATAAATGTACCTGTTCCTATTGCAAATTGTATACAGCAACCAGAAGAAGAGCTGCTTGAAGATGATGAACTACTAGAAGAAGATGAAGTCGTAGTATTTATACAGCAGCAAGCATCATCAAAATTATTGTCTGCTCCTAAACTTCCTAAAACGGTTCCACTACAGGAACCAGAAGCAGAATAATTTGAGCCACCAGTGTAACCTTGACCTGAACAATAAGTAGTACATGTGTGACATACAATATCAATGCAGCTAAGCCCTGCCTGGCAATTAGCATCTATAGTACATGCCTCACCTTCACCTGCAAGAACGCAAGCTCCAGCGCCATTACATGTACCACTAGTGCTACAGGCTGTACCACTAGCAGCAGCAGTGGTATAGCTACAGGCACAGCCTGTACAAGAACTTGCTTCGTAACACTCTGGAGCAGAAGTGCAGTCCGTTGTTCCAATAGCATCATCACAGTCTTCTCCTGAATCTAATACTCCATCACCACAATTAATACAGATACCAGCACTACAAATACCACCAGTACTAGTACTGGTAGCACCTGTACAAGCGGTACCATTTGGTTCTGGGGTAGAGTAATCGCAGGCACAGCCTGTACAGGAAGTTGCAGTGTAACAGGTTGGAGCAGAAGTACAGTCCGCTGTTCCGATAGCATTATCACAGTCTTCTCCCGCATCTAGCGTTCCATTACCACAAAGAGCTACACAAGTTCCTGACATACAGGAGCCTGTGCTAGCACTACATGAGGTACCGTCTGTTATATTTGCGCAGGTACATATGTTTGTACAAGAATGACATTCAATATCAGCGGTACATGTACTTGCATTAGTATCGCATTCTTCCCCAGAATCTAGTGTTCCATTTGGATTTGCACCATAACAAAAAGTAACAACAGTGCTAATAATCTGACTTCTATCAAATTCATAGCTTCCGACTAACGCACCTTCAAATGAAGCACCATCTAAAAATAATGTTGATGTAGCTATAATGGGCATTGAAATTGGATTTAGAATATTCTTTAGTGATAAGGTTTCAGTGCTGAACGGAATGTCTTGAATCAGTCTTGGATCTAACTTTTTTACGTCATTGCGAGGACTCGCCTGAGGCGGGGACGTGGCAATCTCCAGACGTTTTGGAGATTGCTTCGTCACGTCATTCCTCGCAATGACGGATCCTGTTTCACTAGTACCAATCTTTTCAAACCTATTGACTTGTAAGAATTTTTCATTTTTTAAATTCCTGGCAATAGGAACAGCGCTAGCAACATCTTCAGGGGAAAAGGTGGAAACTACAAGGTAAGGTTTTCCATTAGCTAAAGTGACGATATTCGCACCAGCAATATAACCCTTTTTGAAAAAGAAGAATTTTGAAGAAAATTGTTTTACTTCATTAAGGAGATCAGGATTAGTTTCATTCTGTAAATTTGGAATAAAATGTAATCCTACAGTTCTAACCTCATTGTTGTTATACTTTGATGTCGGTGGTATGGTGTTAGGATCAATTTCCTTATAAGTAAGGGCTAAAAATCCTTTTGAAGTCTCTTTTGAAACTATAGTTTTGCTAATAGGGAACTGGATTGGTTGCCCATCAGGACCTTTGTAGTAAGTGTTTGATTCAATTATCTTTTTGTCTATTAGAGAGTTGTCTGAAAAATACCCAAGTTTATATGGTGTTGAGTCTTTGAAAGCTATAACTGTATTGTTTGTTGTCCCTGGTAAAACAGTTATGTTTTGAAAAGAATTTCCCTCTGGTGTAACATTTGTGATCCCATCTTGTGCAGTACCTCTATAAATCTGCCCGTTAGTCAGTAAAGAAACTTGTAAAAAATTTGGATCTTTATTTGCTGGAACTACAGTGAAATCTTCTATGTTTCCAGTGCCAAGATCTTTTAATATTGTTATATCAAGCTTTGGGTTTTTATTATTTGATTTCTTATTACCAACAGCTACTGAATACAAGAAATTGTCACTGGAAAGAAGCAGTTTATTCTTAGCAACTGGTCTATAAAGCAAGTTATTCTCTTGATTAATATTAATAGCTCTATTATAGATTCTTAACTCTGTTGAAGGTCTTGATTCAAAGGCACCTGTTTGGACTTCGCTAGATCCTGAAGTACTACTTACCTCTTGGTTTCTAATAAATCTGGCTACTCCCAGATTAGAATCTTCAGAGCTAGAAGCAGAAGTATCATCTTTGTTGCAGCTTTCAGAAGTTAATAAATCTGTGCAACTTTCCGTTGAATTTGACAAATAAACTGATGCTAAAAATCCATTAATATGAACATCTCCAGAGCCAGTGTCACCATTTTCTAAATAAGGAATAGAAGCAAAAAGAATCTTAGAGTCAGGATTAATTGCAATGTCAGAAATTTGTGTGGAGGAAACAAAGTCTTTTGATGAAGGCTTATATTTAGAACTTGAAATAACTTGTTGTATGTTTGGAGTATCAAGCCTTATAACGTAAGGCTGTGTGTAAGGTGTGATTTTTACAATTCCTGAGGGTGAATAATTAAAACCTCTGATAACGTTTGTATATGTTTTATCTGCAATAAAAATTAAATCCCCATAAATGCCTATTGGTCCGCTAATTGCATAAGAATTTCCACTGCAATTAGGGTAGTCAAATACTGTTGATATGTCTGAAAGTTTATTTAGCTTTATACTCTTGTCACTTCTCTCCAGATTAAAAACAGCTATTCTTGAATCAAATAAATCTTCTTCAAATTTAAATGCACTTGGAGGTAATCCACTTTTTGGATCTATCCATGAGTTACTGTCCTGTTGATACTTTGAATAATTGTCTTCATAAAATTTCTTAAAATCAACTCCTTTGTTAATAAAATAGGAGACATATAGCATGTTGTTGTTTATTTTGATTCCACCAATCTGAATATTTTTGAAACCTAGTAAATCTTCAAGAGCACTTCCCCAATAATCAGATTTTGCAGAAATTTTATTTTCTACATTTGAAGCAAATATAGTGAATCCATATTGTTCTATATTAAGAGCATTACTGTTTAAAATCGAGAGAACTTTTGAGTATTTGTAGCTGTCGGGCAGTAAGTATCCAGCAACTCCAAAAGCCTCTCCTGTTGGCAGAGGGTAGTTATTAAGCTCAAAGTAGTTTGTGTAGTTCTTTGTGAAATTTTTAATTTGAGAATAGTTTTTAACTGATAAAGGTGCTTTAATATCAGCTTTTTTTATGATTGATAAGACCCCGTTCTCAACGCCAAGAATTGAGCCTCCATCAGGTGTGGAATCTAGTCCTTGAGAGAACCCAAAATAATGGTTTTTAAAGGTATCATCTGAACGCGTTGCAGAACCCTGATCATTTGCAATATTTAATCCATATAGGTATGGAGTTTTTGATTTCCCTCGTGGATCAGCTCCGACTGTATAATATTCATCATCAGAATGATTAAATGTTATGTGAGGTAAAAATCCCCCCAGAGTATAAGCATCTCCAGATTTTACAGAGTCAGAAGCAATCCCAATTAAATTATTAACAGGAGAAGCTGAAGTGGTTATGTTAATAAATTTCCCCTCAGAGTTATAGGTAAGTCCAAAGGATGTTGGGTAACCAAGTAAATTCCAGGCAACTTTTTTTCCTTTCAGGCTATGCTGTAGAGCAGAGAATCTACTTTGCTTTCCACTGAAAGATGAAAGAGTAACTGAAGTGTAAGGATCAAATTGGGTTACCTTTGTTTGTGGAGATGCCATATAAATCTCAAGCAAGCTAAGGTTTAATGCGTTACATTCTTTTTGTTTTGTGTTTTCTTCGAAATCTTGAGCTAGAAGAGTTGAATCATTTCCCTTGTTTAAAGGAAGGTTTTGTTTTTTTAATGTTTTGTGAATACTGCTGTATGAATTATCTGGTCCTAATAAGTTATTAGCAAGTGTTAGGGCGTATCCGGTATTTGGCTCATTCCCATAGATTTCTTTGTATGTCTTTTTTACAAGAGAGGATTTTAGTGATGAATTGTTCTTTATCTTTTCTTCAAGGTATCTTTTTGCATTACCTGCAGTGATTTGTTCTCCCTTTCTTTGTATAGATCCGGCAAGTTCTAAAAGCTCACTGTCTCCAGGAGTCTCGTTGTTTAGGATTGTTTTATAGGCATAGGTTAAATCTGAAACATTTTTGTAGCTTAAGCCATTTCTCCTAGAATTAAGATCTTCTGGTAATGCAAAAACAAATAATGAGGAGTTAAATAAATAGCTAATAAGAAAGAACAAGGAGAAAAGAGTTCGCACAATTTGTTTTAATGTACTTTTTCTTAGATTTGGTGTCATTAATTCTTTATACTTTGGCCATTCTATTACAAAAAAGTCCTGCTGTGGAAGAAAAAAACAAAAAGTTAAATCAACCTATTCTCATTAAGCAGAATAAATCAATTTATCTTCTGTTTCTTAATAAGATCTACCCTGTATTTTTTGATATATTTTTGTTAAACCCCTGAATGAAGAGATAGTTACTTGATGTTTAGGAGCAACTCTGGTTGTTTCCCCTAGTGTATATTGAAATACTCTAATAAAGTAAAAATAAGATTATGGTTTTTTGTGAAAAATTACTATTTAATGGTTTACAATAAACATGCTTTATGAGTTGAATTCCTGGTAATAATAAGCAGAAAGTTGAATGAAATGAGTTTGAAAAATTTAAAAAAGAAAATAATGCTTGCACATAGTCCTGATGCAGATGATGCTTTTATGTTTTATGCAACGACTCAGAATATTGTTAGCAGTGAAAATATTGAATTTGATCATGTCTTGAAAGATATTCAAACCCTGAATAAAGAAGCGGAGATTCAGAAGTATGATGTTCAGGCTGTTTCGTTTTTTGCTTATCCGGAGCTTGAAAATAATTATCAGCTTTTATCCTGCGGGGGCTCTCTTGGCTATGGATATGGACCTTTGCTAGTCAGTAAAGAGAAAATGGATTTTGAAAAACTTAAGCAAATTAAAAATCCTGTAATTGCTGTTCCGGGTGAACAAACCACTGCATTCTTGCTTTTAAAACTTTTATTGAAAGATTTTAAATATGAAGTCGTTCCATTTGATCAAATACTTGAAAATGTTTCAAATGGAAGATTTCCTTTAGGATTGGTTATTCATGAAGGGCAACTATCATTTGAAAAGAGTGGATTGAATAAGGTTGTAGATCTTGGTGAATGGTGGTTTGGAAAGACAAACTTACCAGTACCACTTGGTGGAAATGTTATAAAAAGATCTTTTTCTGAAGATGAGAAAATTGAAATAAATTCATTAATCAGGAAAAGTATTTCTTATGGACTTGAAAATAAAGAAAAAGTAATTCCACAGATATCAAGTTATGCGAGAGAATTATCTGGGGATCATTCTTTGGTTGATAAATTTGTGAGTATGTATGTAAATCAGTTTACCGTTGATTATGGTGAAGTTGGAAAGACTGCAATACGTAAACTTTATCAAATGGCATTTGAAGATGGTTTAATTAAGAAGATACCCAAATTAGATTTTGTTGAATAGTCTTTTGTCATTGCGAGGGCTGAGAGCCCGAAGCAATCTAACACTAAGATATCGCTTGCAAAGCTGCCTCATAAACTTTATTGTAAAATGAGATTCCCACGTCGGCACTTTGTGCCTCCTCGGAATGACAAATCAACTTTGAATTTTCATACCACAATGACGTGAATTGAAGGATTTTTGTTTAAAATATTAACTGTGAAAAAAATATTAGAAAATATAAAAAATGCATTTCTTGAAGAGTTTTCTTCAGTAAAGCTTGCTATTACATTGTTTATTTTTTTGGCAATTACTACTTTAATTGGAACAGTTCTTCCCGAAGAGCCAATGGTGGGTGCTGCGGAGCTTGTAAAGAAATATGGACTTGAAAAATATAAACTTTTAAAGAGCTTTGGTCTTACAGATGTTTTTCATTCATGGTGGTATCTGGCTCTTCTTACAGCTTTAGGTTTAAATCTTATTATTGCTAGCTTTAAACGTGTTTTCCCAAAGTGGCGTATTGCTTTTGCATGGCCAGTAGAAATTGAAGAAGAAAACATAAAAAAACTACCAATTAATTGTGAGTTTAATCTAAATAAAGAATTTGATCTTCAAGTCATTGAAAAAAATTTAAAAGAAAAAAACTACAAAGCAAAAATTATTGGGAAAAAGCTTATTGCGGTAAAGGGTGGATGGCATAGACTTGGAGCGTCTGTTACACATGTTGGAATTTTAACTTTATTAATAGGTTGTACGGTAACGATTCTTACTGGTTTTAATGGGATGGTTCAGGTTGGAGAAAATGAAGGATTCTATCTCTCAGATTTAGGTGATAATTCTATTCAAATCAGATCTGTTGAACCTGAAAACTGGCTTGCACCAATTAGTAAAATGCCAATATGGATAGGAAGAATCCCTCCGTATCTTGTTAAGGTTAATAAAACATGGAGGGAAGATTATAAAACCGGACAACCAAGGCAATGGTACAGTGATTTATCTGTTTATGATCAAAACAAAAAAGAGCTAGCCCGGAAAACTATTCATGTCAATGATCCATTGGAATTTAAGGGACTGGATATTTATCAGAGTAACTGGGGAAGATTTTCTCAGATTAGTTTTAATAATGAATTAATAACCCTGCCACTTGAAAATTTTCGAGGTGAAGATATTGTTGTTTTACCTTTAAGTGAAGATATAGGATTAAAATTAAAAGTCATTCAGAATAATAAGGAAAAAGATATATTAGAGCTTTACTCAATTACAAATGATGGAAGTAAAGAAAAATATCTGGGTGAAGTTGAAAAAAATAAAAAACTTCAGTTTGGTCCGATGAATATTGGTTATTTTGGTACACAAACATTAACAGGTTTGCAGTTTAAATCAAATCCAGGTGGGATCTTAATTTATCCAGGGATGTTCTTTATTATAGCGGGTGTATTTATAGCTTTTGGATCAAGAAAACAAATCTGGGCTGCAATAAATGAAAATAATAATAGAATAGTTATCGGTGGGAATGCAGATAGGTCAAAAGGAAAATTTTTTCAGGAGTTTGAAGAACTAATTTCAAAACTTGCATTAAACAAATAATTTTATGGAAAACCTAGGAATATCTCAGAACGAAACCTTGTTTTTTAATATTTCTGGATTTTCTGTATTCATCGCAATATGGTTTTATGCGATTTCATGGTTAAACAGTAAGCTTAAGTTGTTAAAAAAACTGGGCTCATTGTTTTTATTTCTATCTTTAATTTCTTTGACGATTGCGCTTGTATTTAGGGGAGTAGCATTAAATTTCTTTCCACTGACAAATCTATACGAATCTTTGGTTATATTTGCATGGGCAGTAATAGCTGCTTATTTGTTCTTAGAGTGGAAATTTAAAATTGATTCTTTTGGATGGGTGGTGTCTGCATTCTTATTAATGGTTTTTTTGTATGCCACCTGGTTGCCCCCTAGTCAGAAGCAGATTGCTCCTTTAGTTCCAGCTTTGCAGAGTTATTGGAGGACAATTCATGTTCCTCCATTGCTTATGTCTTATGCATTATTTTTAATTGGGGCATTCTCTAGTGCTGGATATTTAATTGAAACAAAAATATTAAATAGGGGAGTTCGTGAGAAGAAAGATATAAAAACTACAAAAGAAATAGCAGATGGAGTGAAAATAAGTTCTTATGTGAGAGAAATTAGTCAGAGGGCGCATTTCTTTGATGAGATAACATACCGTTGTGTCACTTTTGCCTTTCCACTTCTAACAATAGGAATAATTAATGGGGCTTTGTGGGCTAACCATGCATGGGGAGCTTTATGGCAGTGGGATCCAAAAGAAACAATGGCTCTTGTAACATGGTTTATTTATGCTGCTTACTTACACTTCAGGTTAAACACAAAAGTTTCAGGTAGTGTTCTTGCGCTTATTTCTTTAATTGGAGTTGCAATGGTGTATTTAACTTACTTTGGTGTCAACCAATTCAATTTTGGTGGTTTGCACACATATGGAAAAATTGAGTGATTTAATATAAGGATTTATCCCGCCTTAGGTGGGTAAATCCGCTCATTTGTGTCTACTTAGCATCGAAAGCCGCAAACTTGTTTTGCGGCTTAAAAAAGAATTTGGTGGATTATACACATATGGGAAGATAGAATAAACTAAATGTCATTCAGAATGACATTTAATGCTAGTGATATTTTTCTAGATTAAAAATACCTTTTCCAATCAGGGATGGAAAATTACTTAGGAGATTTAATCCCTGCCATTGGGGATTAAAAAACACAACTGGATTTATCCCTCTAGCAATTTTTAATTTCTCTTTTGCTTTCTCGAATTGATTTGCCAGTAAGTACCAATAGCAAAACCTTAGATTTGCAATACCAAGAGATTTATTTTTAATACCATTTGTCCCTTCTTTTAATTTAAATGAATCATTTAAAAGAAGTGATGTTACCTGTTCTATTTTCTCGGCTTGTACTAATTTGACTGACTGAGTGCTATGAATTCTATAATATGCTAAAGGTTTATTGATGAAATGAAACTTGCCAAGGAGTGAAAATCTAATCCAGAACTCCCAGTCTTCGTAAGGAATGTATTTTGTCTGAAAGCCTGCTGTCTTCTCAAAAAAATCTTTTCTTATCATTGGAGTTGGTGAAACTATAAAGTTTCGCATAAGTAGTTCTTCATATACGTTCCCAGAAAAACCCCTAAGTTGCCTTCTAGCAGTTTTAATTTTTTGCCCATCTTCATTAATTCTAAGACACTGTCCGTAAGTTAAAATAACTTCAGACTTAGAGTCTAAAATTTCAACTTGCTTTTCAAGTTTATTTTTAATCCAGATATCATCTGAGTCTAAAAAAGCTACATATTGACCGGTAGAGTTCTTTGTACCATTATTTCTGGCAACAGCTCTTTCTGAATTTTTTTGTTCTATAAGTTTAATCTTTGATTTAAATTGTTCAAGTTTTATTTTTGTATTATCGGTGGATCCATCGTCTACTACGATGATTTCAAAATCTTTATAGGTTTGATTTAAAACACTGTTTATAGTTTCAACAATAAACTGTTCTCTATTATAGGTGGGGATAATTACACTTACTTTTGGCATTGTAGAGAAGTCTCTTTTAACATGTTTTGTACAGTGCTTTTCATGATGTCTAAAACTTTTTGTGATGTAGCCTCAAAATAAACCCTTGCCATTGGCTCTGTCCCACTTGCTCTTGCCATAAACCAGCTTCCATCTTCAAATAAATATTTTGCACCTTCAGTAGTGTTTACTGAAATCATCTTTAAGCCATTAAAATCAATGTTTTTTGCTGACTTTAAATCAGATATAAACTTATCCTTATCTTTGTTGTTTATATGAAGATCAAGCTTGTCATTAATGCATGACCATTCTGCATCTTTTACGGTATCTTTAAAAATTTCACTTAAGGATTTGTTTTCGTAAGCAAGCATTTCAGTAAGAAGCATTCCTGCAAGTACTGCATCTTTATCTGGAATATGATGAAGTATGCTGATTCCGCCTGATTCTTCCGCTCCAATCAAAACATCTTCTCTCCTCATAACTTCACAGATCCATTTAAATCCTACCTTTGTTTCAACTATGGGTAAATTGTATTTTTTTGCTAGATGATCCATAAGATGTGTTGTAGACAAAGTTCGAACAATTGTACCTTTTAGCCCTTTATTCTTATATAAGTGTCTTAATATCATAGAGGCGATTTGGTTTGGAGAATAAAATGTCCCATTTTGATCTATTGCACTAATTCGGTCAGAATCCCCATCAGTAGCTAATCCCATTATGGAGCCATTTGTTCTTACTGAGTTTTTTAGATCTTTTAAATTTTCTTCTTTAGGTTCTGGCAAAAGCCCCCCGAATAAGGGATCTCTTTTGTTGTGAATTGTAATGGTTTCGCAACCAGCTTCTTTTAATAAAGTATCCAGATATCCATTCCCAGCACCATAAAGTGGATCGTAGACAATTTTTAACTTACTGCTTTTTATCCTATTAAAGTCAATTAGTGATTTTATGTGAGTAGCATAATGATCTAGAGGATTAAATGATGAAGAATGAGGCATGAGGCATGAGGCATGACTTGTTTTTCCTGCTTCTTGCTTCATGTTTCCGGTCTCAGTTCCAAGAAGTTTTGTTATTTCATCAGTCATTTCTACAGGAGCCGGACCGCCATAATTTGTAATGTACTTTAATCCGCAATATTTCGGAGGGTTATGGCTTGCCGTGAATTGAATTGCACCGCAAGTCTCTTTAGAAAGATTTTCAGGTGGTTTTGCTGCCCAAAAAGCAATTATTGGTGTAGGTAATGGTTTGCTTGAAATAATAGGATTTAATCCTAAACCTAATAATACTGAAGCACAGCATTCGGCAAAATCCTTAGCTAGAAATCTAGTATCATAGCCGATGAATATAGGAGCATCTTTTTTACAATGCTTTAAGATATATTTTCCAATAGCATTGCTCGCTATTTTTACATTTTCAAAAGTAAAATCTTCAGCGATTATTGCTCGCCAGCCATCAGTACCAAAAGTTATATTGTTTTTCATTTCATATAATATTTTACATTATGTCTAGATTAGTGGTGTGCTAACAAATTGGGGATAAGCAGTATAAATGTCATTGCGAGCCCGCCATAGCTGTCAGGTTTAGGAACACAAAAAAGTACTTTAAATGTTTTCTATATGTGTCATTGCGAGGAAGGACAAAGTCCTGACAAAGCAATCTCACACTAAAATACCGTTTGTAAGCTGCTTCATAAACAGTATTGCAAAATGAGATTGCCGCGTCGACACTTCGTGTCT
>JAHFBE010000057.1 GCA_023250205.1 Candidatus Melainabacteria bacterium | reverse complement strand
AACTAATACATGGATTTTTTATTTAAAATAGTGGATATTATTTGATATGACTAATAAATTTGATAATTTAAATGGTACTACAAAGAATATATTTAGAGGAATGGTTGTTCTAACAATTTTCTTTCTTATGTTTTTTGCAATCAATGTAATTGTTTCAATATTACGTAGTAAGTCTCAGTCAGCATATGAGACTCTAACTGTAGAATATGAAAAATCCCAGCCAAAACTTAAGGATACTAGAGTTCATAATTGGAGTGAACTAGATAAGAAAAATTGATAATTAAGAATTGAAAATTATACAATTTGTTTTTAATTCTCAATTTCTAAGTGCCCAGAGCGCTCTTAATTTTGTAGTGTAATTTACCGCCATATTTATACCAAATACTAAAAGGGAATGCATTGCAAACCCTTTATATAAACATTTTGCATGTAAGTCTTCTGCTTCACTTTGTAATTCTTTATTTCCTTCTGTTGACTTTAATATGTGGTGAATCTTTGCTGGTTCTGGGAATCTCTTTTGAATCCTTTGTAAAAAGGGCTCATTATTTTCTTTTGCTTGACTTAAATATTCAGGTTCTACCAAAATCCCAGGAGGCACTTTGTATTTTTTACTTAGTTCTTTATCTGCATTTAATGCATAAGTACCATTAGTAGCTCTGTGACCTAACCACCATGATGGGATTACTGTGAAGAGTTTTAAAATTCTTTCAGTTCTTTCAAACCATCCTTGAGAAAGAGTAATAGTCCCAATCCATTTTGGAATTGTTGTTTGTGTAAATAAAAGTCCAAGTTTTGGATATACACCATGTGTCATATCCATGTTCTCATCAACTTTTTGAAGAAACTTGCTATTTTTAACTGCTTCTCTATTCTCAATCTTAGTTAGCAAAAAGAAATTTAAAATTGGTGATATAAATATGGAAGCTCCACCGACTATTTTTTGAAACAGGCTTAAATCTCCACCTTCTCCAAGTTCTTCACTTTCTGAGTCACTAACGTATCCTTTGGTCCCTGTAAATCTATCTTCTCTTAAGATATGTTTTCTAAACATCCTAAACATAAGTCCGTAGCCACCCCACCAACCACCTTCCAGAAAGCTTTCTCCAACTATTGTTGCTTTCTTTAATTTGTAGATTTCTTTCATTTTATCTTTAGTTGCTTTGAAGTTATTACAAAATTGTTCTATGCCTAAAGCATCCTGTTCGTAGAATCTAGCCTTTTCTTCTTTTCCGGATTTTTTATATAGTGAAGAAACGAAGAGCTTGTCCTCAACCTCTTCTGATTTTATTCTTTGGGTAGCATTTTTAAATTGTTCAAAATCTCTTAATTCACTCATATTAAATTTTAAAAGATTTATTGTATCTTTTTGTAATTCTTTGCTTAGGGTTAATTTCCCAAGAACGTTTCCTACAAATGTAGTTAAATAGGGTGAAACGCCTACCATTATTGTGGCTGAAAGACATTCAAAAACTGATTCTGTAAATTTCTTTATACCTCTAAAGGCATCAGCAGCTAGAACCGGAATATCAAATCCCGTAATGTCTAAAGCTGTTCTGTATGTAGATTCTCTGGAGCATACAATACTTGCTAAATCTTTATAGTAATTCCATCGACTTGTAGAAGTTACGTTTGAGTTAGGACTTGTTGCAGAAGTACAATTCATATATAGGATAATTTATAAAAAATGTTAAATGAAAATTTGTTAAAAACAACGTTGTCTTATACGTTATGAATTGTAGTCTTTTGAGTAATCTGATTGGTTAATGCCTATGTGTATCTCGCAATTTCTTTTAGTGTTTTTTATGAATTTAATCTTTAAATTAAATATTTTTAATACTACTAAATAGGTAGATTATAGCTAAAATGCACATTGTGAAAGAATTATTAAAATCCAAATCAGAATTAAAAGATCAAAAAAATCTTTCAAATGTTGTTGATGCTGTTGCATTGGCAGTTAAAGAATCAAATGTAAAAGTTGTTTATAACTATCCAGGAAGACCTGCTACTTCAATTGCTGAAAATATAAAGAAGAATTTTGTTGATATTGTTGTTCAGGACTATTTGCCAAATGAGTTTGTTGCTACTGCAAAGGGTCTTGGCAGTTCAGTTGCAGGGAGTGAAAGATCTCTTGTCCTTTTTAAAGATGTGGGTGTTAATTTAGCTTGTGATCTTTTACATTGTATTAATCACACGGGCATAAACAGGGGACTTGCTTTTTTTATAAGTGATGATCCTTCTGCCTGGCATTCTCAAAACGAAGAAGATTCTCGAGGTATTTATTTTAATGCAGGTCTTCCTATCTTGGAACCTAATGATCAATATAGTGCATATTATAGTGTTAGGCTAGCTTATGAATTATCAGAGATTTATCGCCTGCCATTTTTTATAAGAACGACTGGAAGACTACTGAAGGAGTCTTTCAATTCAGAGAATAATAACTTTTCTAAGTTTCAAATCCCATTCTCAGAGAACTTTGTAGATATTCCATTTGACGCAAAAGATCAATGGAAATCTATCTTCGGTACCGTAGAAAGGCAGAGGAGAGAGTTGTCAAAAAAACAAGAACTAATTTCCAAATACTATAATGATTGCTCGTTAAATAAAGTTATTGGTTCTGGAAAGCTAGGGATTATTGCAACAGGTTTTCCTGCTACACAATTGCAAAATGAAAAACTTGTTGAAGGTATTAGTCTATTGAAATTAGTAACTCTTTTTCCCTTGCCAGAGAAGCTGATCGTTGATTTTATAAAAGATAAAGACAGAATCTTAGTTATTGATCAAGGTGAGCCATTACTTGAATTATTAGTAAGAGATTGTGCTCAGAGAAATGGATATAATAACCTCATTTTAGGTAAAAACAATGGTTTTGTTCAAAAAGTGGGTGAGTTTAGAGATGATGATTTGAAAATATCTGTTGATGCCTTGAAAAACAGAAGTGCTTCTGTCATTTTCCCTGATCATAAAGTTATAGCAAAAGCTCCTGCCTTAGAAGAGAAGAATCATTTTAAGTTAATGCTTGAATGTCTAAGAGAAGCTGTAAAAGAAACTGGTTGTAGGCCTCTTTATGCTGCTGATGCAGGGCAGGCTTGTAGAGTTCCTGATACTCCAGGATTGGAAGACATGCTTCACATGGAAACTGCAATGGGTCCTTCTGTATCATTTCTTTCAGGTGGTATTGAAGCTTATAAAAGAGCAGGGTTAGATATTCCATTCAAAGGAATTGCTTATATAGGCGATTCTGATTTCTTTCATAGTGCTTTGCCTGGAATCTGTGAAGCGATTGCAAAGGATCATCCTATTTTAATGTTATTGGTTGATAATCAGGGAGCTGTTTCTACTGGTACTCAGCCTCACTTAGGAATGAAAACAGAAAAAGGTGTTCAGGAATTATCCATCAAGAAAATATTAAAGTCTCTTAATGTAGCCTCTTTAGAAGAGGCTAGTGTTTTAAATATGAAGGATTTAAAAGAAAAATTTATTTATGGGTTAAAGAATGAACACTTTTCTGTCGTAATTGTTCATTTGTAAACTAGTTTTTGTAGACTGAAATAATTTGCAAATTAGTTAATTCTCTTAATTTGTTTTCTATATTTTTTGCTTCTTCTAAGCTTAATGTTTTAAGTGGTTTTATCGGGAATTTTATCTTTTTAGTATCTTCCCCATGAGCTCCTCTTGTAATTATGTCCCAGCCAGCTGGATAGGGCCTTGTGGGTGTATTTAATGCTACTTCATCTGGCTTTATTTCATTTAGTAGTTTTGCAAGAGACTCTATCTGGTTTTTATTTTGAGGCATAAACATTATTTGAATTTGTAATTTTGTAGACTTATTTAAATCTTTTATATCACTTTTTAATTCTTTAATTCCTAAAATAATTGAATGAAGAGTTACTCCGTCAGCAGGTCTGTTTATTTCTTTTAGAGTTTTGTCATCCGGGGCATCAAGTTTTACTGAAATTAAATCAGCATTTAAAACATTGTTTCTAACTTCTTGGTTAATTAATAGCGTGCCATTAGTTAATATTGCTATTGGTTTATCCGTTATATGCTTGATCTTGGTAATTACTTCTCCAAGATTAATTGCTAAGGTTGGTTCCCCGCTACCGCTAAAAGTAATTATGTCAGCCTCTTTCCATTTGCTTAAATTGAAATCATTTATTATTTTTTCGGTTGAAATAAACAGCTTTCTTTCTTTTGTAATATCTTGAATAAAGCCAAGCTGGCAGTAAGTACAATTAAAAGAACAAGTTGATGTATTCATAATCAAATCTATGCCAAGGGATTTACCAACTCTCCAGGAATCCACTGGACCATAAACTGATGAAATTGTTGAAAGAGCAGTCATTAAAAGTATTATAACTAAATATTAACAAGTTTATGTTTTACTGTCCAAAATCAGTGTGTTAGGAAAAAGGGAAATTAAACGATGTATACAAATACAGTAGGTTCGTCATTTCGTGGATTAAATTCAGATAGACAGCAAACCGGTAATCAAGAGAGTTCTGACTCGTTTTGTGAAAGACAGCTCCAACAAATAACAGGGGAAAGAGCTTGTACAAATCCAACAAATCAATCGCTTGCACAGCAAGGGATTAGTGTAACGCCTGGCGTAGATCCTATAGCTGGAACAAAAATGACAATAGCGATTGATGGACAAGAATATACAATGAGTTATAGTGGCTTTGGATTAGAACTAGATTCCTTAGAATCTACCGATGGTCAGCCAGTAAGTGAAGATGTTGTTAACCTGATTAATGAGAACCAGAGAGAAATTTTAAAAGTAGGTATGAATTCATAAGCAGCTCTCAAAGCAGCAAGATTTTGTGTATAAATAAGTATTCAAACATGGTATTTACTGGTTCTTTCGTATAACACTTTGATTTTTTTCTAATCTCAGATACTATTAACACTTACTATTCTATGAATTATAAAAGAATTGTTTCATGCTCACCTGCTCATAGTGAAATTATATGCTTATTAGGCAGACAGGATTTAATTGTAGGTAGAACGGCATACTGTAATTTCCCAAAAGATTTATTAAGTGAAAAACCCGTTGTTGGTTCATGGATAAAGCTTGATAATGATCTAATTGAAGATTTAAAACCTGATTTAATAATTACAAATAACATAGTTCAGGAGAAGATTGCTAAAAACCTTAAAGAGGGTGGCTTTAATGTCTATCATTCAGATCCATTGAAGCTTGAAGATATTTATTTAGATATTTTAGAAATAGGAAACATTTTGAATGAGAAAATACGTGCACAAAATTTAGTAGATGAAATTAAGCTTCAGTTAGAACAAATTAAGATAAATAAACCATCAAAGGTGTTTAAGCCGAAAGTTTATATTGAGGAATGGCATGACCCGCCAACAGTTTCCGGGAATTGGGTGCCTGAGCTGGTAGAAATAGCGGGTGGAGATTATGGATTAATAAAATCAGGTAAAAGGAGTATGCCAATTAGCATTGACAAACTCTTTGAATATAACCCAGAGAAAATTATTATTTCATGGTGTGGATTTGGCGAGAAAGTAGATACTATACAGGTATTAAATAGATCAGGTTGGGATTTGCTTGATGCTATAAAAAATAAGCAAATTTTTGTTCTAGATGATAATCTTTTAAATAGACCAGGTCCAAGAATTGTTGAAGGGACAAGAAAATTACAGGAAATATTCTTTAGCAAGGTGTACGTAAAGTGATTTTTATTACTCTGAGGGATGTAAAACGGTTTAGTCCAAAAAAGATTTGCCGGTTTACCCGGCAAATCTGACCCAGTGAAAGGAATTGACAGCGGGAGGCTTCAGCTTGTCTGAAGCAAAATAAAAATGAAAAAGAGAGATACAAAAGATATATTGAGAGCTATTCCGCTTGGTGGACATGGGGAAATTGGTAAGAATGCTTGGATAATGGAGAGTAATGGTGAAATCATAATTATAAACTTTGGAATGATGCTTCCTTCACTTGATTTGACAGGGGTTGATCTGATTTTTCCAAGTACAGCATATTTAAGTGAAAATGAATCAAGAATTAAAGGATTAATATTAACGTCGGCTCATGATGATTGCTCAGGTGGTGTTTCATATCTTTTAGACAAAGTTAAAATTCCAAAAATATGGGGTTCTAAACTTGCAATTGAAACCATAAAATCACAGCTTCAAAATAAAACTATGCCAGAGTATGAATATTTAGAACCAAGAAAAACATTTAATGTCGGAGAATTTAATATTCTTCCTATTGCAAACACTTCTGTTTTACCTGATACTTTTGGTTTGTATATTAAGCATGTTACTGGAAATATTTTATACACTGCTTCCTATAAGATTGATCAAACCCCCATTGATGATAAAAAGTTTGATTATTTTTCTTATGCAAAAGCTGGGGAAGAAGGAGTTGATCTTTTAATTGGCGATTCTTCCAACGTTGAATCAGTTGGTTATTCTCAGTCAGAGCGTTTGATTTCAAAGAGATTTGATGAAATATTTAAGGACACTTCTTCAAGGGTTGTTATTGTAAGTTATGCTAATAATCTGTATAAATTCCAGACTATTTTTAAGTCAGCACAGAAAAATGGCAGAAAAATCTTTCTTTCCGGAGATTATCTTAAGCATAAAATTCATATTGCTATTGACTATGGTTTTATTGATTTTGACTCTAAATTGTTTGCTAATGAAAAAGAACTTGAGAGTTTGAAAGATAATGAAATCGTTATTTTAACCACTGGTAAATATGGGGATTTTTTAACTGCTTTAATAAGCATTGCTAAACAAGAACATCAACACGTTAAAATCAAAGCAAAGGATATTATTGTTGTTAGTTCTAATCCTCCTCCTGGTACAGCCAGAACACTTGCACATACGGTTGATCAATTTTTTGTCCAAAAGGTTCAAGTAATAGGTGGGCGTGGACAAGGCGTTCATGTCTCAGGACATGCAGCTCAAGAAGAGTCAAAATTTATGCTTACGATTTCTAAACCAAGATCGCTTGCTCCTTCTCACGGTGAAGAAAGACAGTTAGTTCAATACGGTAATATTGCCCAGATGATAGGTGTCAGTTCTAATGATATTCACATTTTGAAAAATGGAGATGTTCTTGAATTAAGAGAACAAGTTGCCAGAGTTTCAAATAAAATACCAGCTCAATCTATTTACTATAATCAGGCGAAACGGTTAGATATAGATGAAACAACAATGAAAGAAAGAATGGCGCTCTCTGAAGAAGGTACTATTACAGTTGCGCTTGCGTTGGATGAAAAGAAAAACATAATTGCTGGACCAGAAATATTAGCTGAAGCTTGTTCCTTTGCGAAGGGGAAAGATTGGCGTGCGTTTTGTCTTGGAACTGTTGAACTTGTTAAAGATGCAGTAAAGCAAGCTGTTGAAAGAGAAGAAAAGGAACTTTTAAGCTTAAAGTCGGTTGTCAGAGATGTAGTAAATAAAAGTGTTTTAGAACTTATTGGTAAAAGACCTTTAATTAACATTTCAATACAGGAGATTAAGTCACCTGTAACCAGTAAGCAATAAGCTTATATGACTGAAGAAAGAGAAAAAAAACTTGAAGAATATTTTTCATGGGTTCACCCTTTTGCAGTGGCTGTTTACAATATTTCAAAGGAATTTAATATTGGCTCATTATTAAGAACAGTTCATTGTGCAAAAGGTAAAGAGTTCTTTTTAGTAGGAAATAAAAGTTTTAATACTTATGCTGCTGTATCTAGTGATAAATGGACGAAAGTTAATTACTATGAAAAGCCCGATGATTTCTTTGAATATGTAAAAAATACTAATTACAATATAGTGCTTGTTGAACAATCTGATAACTCAAAGTCAATGTTTGAATTTGAATATCCTGAAAATCCTTTATTTTTTATGGGGATGGAAAAAGGTGGGTTACCTGAATCAATTGTACGAAATAATAATTACCCAGTATTAGAAATACCTCAGTATGGGTTGGTTCATTCACTCAATTTGTCATGTTCAGGAAGCATTGTAATATATCATTATTTGTATAAATTGCATAAAGAAAAGAAATTAGTAGTTAAATAATTGCAATAAGGATGTCTAATATTGTTTAGCTTGAATAACAAAATAAAAGATCCATATTTAAAGCCTGTCATTTTTGGTGGACTATTAACAACTTTATTGTCTGTTATTTTTGCTCCTGGAATTTTTTTGTGGTCAATAATTGGTGGTTATGTAACAGTTCGAGTATCAAATAGAGCAACAGGTGGAATCGTCTCTATTTTAGATAGCTTATTTCTAGGATTGTTTTCTGGAATTTTGGGTGGTGTTTGCCTGGATATTCTCACAATCGTTTCATTTCAATCTTCTGAGAGTCAACGGATTCTTATTAGAACATTAAAAGCAAATTGGCCAAAAGATACTGCTCCAATACCTAACTTCGTAGACATACTTCCCACGCTTTTTTTAACTACAAGCATTCTTGTTGTAATTATTACTATCCTATTTTCAATAGTGGGTTCTTACTTAGGTGTGTTAATTTCTCGTCGAAAGTAGAAGCATGCCATGGCATGCTTCTACTAATGGATTTTTAACTTACCGTTTTTTTCTACCTTGCTTTTTGTCTTTTTATTCTCTAGTAAAACTTCAAGCTTCTCTAATTCCTCACTTAATAAGGGTTTTATTTTTTCAACACGGTCTTTAATTGATAAGGTTTCAAGAATGCTTTGCTTTTGTTCGTGTGAACAGGTTAGATTGGTCGCTATTAGGAATAGAAGTTCATCAGGTTTGTTTGGAAGTTTTATCTTTTTTGAATGTTGTTCATCTGAAATAAGATCAAATGTTTTAAGTGCTTTTGAAGCCATCTGTTTAACTTCTTTTAAAGAAGCTTTTAACTCAGCATTAAGATTTGTATCAGCGTCTTCGTATGATTTAATTTCTGCGACACAGTAAGGCTCTTCTGCAATAAGACTAATTATTTCAAACCTGCTTATCCCTTCAGTAATGATATTCATTAATCCATCTTCTAACTCTTCAATGTCTACAATTTCTACTATGGTGCCAATCTTTGCATAAAAATTATTTCCTTTTTCAAGTACTATCCCAAATTGTTTGTTTCCATTTATACAGTCATTAATTAGCTCTTTAAACTTATCTTCAAAAATATGCAGTGGTAAATTCATTTCCGGAAACATTACAGTCTCAGGGAGAGGGAAGATTGGAAGTATATTTTTATCTTTAGACATGAAATTATTATAACTTATTGTGATGGCATAAAAGAAACTATTTGTTCTAAAACCTCCTTAATTGTTAGGTTTGATGAGTCAATTACAATTGAATCCTGAGATTTGGATAGTGGTGATATTTCTCTAGAGCTGTCAATGTCATCACGTCTTTGTATTTGCTTGATAAGCTCTTTAATTGAGACTTTCTCTGAAAGGTCTTTGAGGTCTTTCTTCCTCCTAATCGCTCTTATGTAGACTGATGCT
This sequence comes from Candidatus Melainabacteria bacterium, assembly GCA_023250205.1. Classification (GTDB taxonomy): domain Bacteria; phylum Cyanobacteriota; class Vampirovibrionia; order 2-02-FULL-35-15; family 2-02-FULL-35-15; genus 2-02-FULL-35-15. Next base: position 3,237 of record JAHFBE010000057.1, on the reverse strand, counting down.
GTTAAATAAATTTTCAAATCTGCATTTGGGAACACAGCGGTTCCAATATCTCTTCCATCCATTACAATAGAACCATTCTCTCCTATTTTCTTTTGCCTTTTAACCATTTCCTCTCGGATTTCTTTTTTGCTTGATACATTGCTTACATTTCTATTAATTATTGAGGTTCTTATTTCTCTGGTAACGTCCTTGTTGTTTAAGATTACAATTTGACATTGTTTTCTTTCTTTTAAATTAATTTTTATCTTTTTTAAGTGTGAAGAAATCATTTTGTCTGATTTATCTAGAAGATTATTCTCTATCAAATATAGTGTAGTTGCTCTGTACATTGCTCCGCTGTCTACATAGGTAAATCCAAGTTTTCTTGCCAACAGTTTTGCAATTGTACTTTTTCCAGAACCAGCGGGACCATCTAGAGCAATTTGATAGTTTTTGTTTTGATGTTTCAAGATTATGTTATTTCTATGTTATCAATCAATCGTACGTTGTTGATTTTAGCAGCAATTAAATAATAGAAATTATGCTTTGCATCTTCGCTAACTTTTTCGAGATTTGCTTTATTTCTTGCATCAAAGTATTCAACTTTGATTTCCTGAAAATGAGAAAGAAATATCAGGCTTTCGAGAACAGATTTATTTACTGAAAAAATACCGCTTCTAGTATTCTCTTTTGCGAGCTTTAATGCTTTGTATAAACTTGCTGCGACAATCTTACCCTCCGGAGTCAGGTACCTGTTTCTTGAGCTATACGCTAAGCCGGTGGATTCTCTTATGGTTGGGCATGATTTTATTTTTATGGGTAAATTAAATTTTTCAACCAGCCACTTTATTACGTAGAATTGCTGTAAATCTTTTTCTCCAAAGTAGGTAAAATCAGGTTCAATGATTTCAAAAAATTTCTTTATTACAGTTGCAACTCCACTAAAATGATCAATTCTAGTTTTGCCGCAAAGGATGTCCGTTAATTCTTTTGGAGGATGAATAGGATTTTTTTTACTATCTTCAAGATTAGGGTAAATTTCACTAACCTCAGGAGCAAAAACAATATCAATATTGTTTTGTTTGCAGATTTCTAAATCTTTTTCTAAATCACGTGGATATTGATCAAAGTCTTCATTTGGACCAAACTGCAGGGGATTTACAAATACGTAAACTATCGTTGTCTTGCAATCGTTTTTAGCAGCTTTTATAAGAGAAATATGTCCTTCATGTAATGAGCCCATGGTAGGTACTAATCCTAAAGGTCTCTCGGATTTAGCAATTACATCTTTTATATCCTTAATTGATTTAATTAGTAGTGTCATGTGATATCAACTGTTTTAGATGTTCCTTATTTATTCTTTGCTTACTGTCTTTAGAAAGCATTCTTAAAGTAAATTTTGTATCGTGTGTTTAGGGGGGAGTATCTATTGTCATAGTATTTCGATTTTACCGAATGAATCGGATAAAATCATATCCTGGAAAATGTTCACTCTGAAATGTTACATTATTACGTGGTAACTAATCTAGAGTAACATAAAAGATATTGATATTATGCTTAAGTTCCTGGAAAAATTTTTTGGTGAAAATAATGATGCTAAATTAAAGGCTATACAGCCATTTGTTGAAAAAATAAATAATTTAGAATCTGAATTAAGTAGGCTTGCAGATGATGAACTTAAAGCAAAAACAGCATATTTTAAAAACATAATAGATAATAAGCTTAGTGATATTGAAGATCGGTTACTTGTACCTGAAGATTCCCCCAAAATCCCTGGAATTATTCGTACTGCCAGAGATAAAGCTACTTTAGAAATCTTAGATCAGATTTTACCTGAGGCTTTTGCTGTAGTTCGAGAGGTTTCAAAAAGGGTTCTAAATATGAGACATTTTGATGTGCAGTTGCTTGGTGGAGCAGCACTTCACCATGGAAACATTGCTGAAATGAGGACTGGTGAAGGTAAAACACTTGTTGCTACCTTGCCGGTCTATTTAAATGCTTTATGTGGGCGTGGTGTGAATGTTGTTACTGTAAATGACTATCTGGCAAGTCGTGATTCTCAATGGATGGGAAAAATTTATAATTTCCTTGGAATGAGTGTTGGACTGGTTATACCACATCAAAAGAAAGCAGAAAAATATCGTTCTTATAGAGCAGATATTACTTATGGTACGAACAATGAATTTGGATTTGATTACTTAAGAGACAATATGGAATCAAATTTAAAAAATTGTGTGCAAAGAGATTATTTCTATGCAATTGTAGATGAGGTTGACAGTATATTAATTGATGAAGCCAGGACTCCTTTAATTATTTCTGGGATGCCATCTAAAGGTCAGAGAGAGGTTTACATTACAATGTCCAAACTTTCTATGAGACTTAAGAAAGGTAAGGATAAAGATGATCAAAATTGTGATTATTGGGTGGATGAAAAAGCAAGAAATGTAATTCTTACTGATAAAGGTATTAAAAATGCAGAGGATTTACTTGGGATTGATGATCTCTGGGATATTAGAGCAAACCTTGCACATAACTTGTTGCAGGCACTTAAGGGGAAAGAACTTTTTAAAAAAGATATTGATTATGTAATTAAACCAAATCCTGAAAATAATAATAAACCTGAAGTTGTTATAGTAGATGAATTTACTGGAAGATTAATGATGGGACGTCGTTGGAGCGATGGTTTGCATCAGGCTATTGAGGCTAAAGAGTCTGTTCCAATCCAGGAAGAAACACTTACTCTTGCAAGTATTACATTCCAAAATTTGTTCAGATTATATCCAAAATTGTCTGGTATGACTGGTACTGCGTATACGGAGAAAGATGAATTTAAGAAGATTTATAATCTTGAAGTTCTTTGTATTCCAACAAATAAAAATAATATTAGAGTAGATCAAGATGATCAGGTTTATAGAACTGAAAAATATAAATTTTATTCTTGTATTGAAGAAATTGTTCAAACGCATCTTACTGGCAGACCTGTTTTAGTTGGAACTATCAGCATAGAGAAGTCTGAATTGATATCTGAAGTGCTTTCAAAGCCACAGACAATGACAAAATTGATGCAGGAAAATGCTCAAAGGGTACTTAAGGTTTTAAAAGATAGAAAAATTACAGGTGAACAAGTCGAAAAACTAATTAAACTTTTAGATAGACCGGGAAATCTTAAGGGCTTAGATATTAAACCAATCATTGAAGAGCTTAAAAATATTCATGGAGACAGTGAGCTTGAGTTTATTCTTGATAGGTTTGAATCTT